>CAKZKA010000104.1 GCA_937120965.1 uncultured Chloroflexota bacterium
TTCCCCGTATTTTCACCTCAGACGGTCATGCGCATGGCGCACAACGCCGGAATGAAAATAATTATTCTTGGGAGGGCGAAGCCCTCCCAAACCCTCCCCGCGGGCGGGTTGTTTCCTGCGAGGGCGAAGCCCTCCCAAACCCTCCCGCGCGCGGGCTATTTTCACATCAGGGCAGGGTGCATACAAAGATCAACTGGTCACCCAGGTTTGCCGGTACCAGGCCGCCAAACACGGCGCGCACAAAGGTGTGCGGGCGCCGGGCCATCCACCAGAAGTCGCGCGCCGTGCGGGGGAAGGGGCGTTCGAGCACCAGCACGCGCTGGACGATCAGCCCGTGGTCGGCCAGGAGCCGCTCCCAGGAGCGCCGGGTGGCGTAGCGTTGCAGGGGCTGCCCATCATCGAACACCTCGCCGTGGCGGAGCACGTGCAGCACGTTGCCGAAGATCCCGTAGGCGTTTGGCACCAGGATGATCGCCCGGCCCCCGGGGCGCAGCACACGCGCCATCTCGCCAACTGCCTGACCCGGGTCAAAGTAGTGCTCCAGGCTGCCGATGTTCGTTACCACGTCAAAGCTTGCGTCGGCGAAGGGCAGTTCCTGAGCGTTGGCCAGCGCCACTGGGATGTCCGCCCCGCCGCGCCGGTCAAGACACCGGAGCGCGCCCAGGGAGAAGTCGAAGCCGGTTACGCTGTAGCCCGCCCGGCGCGCAAAGCGCAGAAAATCTCCTTCGCCGCAGGAGACGTCGAGCAGGTGCGCCGGTGGCGGCGCAACGCGGCGCACCCGGTCAAGGAACCACAGGTAGAGCGAGTCGCGCTGGTGCAGCCCACGCTCAGTGTAGATGCGGTCATAGGCCCGTCGTTCGGCTTCTTCGCTCGAGGTATGGCGGATCTCGATCGGGTACCACGGCATAGACAGCGCTTCAGATATGGCGCGCCACAGCCAGAGCAGCCAGAACGCTGAGGTGAAAATAGCCCGCCCGCGGGAGGGTTTGGGCGTAGTAGGGGCGCGGCGCCGCCGCGCCCCTACCCCCTCCCAGGAACCAACCCGCCAGCGGGGAGGGTTTGGGAGGGCAAAGCCCTCCCGAGAACACGTATTTTCATTCCGGCGTTGTGCGCTATGCGCATGACCGTCTGAGGTGAACATAGCCCGCCCGCGGGAGGGTTTGGGAGGGCGCAGCCCTCCCAAGAACAATAATATTTTCATTCCGGCGTTGTGCGGCGCAGCCGCATGGATGACTGAGGTGAACATACGGGGAACCCCGGGTTCCCCATCCCCCTGCCTGTGAGGGGTGCCAGCCGCTCCCAACAGCGGTTGGGAAATGGGGAAACCCGGTTTCCCCACGCTCCTCCCTGTGGGGAGGGTTTGGTCAGGCGTAGCCCATCCAGGAAACAACCTGCATTCCGGCAGGGTGCGGCACAGCCTTATACCATTTTGGATTTTAGATTTTGGATTGTGGATTGCCACGCTGGGCAGCACAACGCCTGAAATCGCTTCAGGCAATGCGGCATCATCAACGGTAATTGGTATTGTAATTGGTATTATAACCGCGAGAACACCAGTGCCCAGAACAGTTCATTCACCGTGATCCACAGCCGCACCAGCAGGGCTATGATCAGCGCTACCGAGAGCGGCACGATTATCGTCAGCAGGGCGATCATACCCATATCGCGCACGCCGGGTATGATGGGCACAAAGAACGAGATGTAGCCGATCAGCCCGCTGGCTACCCAGATCTGGACGAATACAGGTAGCAGTTCCCAGTTGATCAGATAGATCGAACGAACCATAAGAAAAAAGATCACCCCACCGCTCAGCCAGAGCAGCATGTGGAGGATGAGAGCGGCCAGGGCGCCAGGAACCGTCAGCATGGTGGTAAGCGGCTCGCGCTTCCAGCGGCGCAGCACCCAATTCAGCCCGCGTGCCAGGACCTGCGGCTGCAATACGAGACCAACGCAGATCAGCGCCAGCAGGATCGCTGGTGCCAGCGGCACGCGCTCGCTCAGGGTGGGGGTGAACGGGAAGAGCAGGACGACGAGCCAGCCTCCAGAGGCAAAGAGTAGCAGTTGCTCCCAGAGCATGCCGGCCAGGCTCAGACGCCGGGGTACGCCGGCCTGCTCGTAGAGCAGGACGCGACTGGCGACGAAGGGCGCGGGTGTCGGCAGGCGCCGCGCCATCCAGGAGTAGAGAAAGTAACGCCCGTGCTCCTTCCAGGAGAGGCGCGCGCGCAATCCGGTCATGATCACGATCCAGGCCGCAATCGCCAGCGCCAGCGCACCGATGTAGGCGACCCCGCTCAGGGCCAGGTAGCCCCACTCGAAGCGCCAGTCATAGGTTACCAGGTTGTACCAGTCGCGCACAATGATCCAGAGGACCGCGCCAAGACTGGCCAGGAGGATCAGGACCAGCGCGATTCGACGCCACTGAGCGTTGTGGCTGATCAGGCGTCCATGCTTCCACAGGGTTTTAAGCATGACATGCCGGTTGGGCAACAACGGTAAGGGATGAGCCCTTACCCAGTTGATGTTCCATAAACCAGATTGCGGGTAGCAGCGCCAGGCGCACCGGCAGGTTGTCAATCACGCGCCGCGCAAGCCGGCGTTGCCAGCCGTCGCCCATGCGCTGGTTGAGCCAGAAGGTCCAGCTCAGGACAAGCATAGCATAGCTGCCGCCCAGTGGAGGCAGAGCCACGAGGCGCAGCCCGGCGCGTTCAAGCAACACGGTCAGCGTGGCGCGGTCGGGCACGAAGGTATGCCGTGGCTGATCGAAGCCGGCCCAGGCGTCGCCGAACCACCGGGCTTCCACCGCAGCGCGGTTGGGCACGCGCGCCACCAGCACGCCGTCGGGCCGCAGCAGGGCGCGCACGCGCCGCAGGCTGCCCAGGGGATCGTGCAGGTGCTCAAGCACGTCCCACATGGTCACCACGTCAAACTGCTGCTCCTCCAGGGGCGTGTCCTCCAGAACGCCGGTATGCACCCGTAGTCCAAAACGCTGCCGAGCGTAGTCGGCGGCGTAGGCCGACAGTTCAACGCCGGTCTTTTCCCAGGCATCGCTTCCTGCAGCCAGAAAGACCCCCGTCGCGCAGCCTATGTCGAGGATCGAACGCCGGCCCGCGCGGGCCGGCGCGTAGTCTTCGACGACCCGCCAGCGCTTCTTCAGCCCGTATAGATGGGCCAGCCGGCGGAGCGGTCGCGGGTCGACCCAGGGCGGCGTTTCGAAGGGCGCGTACTCGGGCGGATAAAAGGCGCCAATAGCTTCCAGGGTTGGCCGGGGGTTCTGGTAAAGCAGGCCGCACGCGCTGCATTCAACCAGCGTAAAGACGCCGGGGCGTTCGAGGGCCAGATCGGATAACCGATAGCGCACCTGGTACTCGCTTGCGGCGCACAGCGGGCAGGCGATACGTTCCAGGGGTATAGCGCTCGAGGTGATCGCGTCCACGCCTTTCCGGGTCCCGTTCAAGTTCTGAGCAGCACACTATAGATCGCGCGGCGCTGGATGTCAACGGCATTATCGGGCTGCCCTCGGGCCGTCGAGGGCGTACACGCGCGAGGCGCCGCGTTCGTACAGCAGGCGCCCGTAACGCTCCAGCAGGCTGTTCAGGAGGTCGTTGATGTGCTGCTGGAAGGGAATACCCTGGATCACGAAGCGGGTGTTGATCAGCACGTGGCTGACTCCATGACGCTGTAGCTCGGCGTAGAGGTCATCGGCGTCGGCCAGTTGTTCCAGCCGCAGGTAGCGCTGCCCGATCGCGTTGGCCCAGAGGTAGTCCGGCTCCAGGTAATAGCCCCGCACGTCCATCGGCGCCAGCAGGACGCGCGCGTCGGGGGCGAGCTGGTGGTTCAGGTAGGCGTAGGCGGGATAATCGTCGTAGATGCTGGTCAGGTAGGTCTCGCGGTCGATCTGGCCCAGCAGGTAGGGCAGGGCGCGCTGCGCCGTTTCACGCTGGTGGGTGTCGAAGATCCACGCTCCCGCAAGCAGCCACACCAGCAGCCCGCCCAGTACGGCGATCCGCAGCAGGCGTGGGGCCAGGCTACATCCCCAGGCCAGGCCGGCGCTGCCGAACAGGATGGCGAAGGGCATGGCCGGCAAGAGAAAGCGCGTCTGATGGGTCAACAGGAACCAGATGCTGTAGAAGGCCAGCAGGCTCAGGCCGAGAAGCGTGAGCAGGGGGCGCAGGGCCGGGCGCCAGAGCAGGGGCAGCACGCCCAGCGGCAGGAGCGTCAACACGTATGGCCCGAGCAGGAAGGAGCCAAAGCGCCCGTTGGCCCGGGTCACCTGCCACAAGCCGGTAAGCCAGTTGGCGAAGGTGGGGGCCATGTTGGTCGTTCGCAGGTAACCGTTCAGGTAGATGCTGCCCAGTTCGTCCCAGTTGCGCCCGCCCAGCAGAGGGTAAAGGAAGGGCCAGATCGGATTGCCGGTGTGGATCCAGGCTTTGAGGTACCAGGGCAGCACGACGAGGAAGCTGACCAGACCGTAGCCCGCGAACACCCCTACGGCGCGCCGGGGCTGACCTTCGAGGGCCGCCAGGGCCGCGGCCAGGGTTGCGAAGACGAGCGCGGCGGCGGCACCGTTGAGCTTGGTGGCCGCCGCGGCGCCCGCCAACCCTGCCGAGAGCAGGAGCCAGCCCCGCGCGCGACTCTGGCGCCAGTGCCAGAGAGCGTAGAAGGCCAGGAAGGTATAGCAGGCCAGGGGCATCTCGACCAGCCCGGTCCCGACGAGCCGCGTTACCATGGGTATGGCGCAGAAGATCGCTGCCGCCAGCCAGCCACTTCCCCGGGGCAACCAGCGCTCGCCAAACAGCGCCAGCGCGGCGCAGAGCATCAGCGCGAAGCTCAGGGTCAGCAGTTGGGCCGCGCTCTCGGAGCTGAGCTGCAAGCCGATGAGAAACAGCATCTCCGTGCCGAGGGGCCAGTTGGAGTGGAGCACGTAGGGCAGGTA
Organism: uncultured Chloroflexota bacterium; assembly: GCA_937120965.1. Taxonomy (GTDB): domain Bacteria; phylum Chloroflexota; class Chloroflexia; order Chloroflexales; family Chloroflexaceae; genus JACAEO01. The sequence goes on from CAKZKA010000104.1 coordinate 4,934, forward strand.
CACGATCCGGCCAGCCTCGCTGTACAGGCGGGGAATGGCAAAATGGTACGCCACTACATCGTAGTCTGTCGGGGGCGCCAGGGCATGCGCAAACAGGCCGTACCCCAGGGGGAGCGCGATGACCGCCAGGAATCCCAGCCAGACGGCCCGTTCCGCCGGGGTTGCCGCCGGTTCCCGCAGCGGCGCGCGCGGCAGCGCCCGCCAGTGCTCGCGCTGGCTGATGGCGAGCGCCAGCCCGGCGAGCAGAACGGTCAGGCTCACCGGCAGGGCGATCAGGCCCAGCGCGCCGAGCAGGAGCATCAACAGAGAGAGCGCGGCGCCGCCCGCGCCAAGGGCGAAGAGCAGGTACTCGGCGCGGGTTGCGCCTGGCAGACGCAGGGGACGCAACGCCAGGGCGCCATAGCCGAGGGCCGCGCCGCAAATGAGGGCCGTTAGCGCGCTTGCGCTGATGAGGTGCCAGAGCAGGTGCAGCATAGGGGTTAAGCAGGTTCATTAATCAAAAACCATCAGCCGTCCATGCGGCTGCGCCGCACAACGACGAGATGAACATGGATTTTTCCTGGGAGGGCGGTGCCCTCCCCGACCCTCCCCGCGGGCGAGTTGTTTCCTGGGAGGGCGGTGCCCTCCCCAACCCTCCCCGCGGGCGGGTTGTTTCCTGGGAGGGCGGTGCCCTCCCCGACCCTCCCCGCGGGCGGGTTGTTTCCTGGGAGGGCGCAACCCTCCCCAACCCTCCCCGCGGGCGGGTTGTTTCCTGGGAGGGCGCAACCCTCCCCAACCCTCCCCGCGGGCGGGTTGGTTCCTGGGAGGGCGCAACCCTCCCAAACCCTCCCGTGGGCGGGCTATGTTCACCTCAGAGTCAGCCACGCCGCTCGCATTCGTTTATTCGTTTCCCATTCGTTGGCTCATTTCCCCTTGGCGTCCCAGGAAGCCTATCCCGGAGCAGGTGAAACCCGTTGAAGGGCTTTGCCCTCCCCAACCCTCCCGCGCGGGGGCTATGTTCACCTCAGGGTCAGCCACGCCGCTCGCATTCGTTTATTCGTTTCCCATTCGTTGGCTCATTTCCCCTTGGCGTCCCAGGAAGCCTATCCCGGAGCAGGTGAAACCCGTTGAAGGGCTTTGCCCTCCCCAACCCTCCCGTGCGGGGGCTATGTTCACCTCAGGCAGCGGTAGGCCCGCATGATCGTCGCGTATTCCTGTTCGGGTGAAAAGGCCGTGCAGGCGCGCTCGCGCGCGCAACGCGACAGGCGCGCGCGGCGTGGCTCGTCTTCCAGCAGGGCGCGGATCGCCGTGACCAGGGCTGGCGTGTCGCGCGGGGGAACCAGGATCCCACAGGCGCCGACCACCTCGGGCAGCGCACCGGCGGTGGTTGCAATCACCGGGGTTCCGCAGGCCATCGCTTCGAGCGCCGGCAGCCCGAAGCCCTCGAGCAGCGAGGGGAGCGTCAGCGCGTCCGCCAGGGCGAAGTAGAGCGGCATCTCGGCGTCGGGCACGCTGCCAGCTTCGAGCACCCGCTCCCAGGCTGCGCCCGCCGTAGCCCGCACCTTCTCGCGGTATCCCGGCTCCCAGGTGCCGACCAGTACCAGTCGCGCCTCGGGGGGCAGGGCAGGCAGCGCGGCGACCAGGTACTCCAGGCCCTTGCGCGGAGTGGAAAAACCTACGTGGAGGAGCACCCGTCTGCCCTCCAGGCCCAGGCGCTGGCGCAGGGCGCTGACCGCCGCCGGGTGCGGCGGGGCGAAGCGCGTGGTGTCAATCGAAGGTGGCGTGAGGATGATGCGCTCGGGCTGAATGCCGTAGTGCCGCGTGAACTCCTGGCGTGTCGCCTCGCTCAACGAGACCAGCGCGCCAGCGCGGCGCAGGGCCGGGCGCTCCATCCAACGCCGCGCGCCACTGTAGTAGCCCCGCCGGAACACACGGTTGGGCCACGAAGAGGCGTAGGGCTGGCCGCCATCGGCGGTGAGGCGCTGCCGGAATGACTGGAGCAGGCTTGCCACGAAGGGGCCGTGGTAGGCCCAGGCAAAGTGAATATCCAGGAAGTGGACCAGATCAAAGGCGCCCGCGGCCCACCGGCGCGCAACATGGCGCCCGGCGCGCAGGCCGTAGCCGATCCAGTCGCTGCGGCCGATGGGCAGGCGCTCGACTACGATCCCCTCAACCACGCTCCGATCGGCGAGGCCAGCCCGGCGCGCCGCGATAACCGTGACCTCGTGGCCGCGGTCCGCCAGTAAGCGGGCCAGCCGCTCGGCGTAAATGGTCAGACCCGACGTGCGTACCGGGGCGAAATCAAGACTCACCAGGCACAGCCGCATGCGCTTCTCGCAGAATGTCGTGGAGCGCCGCGCCAATGCGCGCGCTGCTGTAGCGCTCGATAGAATGCCGATAACCGCCCCAGGCGATCTTTTCGCGCAGGGCGCGGTTGGCGCGCAGGGTGAGAATGGCGTCAACCAGTGATCGCGGATCGGCCACGCGACACATGTACACGTGCTCTCCGTGAGTGAAAATCTCGGTGTTGGCGGGATTGTCACCCACAATCGTCGGCTTGGCCATACCCAGGAACTGAAACGTCTTGGTGGCGATCACCTGCTGGGCCTTGGCAGTATCTGAGAAATGCCCGCCCAGACACACCGAAGCCTGGGCGATGGCATCGGGCAGTTGATGGTAGGGTATCCAGCCGAGAAAGCCGATATTCTTGCAATTCAGCGACTCGGCCAGGGCGCGGATCTCGCCGGAGCGCATGCCGTCACCCGCGATTTGAAACACGATATCCGGCTCGTCTTCCAGCAACTTTGCTGCCCGTACAACGTACTCGATGCCCTGCAATGGCAGAAACGAGCCGTAGTAGAATACGCGGAACGGGCGCTCGGGCGGCGCGCTGCGGGGGTAGAAGAGTTCTTCGTCATACCCCAGGTAGAGCACGCGGAACTTCTCTGCGGGAAGATGGTACAGCCGGGAAAAGTAGGCGCTGTGCGCCCGTGTGTCTAGAATGACCATATCCGCCAGCCGGCACGCCAGGCGATCCATCAAGAACACCAGCCGGCCCAGCAGCGAGTCCGGTTTTACCACCCGGCGATCAAAACAAAGCGTGTTGTACGTTGAAAGGTATGCGTCGAAGATGATGGGCTTTCGGCTCAGCAGGCGCAGCAGCGGCACCAGGAGATACCCGTAAAAGCCAACGAAGACGATGTCATGCTCCCGATAGTGTAACAGCAGTTTGAACAGTAGTCGCAGATGACGGCCCAGATAGGTCTTTCCGCTGTCGGTAATCGCGTTGACCTCGGCAAACTGGTGTAACGCCCTGAGAATAATCTGATTGCGAACGTATTCTGGCTCGCGTCCGCATATGAAGAGTACCTTCATGATGTTTCCATGGAGTAGTGCCGCGCCTGAATGGCACGTGTTGTGCCATTTGAGATTACAGACAGGGTTTTGCGGGTTATCGCAATGGTGTTCTGATGCCCTCTGGGCGGAGTGCGTGTGCGGCTTGTTCGCTTCCGGTTCGCATTATACCAATTCTTCTCAGGCGCCTATGCGGCTGCACTGCGCAACCCCAGAACGAACATCAGTTGTTCCCGGGAGGGCGCTCCCGGCGGGGAGGGTTTGCCACCCTGGCAGGCAGGGGTGCGGTTCGACAGGCTCACCGCAGGTGGGGAAACCCGGTTTCCCCGTATGTTCACCTCAGTCGTCCGTGCGGCTGCGCCGCACAACACCAGAATGAAAAATATTTGTTCTTGGGAGGGCGAAGCCCTCCCAAACCCTCCCGGTGGGGAGGGCTTGCCGCCCCCACAGGCAGGGGTGCGGTTCGACAGGCTCACCGCAGGTGGGGAAACCCGGTTTCCCCATATTTTCACCTCAGACGGTCATGCGCATGGCGCACAACGCCAGAATGAAAATAATTATTCTTGGGAGGGCGCAGCCCTCCCAAACCCTCCCCGCCGGCGAGTTGTTTTCTGGGAGGGCGCAGCCCTCCCAAACCCTCCCGCGGGCGGGCTATTTTCACCTCAGACGGGAAAGGTAGCCTGCTATGGGCGCGGAGCGGCCTGCGGCGAATCTGGACCCCCTGTACATCGTGGTGCTGAACTGGAACCTTCCCGGCGATACCATCGCCTGCGTCCGTTCGCTCCAGCAAGGGCTGGTTCCGGGCAGCGCGATTATCATTGTTGATAATGCCTCAACCGACGATTCGCTGCGCCAGTTCCGGCAGGCGTTCGGCGATCAGGTGACGCTGGTGGCGCTGGACGCCAATCGTGGCTTTGCCGGGGGCATGAACGCCGGGATCGAGGTGGCGTTGCGCGCGGGCGCGGGGTCAGTGCTGTTGCTAAATAACGATACGATTGTTGACCCGGCAATGGTCCTGCATCTGCGCGAGGCGGCCATCGGGCTGCCGCGGGTGGGTATCCTGGGGCCGGCGATCTACTACTACGACGCGCCCGCGCGCCTCTGGCAGGCGGGATCGCGCCGGTATGCGCTGGCGCCCGTGCCGATCAACCTTGGCGCGGGCGCTCTGCGTCGCGCTCGCGGGCGTCCGCTGCGGGTTGACGCGGTCACCGGATGCGCGATGCTGGTGCGTCGCGAGGTGTTTACCCGTATTGGCTTCTTCGATTCGCGCTACACGCTGTACTACGAAGACGCCGATTTTTGTTACCGCGCGCAGGCAGCCGGCTTCGAGATCTGGTGCGTGCCCCGGGCGCGCATGTGGCACCGCGTGTCGCTGAGCGCCCGCCAGGTCCCGGAGGCGACCCGCTACCTCGCTGCATGGGGCCGGGCGCGGTTTTACCGGCACTACCCTCACGGGCCGCTCTCCGGTCTGACCCTGCTGTTCTTGCTGGCGCAGGCCGCGCTCAGCGTCATTGGCGACTATGCCCGGGGCAACCCGGCCCTCGCGCCCCTGCGCTGGCGCGCTACCCTCGATGGCTACGCCCTGCGTCCGCTGCGCGTTGGGCTACCGCAGGGGGCGGAAGGAGCGCAACAGGTTTAGTGCCAGTTTCACCTGAACGCTCCGCAAGCAGCCTGAGGTGAACATACGGGGAAACCGGGTTTCCCCAACCTCCTCCCTGGCGGGAGGGTTTGGGAGGGCGCAGCCCTCCCAAGAAAAACCTATGTTCATCGTGTCATTGTGCGACGCAGCCGCATGGACGGCTGATGTGAACATACGGGGAAACCGGGTTTCCCCGTCCCCCTGCCTGTGGAGGGCGCCAGCCGCTCCCACCAGCGGTTGGGGAATGGGGAAACCAGGTTTCCCCAACCCCCTCCCTGCGGGGAGGCGCCTGGTTCCCTCCCCCAGCGGGGGAGGGCCAGGGAGGGGGCGGCCCTCCCAGGAACAAGTATGTTCGCTCAAGGGCTGGTGGCGCCCCCGCCAGCGCCCGGCACGAAAATGGTGTACAGTACCCGGTACTCCATTACCGCACCTGGCTCAGGGCCCTGATCATCGCCGATGAAGTACAGGCTCGTGTTGAGCAGCGAGACGCTGCTACTGGCGCCGATCTCCGCGGAGATGGGGTAGGGCACCCAGGCGTCGGAGGCGGCGTCGTACTGCCAGACGGCGCGCTCCTGGCCGTTGATGACGAGCAGGCTGTTGAGCAGCGCTACGGCCTGCGGTCGCCCGATGGACTGGGGCAGGGGCGGGAGGAACTGCCAGCGTTCGCGGGCGCCTTCCACCTCCAGGCGTAAGCTCTCGCGCAGCGGGCCGCCGGGGCCTTCTCCGCCGATGAGGTACAACTGGCCCGATACTACCGATGCGGCGGCGTACTGGCGCGGAGAGGGCAGCGCCGGGCCAGGCGACCAGGCATTGCCTACCGGGTCGTAGATGAACACCTCCGGGCTGATCCGCTCGCCGTCCCATCCACCCAACAGGTAGAGTTTTCCCTCCCACACCGCCAGACCGTAGCGGCTGCGCGGCGCGGGCAGGGGCGCCATTTCGTACCAGCGCTGCTCCCGTGGATCGTAGGCTTCGAGCCGCGCGCTCACCGTACCATTAGCCAGTTCACCACCGGGGACATAGATCCGGCTGCGTAGTTCGGCTGCCTGCATTGCGCTGGTGGCAACCTGCATATCGGCGAGGGGAACCCAGCGTTCCGTGCGGGGATCGTAGCGGTCCAGGGTCGGCAGGGTCTGTCCCTGGCTCCGCCCGCCGATGACGTACAGTCGTCCTTCCGAGGGGCTGGCGATCAGGGCAAAATCCCGACGCGGGGCCGGCACGGGCGCATGGGCGATCCAGCGGTCGTCTGCGGCTGGTTCGTCGCCGCCCGTGGCCGGGGCGACAGTCGGTTGCGCCGGGAGGGGTTGCGGGCGCCAGATCAGCCAGCCGGCGACCAGAGCGGCGACCAGGGCCACGCCTGCAACGAGAGCCGGACCCCAGCGTTGCCAGTGGCGAGAGGTCCGTGCAGGCGGAGCGACCAGGGTCGAGGAGGGCGCCACGGGCGCTTCCAGCATAGCCCCGGGCGGCAGCAGCGCCGCCAGTTCAGTCGCTTCAACCGTGACCGGAGCGAGCGGGGATTGGTCGGCTTCTTCCGCGGGCGCCGGACCCACTCTCACCGCTTCGCCCGTTGCGCCGGTCGGCTCCTCAAGCTGGACAAGCCCGCTCCGTATCGCATACAGCGTCGCCTCGGTGCGCGAGACGACGCCGATCTTGCTAAAGATGTTCCGCAGGTGAACCTTGACCGTATTGACGCTGATGTTAAGCTGATCGGCGATTTGCTGGTTGGTGGCTCCCTGGGCGACCAGTTGCAGGATCTCGCGCTCGCGGTCGCTGATCTGGACGTTGTTGGTCATGCCAGCGTGTCCTGAGACTTTATAATACTGGCTGATCATAGCACGACTGCAGGGGCGGGGCAAGGCGGTTCGATGACCGCCGGCTTACCCCCTGCGCGACTCTGGAAGCGCCAGTCTATGCGGCCATGTTCCAGGCGGTTACACCCGGGCTTCTGGCGTTCGTTGTTCGCGCGCCGGGCTATTCTCGCCGCGCTGGCGATCATTATGCTGCTGCCGGGGTTGCGCCCGCCCGTTCAGGCCCAGGCCGGGCTGGAGCTGACGGCCGTTCCCGCTTTTGAAGGGAACTACCTGCCGGGCGCCTGGCTGCCCATCCAGGTGCGCCTCAAGAACAGCGGCGCGGCGCGCGGCGTTGCTGTGGCCGCGGCCATCGCCAATACCTCCTTCCGCAACACCGTTCCGGTAGACCTGCCGGCGGGCGCTGAGAAGCAGATCGTGCTGTACGCGGCAATGGAGCAGGAAGTGCGCTCTGTGCGCGTCACGGTGGAAGCCGATGGCGTGGTGCTGGCCGGGCAGGAACTGGAGGTGCGCCCGCGCGCCGGCGAGCGGCTGCTGGGTCTGGTCTCAAGCGACGATCTGCGTCTGTCCCTGCCGCGCCGCCAGGAGTTGAGCGCGCTGCCGTTCACCACTGTCCGCTTGCCTGTGGCCGAGATCCCCCATTCGGCGGCCGGCCTGAGCAGTCTGAGCCTGCTGCTCCTCGCCGATGCGCCCACCGAGGAACTCAGCGTGGCGCAGCGGCAGGCGCTCCTGGGATGGGTCAGCGCCGGGGGGCACCTGGTGCTCGGCGGCGGGCCAACCGCTGCCCGCACACTGGCCGGTCTACCGCCACAGTTGCAGCCGGCGACGCTGGGGGCCAGCGCGCAGGTGCCGGATGCCTCGCTTGCCGCGCTGGCCGGCGCGCCCGGGCCGGGGGCGCTGCCCGGAGTCGTGCTCACCCCGGCCCCGGACGCCCGCGCCGCCCTGGAGCGCGATCCGCCGGCCTGGGTGCAGCGGCCCCTCGGCGTGGGTATGGTCACGCAGCTGGCGTTTGACCCGGGGGCGCCCGCCCTCGCCGGCTGGGAGGCGGCGCCCTGGTTCTGGGATCAGTTGCTGCGTTCCCCGTATCTGGCCTCCTCCCCCTCTGGCCCTCTCCCCGGCGTCGATCCCTTCCAGGAGGGCATCCTGGCGGGCGCGTTGAGCGCCACGCCTACGGTCAACCTCCCGCCGGATGGCTTCATCTTCGGCATTCTCGCCATCTACACCGTCCTGATCGGCCCGGGGCTGGCGTTGCTGCTGCGGCGCTTCGACGCCCAGGCGCTGATGTGGCTGGCCGCGCCTGCGCTGGCGCTGGTCACGGGCGCTGTGGTGTTCGGGCTGGCCTTTGCGCTCCGCGCCGATCAGCGCGTGGTGCACCAGCTCAGCCTGATCGAGGTGATCGGCGACGACCAGGCCCGCGCCCGTACCCTGACAGGGGTGGTAACACCCCGCGCACAGGTCTTTGAGGCCGCGCTCGAAGCCGGGGGGCTGGCGCGCCCGGTTCGCTCCACCACCGGGCAGTACGGCGGCGTGATTGGCGTAAGCGGCGATCTGGCCCAGGACCAGCCGACACTCACGTTCGAGACGGCGCCCTGGCAGTTGCAGGGCCTGCTGGTCGAGCGGCAGTTGACGCTTCCCGCCGTCACTGCCCGGCTCACCCTCCAGGGCGAGCAACTGGCGGTCGAAGTGGACAATCCCGGCCCCTGGACCCTGCGCGACGGTGTGGCTGCCTATGGCGAATACCTCACGCGGCTGGGAGACATCGCGCCGAGAACGCGCGTTACCCAGGTCTGGCCCGCGACAACGGCCCCTGGCGCGCGCCGCGGCACGCCGATCAGCTACCTGGTGCTGCGCGATGCTCTGGAGGCCGGCCGCGCTCCCGGTCAGGCGCCGGATCGCGCGGTGCTGGTGCGCGAGGCGCTGATCAACGCTGCCCTGACGCGCGGCACGGCCAGCGATGAGGGGCCGGTGGTGCTGGCCTGGCTGGATCGCTCGCCGCTGCCGGTGCAGGTGGCCGCGCCCGGCGCCGCCTGGCGTGAGACCAGCCTGCTGGTGCTGCGCCCCGGCTTTGAGGGCAGCGGAGCGGTTACGCTCCCGCCGGGGTGGATGCGCCCCGATCTGGCGGCCAATGGGCAGATTGCCTGTACTGGCGAGCAGGGCGCCGGCATTGCCGCCACGGTCGAGCCGCTGACGGTGCTGCTGCGCCTTCCCCCGGGTATGGGGCGCTTGCGGGCCGAAGCGTTGACCCTGACCCTGGATAGCACCGGCCGCTGGCCGAATGCGGGTCTGAGCACGGTGCTCTTTGATTGGACGAGCCGGCGCTGGGTCGAGCAGGATTTCGACGGCCCGGGCGATCTGCGGGTTGCCAATCCCGCAGCCTATCTGCGCGATGGGCAACTGCTCGTGCGCTTCTACGGCCGGATCACCGAGGCGCGGTGCCTCTACATTGACGCGAAGCTTCAGGGAGTGCTGCCGTGAGCAGATGGCGACCCACGACGCCTGTACTGTTCAAAGAGTTCAAGGTGTTTATGCGCGGCAGTCGCGCCGCGCTGATGCTGGCCCTGTACGTCGGCCTGGCAACCATTGCGGCGCGTCTCCTTACCGGCGCCGTGTTGCAACAACTCGACCGTGGCGCGCCTCTGCTCAGCGCCCAGATCGGGCAGGTGCTGTTCATCGGTATCAGTCTGGGGTTGCAGGCGCTGACGGTGTTTCTCGGCCCGGCGATTACCCTGAACGCGATCAGCCGCGAGTACGAGCGTGGCACCTTCGAGATGCTGCTGGTCACGCCAGTGCCCCCCTTGCAGTTCGTGCTCGGCAAGCTGGTGACGGGCGTGGCCTTCCTGCTGCTCCTGCAACTCGCCGCGGCGCCGGTGTTCGGCGTCGTGGCGCTCTTCGGAGGGGTCAACGGGGCCGACATCGCTCGGGTGGTCGGGATCCTGACCATCACCCTCCTCACCGGGAGCATCTTTGGCCTGTTCTGCTCGGCGCTCACCCGGCGGACCTACAGCGCGGTGCTGCTCTGTTACGCGGTCGTGTTCACCCTGATCGGCGGCACGCTGTTCGCGGCCAATGTCTGGTCGCTGGTCAATGCTATGCAACTGGCCCCGCCGGTCTTTGTGCTTGCCAATCCGCTTTCGGCAATGGGGGCAGCGTTGAGCGAGACCCAGCCGCCGGTCGTTTCATTGACCGGCGGCCTGCGCCCCCTGGCGCTGCTGGTGCCGCTGACGCGGGGGGCAGTCAACCTGACGGTCATGGGTTCGACCGAAACGGCGCCCCTGTACCGGGCCACGGCCGTGCTGTATGCCGGAGTGAGCCTGATCCTGCTCTGGGTAACGCTGCACCTGGCCCTTCCACGCCGCCGCTGGCGCCTGACCATGGTTGACGCCGCTTTTGCCCTCGTGCTCCTCGGCGGGATCGTTCTGGCCTATGGCTTTCGGGGCTGGTGGCTGGCCGGTCTGGGCGTGGCGCTCCCCGGCGCCTGATGCGAACATCGGGGAAACCGGGTTTCCCCATCTTTTCACCTTAGCCATCCATGCGGCTGCGCCGCACAACGCCAGAATGAAAATATTTGTTCTTGGGAGGGCGTAGAGGCGCGGCGCCGCCGCGCCTCTACGCCCAAACCCTCCCGCGGGCGGGCTATTTTCACCTTAGTGGCCGGCCCTGGCCTTCTCCACGGCAAAGATCGTCACCCCGTCGCGACCGTACACCTGCACAAAGCCCGGGCGCCCGGCAAAGAGGCCGGCATGAAGCGGCCCGACGCCATCCACCAGGTAGATGTGGGTGATGCCCTCGGCTGCAATCAGGTCGAAGATGGCCTGTTCCTGGCCGGGCGCGTAGCCGATCACCGTGTCGGCCACGGCATTGACGTGGGCAACATACTCGGGCGCGCCGTAGACGTAGACCACCGGGGGCGCGCTGGTCCAGCGACCGGCCAGTGGCAACAGCCACCAGCCGCCGTCGGCGCCACGGCGCGCGCCGGGCAGCCAGGGCGCGGCGTTGACCAGGAAGCGCGCCTCGGGTGGAGTCTGCGCGGCGGCCCAGGCCAGTGCCGCCGGTTCACCGGGGCGCACCAGCAGGGTGACAGGGTTGATCACCGAGCGGCTGGTGATTGCCCCCCAGAGGCCGATGGCGATCACCAGAACGGCGATGGCCGGCGCCAGGAAGGGGCGCAGGCGCGGACGCGCGTCGCCCAGCCACCGGTAGCTCAGGGCCGCGCCACCGCCGATGAGCAGCGCCAGGGGCATGAACAGGCTGATCACCAGCACATCGTTGGGCAGCAGCCAGAGGTAGGGGAGTGTGACCAGGGCCGGGTTCAGCAGCAGCAGGGCGATGCCAACGACCACCAGGAGCAGGGCGCGGCGCAGTACCCCGTTGATCAGCGCCACGGCGCCGACGGCGGGCAGCACATACCCAACGAGCCAGGGATTGGTCATCAGCGCCAGCAGTCCAACCCAGATCAGCAGCGCCGCCGCGCTGCGCTCGCGCCGCCACAGCGCCAGCAGGGCGCTGCCGAGGGCCAGGGCCGCCAGCAGGCGATTTGGCGCGACCCACAGCAGATTCTCGTTCAGCGCGTTATAACTGCCGCCGCCGGCCAGTTCTCCCGCGGCTGCCGCGGGCAGCAGGGCGCGGGTAACGATCAGCGCCAGCCAGGGCGCGGTCAGCGCGCCTGCTCCGGCCATGGCCGCCAGGGCTCCGGGCAGGCGCGCCCGGAGTGCCGCCCGGGGTTGCCCGGCTGCCTCAACCAGGCTGAGAGCCGCCAGGAGGGCCAGGCCGAAGATCAGCATGCGGATGTGCACCAGGTTCAGCCCGGCCAGGCAGAGGGCCACCGCCAGCCACCAGCCCCGCCCCCGGTAGCGCAGCGCCGTGTTCCAGGCGATGGCCAGGCCAGGTAACATCAGCAGCCCGGCCAGTTGGGTGTATCGCCCCCAGGAGAGGTAGTACGCCGGCATCAACGAGACCAGCCCGGTGATCAGGGCCGCCACCGGCGCGGCCAGCGGGCGGCGCCACAGGGCCAGGGCCAGCCCGGCGACCGTCAGCGCGTTGAGGGCGTTGAGGATCTGCCCGCTCACCAGCAGCGTTTCGGGAAGGACCATGCCGCTCAGCCGCAGCAGGGTAGCGATGGTCACGTGGTAGCCCCAGTGGTAGGGGAGGTCGCGCACCGGCAGGTACGGTTCCAACGATCCGGGGACCGTGCCCGTCTCAGCGGCGACGCGCACGAGCAGCGCGTGATGCACCGGGTCCACCCAGGGAGGGAAGGTCAGTCCCTCGATCTGGACGAAGCGGGTCCAGAGGGTCAGGGCGAAGATGAGCGCGGTGAGCGCGCCGGCCCAGCGCATCTCGGTGGGAGGGAGGGCCGCTGCGGAAGCGCCAGCGGGCGCGCCCAGGTCCTGCCAGGCGCACACCAGGGTGGCGCCGGCGAGGAGCGTGATGGCCAGCCAGAGGCCCGGCGCGCCGAGGGCCACTCCGGCGACGTGGAGCCACAGGTAGGCCAGCGGAACCAGGCTGAGGCTCAATGCCAGCCACAGACTCAGGCGTATGAGCACGGGCTGCGATGGGGCCAGGCGCCGCTCGATGAGGTAGCCGGGCGCAAGCAGCAGTAGCGCCATCGCCACCGCCAGCCGCCCCGCGGGCGCTACCAGGGCGATGGGGATCACACCCAGCAGAATGGCGAGCAGCAGGCGCCGACCAGGGGTGCTCCAGCGCCTCGCAATCGTGACCGTTGAGGAACTTGCCATGATGAGCAGAGCGTGGCGCGAGGTGACGCTGCATCGCAGCACGATACCAGGGTATTGTACTATATCGTCATTGCCCTGCACTTCTAACCGTGGTATAATCTCGCGTTGGTACAAGCATGGCGCTGCGCCGTCAGGTGCGGCCCATCTTTCTTTCTGTTCCGCCGCGCTCCCCGGGTCGCGCAGCCGGGCGAGAGTTGGACGAGCGGGACATCACCAGAGGAGGAACACGTGCGCGAGCGTCGTCGTGACTACGAATTGATGTTCATTATCAGCCCCCTGGCCGCCACTGATGAGGGGATTGCGGCAGTGATCGAGCGGGTGCGGCAGGCCATCGAGTCGAATGGGGGCGAGGTGCGATCGGTGAATCACTCGTCGCCGTGGGGCCGGCGCAAACTGGCCTATCCGATCCGCGAGTACGTCGTCGGCGAGCCCAGTCGTCGCAATTTCACCGAGGGTTACTACGTGCTGATGCACTTCAGCCTCAGTGCGGCAAAGGTGATTGATGTCGAGCGAACGCTCAAACTGACCGACACCATTTTGCGCTACCTGATCACCGTGGTAGAGCAGAAAGGCTCCTCGTCGGCCCCGGCGGCCGAGGAGGAGGTGGAGGTTGAGGCAGGTGAGCCGGTCGGCGAGAGTGACGAGGATTGAATCCCGAGATCCCTGACCAGGTTGCATTGTCCGATTCGGCTCCACACTTCCACACAGGGCTTGTTGGAGCTGTGGAGCTGTGAACCTGTCCGGGGCGACGCCATCCGGCAAAACTGCTACGAACGGGCGCTCAGGCAAAGTTCAAAAGCGAGCGTTTCACAGTTGCTCCACACCTCCACACGACCGGCTTGTAGAGCTGCGGAGGTGTGGAGCTGAACGCCAGATTGTCAAGCGGGCTTGAGACACGCCTTAACCTGGCTGGCGAGTGAGGCGCGAAGGACGGTCGAGTAATGGCACGTGATCTAAATAAAGTCATGCTGATTGGCCGCCTGGGCACCGATCCCGAGATGCGCTACACGGCCTCGGGCAGTCCGGTGACGACGTTTCGCCTCGCCGTGGGGCGGCAGTGGCGCGACAATGCCGGCGAGATCCACGATGAGACCGAGTGGTTCAACATTGTGGCCTGGAACCGTCTCGCCGAGACCTGCAATCAGTATCTGACCAGAGGCGCCCGCGTGTACCTGGAGGGTCGCTTGCAGACCCGTTCGTGGGAGGATCAGCAGAGCGGTCAGACACGGTATCGCACCGAGGTGATTGCGAGTGATCTGATTATGCTCGACAGCCGTTCCGGCCGCGAGCCTGATGACTACCCGCCGCGTGAGGCGTCCCGTCCGCCGCGCGGCGGCGCGCAGCCCCCGCCTCCGCCTGACATCGGTGATGAAGACATTCCGTTTTGAAAGCCTGGTGCGGCCCCCCTTCCGGCGCCTCCACGCTCGGGGAAGCGTGTCGTGAGACGCGCTTTCCATATGTTGCTTTGCATCCATCGTCATGGCAGAAACCCCCAGGAATCCTCAACGGGGCGGTGATACGAAGTCGTCCTCCCCGCGCACCAGGTCGATCGGCAACCCGTCGGGCCAGCGGCGTGTCGCTGCGCGTAAACTCCAGGAAGAGCAACGCCAGCGACTGGTCATTCTGGTTACCGCCGGTGCCGTGGGTCTGGCCCTCCTGGCCGTGCTCATCGGCCTGGCCTATGAACACCTCTGGCTGCCGAGCCGCCCCGTCGCTCGCGTCGGGGCGGTCGAACTCTCACGTTCCGGCTACTGGACGGAGCGGCGCCAGGCTTACGCCCGCCAGATTACCCAGAACTTTCAGCTCCTGGCACTCTTCGGTGGCAACCCCCAGTTTACCCAGCAGTTCCTCGGCCAGAGCCCGGTGATTGACCAGCAGGTTGCCGCGATCCGCAGCGCCCCCATAGACGAGAGTGTGGTTGAGCAGTGGATCACGCGCCAGGTGAAGGAGCAGGGCGCCACGCTCCAGGGTATCGTGGTGACGGACGACGACGTGAACCAGGCCCTGGTCAGCGATCTCGGCGTGGTCTTTCTGCCTCCGCCCACCCAGCCGGTGACCGATACCGTCACGCCGTCTCCAGAAGGCGCCGCGGCGGTAACTGCCACTTCCGGCCCGACCGCGACCCCCGAGGCCACTGCGACCCCCGAGGCTACCGCGACCCCCGAGGCCACCGCAACCCCCGGTGGTCCTACGGCAACTCCGGCGCCCACCGCAACCCCCGCGCCGACGAGCACGCCGCGCCCGACGCCATCTCCTGCCGAGGCAGCGCTCCAGGTTGACGAGATCATCAACGACATCTTCCGTCGCTACGAACTGGAACTGGCCGCTGTCGCCGCCAAACCCAGGCTTGGCAAAGACGATTTCCGCGCCGCCCTGCTGACGCAGTACCGTGAACAGGTGGTTGCAACGCGCGTGCAGGAGGCCCTGGTGCCGGCGGAGGGCTTTGCATACAGCGAGGAACCTGAGCGCGTCAGCGCGCGCCAGATCCTGATCGCGGTGACGACGCCCGCGGACGCCGCCCAGGCGCAGATAGACGCCGCCTTTAACGAGGCGCGGCCACGGGCCGATGCGATTGTTGCCGAGTTGCGTGGCGGCGCCGATTTTGCCGCCCTGGCCGCCGAACGCTCCGATGATCTCGGTTCGCGTGAGCAGGGGGGCGATCTTGGCTCCTTTGACCGCGAAGGGCGCGCTGATAATGGCGCCACCTACCCGCCCGAACTGGTCACTGCGGCCTTCAGCCTGCCCGAAGGTCAGATCAGCGACCCGATTCGCACCCGTTTTGGCTGGCACGTTGTTGAAGTGACACGCCGTGAGGTGCCCTCCGAGGAGCGCCAGTTGCGCGAGGCCCGCACCGAGGCCCTCGATCGCTGGGCGGAGGAACAGCGCGCGGTCCTCAGCATTCGTCGCTTCCCAGAGCCGACCCCCAGCCCGACGCCCGTGCCCGCCGAGCCGCTACCCACTCCTGAGCCGACGTACCTGCCCGGCCCGCCAACACCCTTGCCGACGCCGACCCCCGAGCCGGCCGAGACGCCCACGGCCACGCCTGCGCCGTGAGCCTTCGAGTGGGACGTACTGCGCGGGTCATACGGACGAGATCATGCGACGCTGGACCCCTCAACGTTCTTGGCGCCTGTGGATGGCCCTGGCGGCCCTGATCGCCACGCTCGGGGTGGCGGGCTACCTGCTGGCGAGCCTGGTTGCGCTCCTGGCGCAACCCCCTGAGGCGTGGCCGATTGATGGGCGCCTGTTTCTGCGCCACCTGGCGGTGCTGGCGCTCCTCGTGTGCGCCGCGTTCCTGGGCTATCGCGTGGCGGCGGCGCTGAGTCTGGCCTACACCCTCGACCGCAACGGCCTCTACATCCTCTGGCTGGGCAACCGGGCGGTGGTGCCCCTGGGGCAGATCGAGAGTATCGAGAGCGGTCTCAACGCGCCGGCCACGGGCGCCTCACCCTTCGCCAGCGTCGCTTACCTGAGTGGGCCAGCGCGTCTGCCGGAGGGCCGCGAGGTGCAGCGCTTCAGCACCGTGCCGCTGACGCGCGCGCTGATCATTCACACCCCTTCCGAGGCCTACGCCATCTCACCGCAGGACGTGGACGGCTTCGTGCAGGATCTGGAGCAGCGCCGGCGCCTGGGCGCGGTGCAGCAACTCGCACCCGGCGTGGAGGCCGGGCGGGTCTTCGCCTACACCTTCTGGCGCGATCCCCTGGCGCGGGGGTGCGTGCTTGGCGCTCTCCTGCTTAACCTGGCCCTGCTCGGGGCGTTGATGGTTCTCTATCCCTCGCTCCCGACGCTGATCGGCTGGCGCAGCGATCCCACGGGCGCGATCGTGGCCATGGCGCCTCGCTACCAGATCCTCCTGTTGCCCCTGGCCGGAGCGGCGATCCTGTTCCTCAACGTGGGGATGGGCTTGTGGCTGTATGGCCGTGAGCCTGTGGGCGCGCGGATGTTGCAGGCGACCTCGGTCGTTGTGCAGGTGTTGTTCGGGGTCGCCGCGCTGACGATGCTGAGGTGAGCGCGGGGAAACCCGGTCCCCCATCCCCCAACCGCTTGTAAGGGCAGGTTGCCGATGGCTTCCTCATGCGGGAGGGGGCGTGGGAGGGCGAAGCCCTCCCCGCAAAAAACTATCCATATTTCCACCGCTCCCCAAAAATCGCCCGCCCGACCCGCACGATAGTGGCGCCTTCGGCGATAGCGGCCTCGAAGTCGTCGGTCATACCCATCGAAAGCTCGGCCCAGGCCGCCCGGGGGAAGCGCCGCGACAGTTCGTCGCGCACCTCACGCAGCGCGCGGAAGACCGGGCGGGCCTGGTCCGGGTCGGCCACGATTGGCGCGATGGTCATCAGTCCGCGCACCTCGAGACAGGGCAGGGCCACGATGCGCTCAATGTCGGGGAGCAGAGCCTCCAGACCGGCCCGGTTGGCAAGGCCGCCGGGCAGATCAAAGCCCTCCTTGGAGGACTCACCGCTTACGTTCACCTGCAACAGAATGGGCATCCGGCGCGCCTGCGCTTGCCCTGCGGCGCGTTCCTGCAGGTGGCGGTTGAGCGTCTCGGCGAGGCGCAGGCTGTCAACGGAGTGGATGACATCAAACAACTCGATGGCCGGTCTGGCCTTGTTGCGCTGCAAATGGCCAATCAGGTGCCAGCGCACCTCAGGATAGGCGGCCTTGAAGGGCGGGATCTTGAGCGCGGCCTCCTGGACCCGGTTCTCACCCAGATCGCGGATGCCGGCGGCGATAGCCTCGGCGATCACCTCGGGCGGGTGCGTCTTGGTCACGGCAACCAGGGTGATGGCGGCAGGATCGCGGTTGGCGCGGGCGGCGGCCCGGGCAATGCGCTCGATCACCTGATCGAGGCGGCTCGCAATGGTCTGGCTCATGGCGTCGTATCGGCGACAATCAAGCGCTGCTCGACGGGAGGATCGGGCGGCAGGCTGGTGATAAGCAGCAGCCCGCGGCCCGGAGGAAGGGGAACGCTCAGTTCCAGAGGGGTGCTCTGGCCGGGCCGGAGGGTGGAACTCGCGCCGCCATTGGCAAGGTAACTGATCCCGGCGCTATCGCGCAACTCGAAGGCGCTGATGGGCACCTGCACCTCGCGCCGGCTGATGTTGGTGACCTCGCCGCGGACCTGCACCTCATCGGCGACGCGGCGCAGTTCGCGCACCTCGATGCGCAGGCGGGCGCTCTCCACCGCAGGCTCAACTGGCCGGCCCGCCTCGCCGCGGTTCAGCCTCCAGAGCAACTCGCGGGCCGCTTCCTGGAGTTGCGGCGGCAGCGCCCCGATCTCGAGCTGTGGCATCTCGAACGGCAGGTCGGCGCCGGCAGGCGTAGGCTGTGCCGCAAAGCGCTGCCTGAGGGACTCGTTGGCGACGCCGAAATTGCCGCGACTGCTCAGGGCGATCAGGATCAGCGCCACCAGGACGCCCCAGATCCATATCGGAAACCCCCGCGAACGTTCTGTCATCATATCATACGGTAACCATCGTGCGGGTCAGGTGGCGCTGCCGTGGGAGGGACCTGCCGGGCCAGGCGCGCTGGCTCGCCTGACCCCCACCGGGCGCCTGCGGCGAGAGGTATTGTACCGCCATGGGGGGCAAGGCACAAGCCGCCAGCGCCCCGGCCCCTGCGGGGCCGATGCAACGGTCGCCTCCACAGGCAGGGGTGCGGTTCGACAGGCTCACCGCAGGTGGGGAAACCCGGTTTCCCCATATGGTCACATCAGTCGTTTATGCGATGCGGCTGCGCCGCACAACGCCGGAATGGCTCAAATCTCCCCACAGGGACGGGGATGGGGAACCCCGGTTTCCCCATTCCCCAACCGCTGCTGGGAGTGGCTGGCGCCCCGGCCGGCAGGGTCCTGGGGAACCTCGGGTTCCCTATGTTCACGTTAGACGGTCATGCGCATGGCGCACAACGCCGCGATGAACATGGGGCGTCTTTGGGAGGGCCGCCCCCTCCCTGGCCCTCCCCCGCTGGGGGAGGGAACCGGGCGCTTCCCCACAGGGACGGGGATGGGGAACCCCGGTTTCCCCGTACGTTCACCTCAGCCTGATACTCCTATGACACAACTTGACAATCTCCTCTCGATCCGCTAGACTGCGCAACTGTTACCATCCAAAAACGTATATAATAATTGGTAACGTGTAATGCCGTGACGCATGCCACGAACAACTCTTACGCTCAGAGTTGACGCCTGCCCACCGACAGGGAACACAGCTCCGAAAGGGGGTGGGATGCGCTTTGGTTACGATGGCGCGCATATGGCAAGGGGTGGCGCCCCGTGACTGGTGGCCGATGCGCCTGCCCTCGGGCACTGCACGAACCCGCGCGGGTTTCGTGCCGATGAGGAACAATGGCTCGGGCCGGTTGTGCCCGACACAGATGCTCTGCAAGTCGTAAGGAGTGATCACGCTATGATGCGACGATTGAGCCTGCTGCTGCTGGTTGCGTTGCTGGGCGCGCTGCTCGCCGCCTGTGGCCAGCCTGCGGCGCAGCAGCCGACCGCTGCACCCACTGAGCCGCCTACGACCGCTCCGGCGCCAACCGAGGCGCCCACGGCAGCCCCTACAGAAGCTCCTACCGCGGCGCCTACCGCCGCTCCCACGGCCGCTCCCGAGGCGGCGTCGGGCACGATTGTTGACTACGTCACCGAATGGGCCGCCAGCCTGAGCGGTGAGATTGGCACGATCAAGATTGCCTCGCAAAGCCCGCTGAGCGGTGGTCAGGCCGCTCTGGGCACCGGTATCCGCAACGGCGCCGAACTGGGCATTACCCAGGCTAACGATCTGCTTAAGGATGCTGGCATCCAGTTTGAACTGGAGCCTTTCGACGACCAGGCCAAGCCCGAGGTTGGTACGGCCAACGCCAAGAACATCGTCTCCGATCCGGATATCCTCTGTGTGGTGGGGCACCTGAACTCGGGTGTGGCCCTGGCCTCGCTGCCCGACTACAAGAGCGCCTCGCTGCCAATGGTTTCGCCAGCCAATACCAACCCCAACATCACCGAGGGCGGCTATGAGGTGGCCTTCCGCGTCGTGGGTCGCGACGATGTCCAGGGCACGGTGGGCGAGCAGTTCGCCCGCGAAGAACTGGGGGTGAAGTCGGTCTATATCATTCACGACACCACGGCCTACGGCCAGGGTGTGGCCGAGTTCTTCCGCCAGGCCGCCGAGAAGAACGGGCTGGAGGTGCTGGGCTTCGAGGGCACCGAGGAGAAGAGCGACTTCTCGGCCATCCTGACGCCGATTCTGGCCGCTAACCCCGACCTGATCTACTTCGGCGGAATCTACGACCAGGCCGGCCCGCTCTTCCGCCAGGCCCGCGATCGCGGCATCGAGGCGCTGTTCCTGGGGCCGGATGGGTTGGACGCCGCCGATCTGGCGAAGCTGGCCGGTGATGCGGTGCAGGATATGCACTACACCTCGGTGGCCGCGCCGGTGAGCCAGTTCCCCAACGCGGCGAAGTTCGCCGAGGATTACAAGGCTACCTTCAATGCCGACGCGCCGCCCTTCTCGGCGCAGGCCTACGATGCGTCGCACTTCTGTGTGGCCGCCATCGTCAAGGCTGCTGCCGATGCTGGTGGCAAGCCGACCCGCGCGCAGGTTCTCGAGGCGATGAAGAATCTGCCCGAACTCGTCGGGATCACCGGCGCCTACAAGTTCAACGAAAAGGGCGACCCCGAGGTGGCGACCTATTTCGTGCTCCAGGTAACGGACATCAACGACTGGAACAAGAATAGTCTCGTGTCCCGCCTGGAGATCCCGGCGCCGTAGCCAGAAAGGTGTCGGGAGGGGCGGGGAGGGGCTTTGCCTCCCAGCCCCTCCCACATTTGTATATACGGCTGGTTTCCCCTACCCACTTCGCGAAGATGACTGCGCTGCACGATGACCCAACGAGGCGTTCCTGGCAGGGCAAGGCTCTCCCAGACCCTCCCCGCCGGGAGAGGTATGCGGAACCCCGGTGGGTATCGACGGCGCGTGTCAGGACAAGAGTCCTCGCAAACCCTCCCCGCGGGGAGGGCGCGCGGAACTCTGGTTCCCCCTATTTTCATGTCGAGCCCGTCCGCGGGCCACACGATTACGATGCTCGGTGAGGGTTATGGCTGCGGAAGCAAAGGTAACCACATCTCCACAGACCGGTCAGCGCTCCCTCGCTGAGGTGCTGCGAACGGTGTTCGGTCCGGTAGGGCAGATGCTCCTCTTCGTCGTTGGGAGCGCCATCGCCCTGAGCCTGGTGGTGACGCTGCTGGCGCTGGTGCAGATCGGCGCGCGACCGGATCTGCTTGTGCGCACGTGGACAATTCTGCCCCAGGTGATCATTGACGGCCTGGTGCGGGGGTTCCTCTTTGCAACCATCGCTCTCGGGTACACGATGGTCTACGGTGTGCTGGAGTTCATTAACTTTGCCCACGGTGAGATCTTTATGGTCGGTGGCGTGGTTGGCGCAGCAGTGGCGCTGGCGCTCGCCGCTGCCGGCTTCCTTGCCGCCGTGCCCGGGCTGCTGTTCGTGTTGCTGATCATCGTCCTGGGGATGCTGGTCAGCGGCACGCTGGCGGTGACGGTCGAGCGGGTAGCTTACCGCCCGCTGCGGGGCGCGCCGCGCCTGGTGCCGCTCATTTCGGCTATCGGCGTGTCGCTGGTGCTGCAAGATGTTACCCGCCTGATTATGACCAGCACGCCGCTGGGCTTCAACGCGCGCTTCAATACCCCCGATTTTGGCAGCCCGATCCGCCTCTTCGAAATGAACCTCGGTGACCGCCCGGTGCCGGTGATCATTAGCCCCAAGGCGTTGATCTTTGTCAGCGCCGCGGTGGTGATGCTGGTGGTGCTCAACTATCTGGTCAATGCTACCCGACTCGGCAAGGCTATCCGCGCCACTGCCCAGGATCGGGCGACGGCCAGCCTGATGGGTATCAATGTCAACCAGATTATCTCGCTGACCTTTCTCATCGGCGGGGCGCTCGGCGGCGCAGCCGGGGCGCTGTTCGGGATGTACGTGGGCACGGTTAATCCCTATATGGGCTTTATTCCCGGCTTGAAGGCCTTTACCGCTGCGGTGCTCGGCGGCATCGGCAACATCACCGGGGCCATGGTCGGCGGCATCGTGCTGGGCTTCCTGGAAGCCTTCGTGGCCTCGTACCTGTCGCTCTTCACCGGCGGGGCCTTCTCCGGCGCGGCCTATGCCGACATTGCGGCGTTTAGCATTCTGATCCTTATCCTGATCTTCCGGCCCTCTGGTCTGCTTGGTGAGGCTACCACCCAGAAGGTGTGAGGAAACGCTCCCTCCCGAAAGGGAGCGTTGGCGAGGGTTGCGTCCCTCCAGAACATCCGTATGACACCAACAGCGCAATCAGCACGTCTCTGGGAGCAACTCAGAACCTATCTGGGTCGCGGTTCAGGCGCGTATGCCTTCTTTGGCCTCTACGCGGCGATCTGCACCTGGCAGCTCTTCACCAACCCCCGCACCAGTCTGCGAACCGACATTTTCTTCGTGTTGTTCTTGCTGCTGGTGTTTATGGTTTACCGCTCGGCGACGCCGCTCTGGTTCCGCGGGGGGTTGACGGCTGTGCTGCTGGTGGTGGTGATGCCGATCTTCGGCACACTCAACCCGTTCTACATTGATGTGGCCACCCAGGCGGGCATCTTCGTGGCGCTGGCCCTGGGGCTGAATGTGGTGGTGGGCTTCGCCGGCCTGCTCGACCTGGGCTATGTGGCCTTCTTCGCGGTGGGGGCCTACCTCTGGGCCATCCTCAGCACGCCCCAGATCACCCAGATCAACCCGGCCTGGAGTCCGGTGCCGCCGATCATGTTTTACCCCTTCGTGGTGCTGGGCCTGGTGATCGGCGCGGTCTTCGGCATTCTGCTCGGGCTGCCGGTGCTGCGGTTGCGGGGCGACTATCTGGCGATTGTGACGCTGGGTTTCGGCGAGGTGATCCGCGTGCTCGCCAACAACCTCGATCGCCCGATCAACATCACCAATGGTTCGCAGGGCATCCGCGAGATCGAACGGCCGCCGCTGATCCTGACCAACTTTATCCGCGAGACGCTGGGATGGAACTTGAGCGATAGCCAGCTTTACCAGCAGTTTTTCTACTTTGTGGTGCTGCTGATTGTGATTTTCACCGTGGTGGTGGTGAGTCGTCTGAAGAATTCGCGTATCGGGCGGGCCTGGGAGGCTATTCGCGAGGATGAGACCGCCGCGGTGGCCCAGGGCATTCCCCGGGTGCGCATGAAGCTCATGGCCTTCGCCGTGGGAGCGTCGTTTGCCGGGGCGATGGGGGTGGTGTTCGCCTCGAAGCAGTTGTTCATCAACCCGCCCACCTTCGACTTGCTGCGCTCGATCAACATTCTGGCCATGGTTATCCTCGGAGGGATGGGGTCGATTCCCGGGTCCATCCTCGGCGCGGTGATCGTGACCCTGCTTGACCTGCAGATCCTGCCGCGCATGGCCACTGTGTTGCGCGATGCCCAGCGGGCGGGCGTGCCCATCCCTGCGGCCTTTGACCCGACCCAGTACCAGCGCCTGCTCTTCGGGATCTTGCTGGTGCTGATGATGATCTTCCGGCCCCAGGGCATCCTGCCCGACGAGCGGCGGAGCGAGGAACTGCACGCCGGTGATGAGCCGCCGTCGGAAGAAGAAGCGCCACCGGCGGCGCGCGCGGCGGCCGAATCGTCTTGAGGTCTGGGGCGTGAACATGGGCCGCGCGCGAGGGTTTGGGAGGACGTAGCCCTTCCAAAAAACCCCAATGTTCATCTTGTCGTTGTGCGGCGTAGCCGCCGTGCAGCTCTCTCCGCAACAACAGAGCGTATGACTTCAAACATCCTCGAAGCGCGCAATGTAACCAAAACCTTCGGTGGCCTGGTTGCGGTCAACGATGTTACTTTGACCGTGGAGAAAGGCCGCATCGTCAGCGTGATCGGTCCCAACGGCGCAGGGAAGACCACGTTCTTCAATATCCTTACCGGGATCTACAAACCCGACAAAGGCACGGTGATCTTCGACGGCACATCTATCGCTGGTAATCGCCCTGACATTATCGCTGCGCTGGGGATGCGCCGCACGTTTCAGAACATTCGTCTGTTCGATAATATGACCGTGCTGGAGAATGTGCTGGTGGGGATGCACACCCACCTGCACGCCCCCTTCTGGCAGATCGTCACCCGGGCCGCCGGGGTGCGCCGCGAAGAGGCCCGGGCACGCCAGAAGGCCCGGGAACTGCTGGCGTATGTGGGGCTGGATGAGAAGCGCGATGATCTGGCCAAGAACCTGCCCTATGGCGACCAGCGCCGCCTGGAGATCGCCCGCGCCCTGGCCGGCCAGCCGAAGCTCATCCTCCTTGATGAGCCGACCGCGGGGATGAACCCGCACGAGACTGACGCGGCTACGGAGCTGATTCGCCGCCTGCGCGATGAGTTGGGCCTGACCGTGGTGCTGATCGAGCACGATATGCGGCTGGTGATGGCCATCTCCGAACGCATTACCGTGCTGGACTACGGCACCAAAATCGCCGAGGGGGATGCCGCTGCCATCCGCAGCAACCCTCGGGTGATCGAGGCCTATCTGGGCAAGGGCGCTGCCGGCGCGGCAGCATAATACCATTTTGGATTTTAGATTTTGGATTGTGGATTGCCACGCTGGGCAGCACAACGCCTGAAATCGCTTCAGGCAATGCGGCATCATCAACGATAATTGGTATAAGACCACATAGCACTGACGACGTCGCATGGTCCAGCGCGTCTCCATAGCGCTCCACCGCCACACGGGCCTTTTTGTGGAGCTGAACGCATGCGATGCGATTAAGCAGAATTGATATAACAGAAGCTCAGTTTGATTTCTATCATTCCACACCTTCACCGAAAGACATCATGGCCCTGCTTGAGTTAAAAAACGTCCACACCTACTACGGCAAGATCCACGCCCTCAAGGGTATTTCAATCACCGTCGAAAAGGGCGAGATCGTGACCCTCATCGGCTCGAATGGCGCCGGGAAGAGCACGACCCTGCGTACCATCTCCGGGTTGTTGACGCCGCGGGTCGGCGAGGTGTACTTCAATCGCCGGCGGATCGACAGGTTGCCGGCCCACGAGATCGTCAGGCTGGGTATTGCCCAGGCGCCTGAAGGTCGCCGGATCTTTCCACGGCTGACCGTGCTGGAGAACCTCGAGATGGGCGCCTACCTGCACGATACCCGCAGCCAGACCTACCATAACGATCTCGAGCGCGTTTTTACGCTCTTTCCGCGCCTGCGCGAGCGTACTTCGCAAAAAGGCGGCACCCTCTCTGGCGGTGAGCAGCAGATGCTGGCGATTGGACGCGCGCTGATGGCCCGCCCGCAGGTGCTGTTGCTCGACGAGCCTTCGATGGGCCTGGCGCCGGTGCTGGTCGAGCAGATCTTCGAGATTGTGAAGACGATCAACACCCAGGGCACTACGGTGCTTCTGGTGGAACAGAATGCTCTCCAGGCCCTCGGGATTGCCCACCGGGGCTATGTGCTCCAGAGCGGCGAGATTGTGCTCGAAGATACCGCCCAGGCCCTGCGTGAGAATGAGATGGTGCAAAAGGCCTACCTGGGGCTGGAGTAGGAAAGGTTTCACCTGCTCTGATGTGAACATACGGGGAAACCGGGTTTCCCCATCCCCCTGCCTGTGGGGGCGCCAGCCGCTCCCAACAGCGGTTGGGACATGGGGAAAC
>CAKZKA010000105.1 GCA_937120965.1 uncultured Chloroflexota bacterium
GAAGAATTGCCGAAAGAATCGCTTACCACCATGGTTTCGGGTATACTGAGCAAGTTTATCGCCCAGGATGCGGATTTGCTCAATGTACTTGTCGTCCATCGTCATCACCTTTCTGAGAAACAGTTCGAGCAGCGACCAGGCGATCAGATCGTGTTCGCGGGAGGTCGAGTAGGTGCTGCGGGGATCACCCTCGATTCGCGAACGCTGCGGAACCCGCAGAAAGTAGAGGCGTACAAAACGCGACGCTTCCTGGGGCAGCGTAAATAGATCCTCAAACAGGTAGTTCGTGCGTGGCGCTGAGCCTGCGACGGGAGAGCCTTTTTTGCCTTGCCGGCCGGTTACAGGCTGCCAGGCTCGCTCGACGATTCGCTCCCAGGCGTGTTTGTAAGTTGGCGTCTGTACCGTGTACAGGAAATCGGTGATCTGAAGCGGCAAATGGTAGATCGCCAGCTTCGGTTCCTTTCCGTTGGTAAAGTTGTAGGCGGTAATTGATGCTGCCTGATCGCTGCGGCGCTCCTCACGGCGTCTGCCCGTTTCAATCTCTAGCAACTGCTCGATCAGCAGCGTTTTGAGAGCTCGATGCGCTCCAGGGAGCTTATCTTCACCCGTTACCTGACAGGCGGCGACATCTGCAAGGTTCCTCGTGAGAAACGCTCGAGCAAACGCCAGGGTTAGGTGTTCGGTACTGGAATGTACTGCCAGCAATCCGACTCCAACCTTGGCGCAGGCCATTGGCATGAATTGCAGAGCCAGCAAAGCCTCCGGCGCGACCGGCAATCCTGGCACGCCGCCTGTAAAGAAGTTGATCGCTTCATCGCCCTGGAGGAGCGGAATCTGAGCACGCCCCGCGCGCCCGGGCATTAACTTGTTCGAGAGTTCATCACCTACTGCCGGGAGACCGGTAAATACACATACGGTGTCAGATCTGGCGGCAGAGGGCTCCCACTGGCGCAGATGGCGGGACGCCCAGCGGGCGCGAGTGCGCCGCCGCTCTTCACACTGCGCCGGTGATAGCCCGGGCTTATCCGGATTGTAGGCGTCCTGGGCAAACCATGCGTTGCTCGTGAATGCCATCGTCAAATGCCCGCGGAGGGGTGGGCGCACGTAATTGTCTTCGACATAGCGTGCTACGTTGTCGAAGTCTGCCTTATCGAGCTTGGCAATTCGGTCTTTCCCCACGTAGGCCGCCATGGCTGCTAACCCGATATCAACGAACGGATGACCGGTAAGCTGAAGCATTGGGTAAGCCTCCGTATCCCTGGCCTGCTGGCCACTTCGTTCCTATCGTAGCATCTCACCCTGCAACATGATTGCAGGGTAATGGTAGATGTCAGGGAGATACCTGACGATAGTGTTGCAACGTCGCCTCACACTCAGCGACCAGCCCGGCAACAAGAGCCTCCGGCGCTTTCACGATCGCATGCCGTCCCAGAGACATTACCCAGCGTCGAATCTCACCCAGCGCGCCGCTCCAGAAACGCAATGTTAACGAACCATCTGCGTGCTCTTCGATCTGCTGAGTAGGATGCCATTGCCGCCCACGTATATAATTGGCCTGATACGCATCAAACCAGATCACGATCTCCTCGAGGGTATCGCCGCGCTCAGCGAGAAATCCGGTGCGCAGGTAAGCTTCGTGGGAAAACGACGGATCACGGGTGAATCGCTGATCCCTCAGCACACGCCACTCTTCGATGCGTGTGACTGCAAATTGGCGGACTTGACGACGAAGATGGTCAAAGGCCACGACTTGCCATTCGCCACGCACGTTGAACAGGTGGTAGGGGTCAATCACTCGACGCTTGCGTTCACCTGTGCTGGCAGTGAAGTAGCATATATCCAGCGACCAGCGTTCACGGATGCACTCCAACAGGAGTGAAAGTAGCAGGGGATTCGCCTCTGCCACTGCGCCTGCCTGCAAAGTGTAATGTCTGGCAAGTTCATCCATGTCTACCTGCAATTCATGCGGCAATACGCTGGCAAGTTTTTCGACGGCCTTTCTAAGAGGAGCCTCGAAAGCAGTTCCAAGATATCGTTTTGTTAACTCGACGCTCAGAAAGAAAGTCAGGAGTTCTCCCTCGCTCACGAGTAATGAGGGTAACATCCACGTGGGATCGGTGTAGCAATAGCCTCGCCGCGCCCGATCATATACCAGTGGAGCATTGAGTCGATCGCGAAGAAATGCCAGATCAGCGCGGATGGTACGCTCACTGACTTCAAAACGCTCCATGAATGTACGCACATCAGGAAACGTACCGCCGCGAATAGCTGCGTCTATGGCGATCATGCGTTCGAGACGCAAAGACATCTCGACTGACCTCTCGTTGTGGTACTATGCAGTAGTTTCAGTTTGGTAGTCTACCTGTTCCGTGTTGATGGCTTCCGCCACAGTTTGACATGGCATCCTGGTGCCTTCACGTGCCGGCCAAAGCTCCTCGATCAGCCGATCGACACGGAGCAGGTAGACCACCTTTCAGTTCCATCTGCTACTATATGCTCCCGAATCTTCCGGCGCGCTAGCGCATACGGAACCGGGTGTGACTCCGTTGGCGTCCATTCTTACATACTAACGATACACAGATGCAACCAGGAGCATCATACTGATGTGAAAATAGCCCGCGCGCGGGAGGGTTTGGGCGTAGAGGCGCGGCGGCGCCGCGCCTCTACGCCCTCCCAAGAACAAGTGTTTTCATTCCGGTGTTGTGCGGCGTAGCTGCATGGATGACTGAGGTGAAAATAGGCCGTGTGGGGAGGGTTCGGGGCGTTCGCCCCCTCTTCCAGCCTCCCTCCGCTGGGGAGATGCGCCCGGTTCGCTCCCCCGGTGAGGGAGGGCCAGAGAGGGGGCAGCCCTCCTCTGAACTCAGGGAGAGGACGACCGGTGGGGTGAGGACCAGCAGCGCCTCAGGACGCTCCGCCTGCGAGGAGGTTGGGAGAGGGGCTGAAGCGCCGCGTCCACGCAAACGTACTGGCTTTAGCGCCGGCCAGAGGGTAGGCGGGCGAATTGCCCCGCACGCCTTCCGACGGAGGACAAAGGCTGTTTCGCCTCACTACCGCCGCGTCCGCTTTACCGCCTCACCCACGGCAGCCAGAGGTCGGTCTGCACGGTTCCCCCGATGAGGGGTTGGAAGCGCGGCGCGCCCGG
>CAKZKA010000106.1 GCA_937120965.1 uncultured Chloroflexota bacterium
GCGGTGAACATCGGGGAACCCGGGGTTCCCCAACGCCCCTCCCTGAGGGGAGGGTTTGGGAGGGCGTAGCCCTCCCAGGTAATGAACATGTTCATTCTGGCCTTGTGCGGCGCAGCCGCATGGGTTGAGGTGAACATCGGGGAACCCGGGGTTCCCCGATGCCTCGGCCCGCCGGGGCGCCAGGCGCCCCCAACCGCGGTTGAGGTATGGGGAACCCGGGGTTCCCCATACCCCTTCCCGTGGGAAGGGCGTATATTGTGCGGCGCAGCCGCAAAGAGGGCTACATCCCCGTTATCTCCATAATCGGGCGCGGCGTAAAGACAAGGGCAAACACCACCAGCCCCAGGATGGCCAGGAGCCGCCAGGAGCCGCGCAGGGGCGAAACCTCGTTGAGCAAGGGGCTGCGCTGCTGGCCCAGCAGGGCCACGATCATCGCCCAGATGAACCAGCCACTCCATAGAAAGCCCATCGCGAGCAAGGCTACGGCGACAATCATACTCATTGTCCGCGCCAGACGCGGCCCGAAGAGGGCGAAGAAAATGTGCCCTCCATCGAGCTGGCCAGCCGGCAAGAGGTTTAGCCCGGTGACAAGCAGACCGGCCCAGCCGGCCAGGGCCACGGGATGGAGGTACACATCCTCCCCATTGCTGGGCAGAAAGCGCCCGAACACAAGGATCTTGATCGCCGCGTAGAGCAGGCTGTTACCTTCGATAAAACCGCCAGACGCGGGGTCAATCGGGCGCACCTCGGAAATACTCAGCCCGATGAAAAGCACCGGAATGGCCACGACCAGCCCCGCCAGCGGGCCGGCGATGGCAATCGCCAGCAGGGCGCGCCGGTTTGGCACCGGCTCTTTGATCGAAATAAAGGCGCCCAGCGTACCCAGCAGAAAGATCGGCGCCGGAATGAAAAAGGGGTAACTGACCGCCACGCCCTCGCGCCGCGCAACGACGTAGTGGCCCAGTTCGTGGGCGAGCAGAATGCCCAGCAGCGCGGCGCTGAAACCCAGCCCCTGGGCCAGGTTGAAGTCCCCGCCGTAGAACCCGCCCACAAAAACCGTCGAGGCAACTGTGAGAGCAAAGAGCAGCAGCGCCAGCCAGAGTCGCGAGGGCGAAGGGGCGGCCAGGCCCGGCGCCGCCACCAGCGCCACCTGGTCGCCGGCCTCCTGCAAGAGCGGCGTGTAGCCCATGGCTCGCAGCCGCGGCGCCACCAGATCGTAGGCGCTCTGGGCCTCCATACGCAGCCGGCCCACGAAGCGCGTCGCCATCTGACCCTCACGCGCGAGTTGTAAACGCTCTACCGTATCAATCGCCATCACCTCCGCTACCGTGGCGTAGAGCGCATCCACCGGCTCGGATAGATAGAAATCCATAATTTCGCCAATCGCTTGTTCTGTGGCTGGCACTCCGCTGGCCATCCTATGCCATGATTACGATCATCATACCACGACGCTCTTCCCGCTGGCCGGGCTTAATGCTATACTGACCATGCGCGCGAGATACTCGATTGCAACGCACTACAACGCCTCGTAGCCTCAAATGGCGGCGCGTATCTCAATTGAGAAGCCACCGCCAGCGGGGAGGGTTTGAGAGAACGTAGCCCTCCCCGGAACAAGTGTGTTCATTCTGGCGTTGGGCGGCGCAGCCGCCTGGACGACTGAAGAGGAGACGAGCAGCGAACGCCGTTCGCGCACCACTCACCCTCTCGAGCGAGTGCAAACCAATGCCCTACTCCCTGTCCCCAACCCAGCGCATGATCGAACCGGCACACATTCTGGTAGTTGAGGACGACCCGATCATCCAGCGCGTCTACCGCGACGTTCTCGCCGCTGATGGCTACCGCGTCTCGCTGACCGGCAGCGGCGAGGAGGCCCTTTCCTACCTGCACCTGATTACCCCGGACATTGTCCTGCTCGACCTGGCCCTGCCCGGGATTGATGGCCTGGAAGTCACCCGGCGCATCAAGGCCGACCGCTCGAAGCCCTTCATCCCCGTCATGATCATCTCGGCAACGGCCGACCAGAGCGCCAGCGTCGCCAGTCTCGACGCCGGCGCCGATGACTATCTGGTCAAGCCGGTCGGCATTGATGAACTGCTGGCCCGCGTGCGGGCGATGCTGCGATTGCAACGGGCCCAGCGCGGGCTGGAACGCGCCCAGCGGAAAACCGAACTGCTGCTGCACCTGACCCGCGACCTGGGTTCGAGTATTGACCTTGACACCCTGCTCACCGGCTTCCTCGACCATCTCGCCGATGCGGTGGGCGCCGTGCGCGCCAGTATCATTCTCACCGATGTAGGCGCCGAGCAGGTGCTCTGTTACTCCAGCAGCCGCAACCCGGCCGGCTCCAGGCTCCAGCACATTTTGCAGCAGGGCGTGGCCGGTTGGGTGCTGCACGAGCGCCGCCCGGTGATCATCGCCGATACACGCCAGGACGGGCGCTGGTTCATCGCCGATCAACTCCACAGCAACGTGCGTTCGGTCGCGGCGATGCCGATCGCACGCGAGGGTCGCGTCCTCGGGGTGATTACCCTGGTACACCATACGCCAGGCTACTTCACCGAGGAGCATATGGAACTGCTCACTTCGGTGGCAGCCCAGAGTGCCGTGGCTCTGGAAAGCGCCCAACTCTTCCGCCTGACCCGGCGCCAGAAGGAGCTGCTCGCCCGTCGCGCCGAAGAGTTGCGCAAGGTCAACGAGATCAACACGTACCTGGCTGAACTGATGGCCCCCGATCAGTTGATGCGCCTGATGGTCTACATGATCCAGCAGCAGTTCGGCTATCCGCGGGTCAGCCTGTTGTTGCTTCACGGGCAACACCTCGTGCTCCACGCCGATGCCGGCGCCACCGCGAGCGCCGCCGCGCCGCCGGTGAGTGTGCGCGCCGAACAGGGCCTCAGCGGTTGGGCCATGGCCCATCGCCAGACGGTGCGGGTTGCCGACGTGTCCCACGACTCGCGCTTCGAGCCGGTGCTGCCCGGCGACGAGCAGGTGCGCGCGGTGCTGGTGATGCCGGTGATGCTGCGCCGCGAGATGCTGGGCACCCTCGAACTGCGTAGCCCGGAGGAGGGGGCCTTCGGCCCCAATGATGAGGCCGTGCTCAATGCGATTGTCAACCAGTTCAGTATCGCCCTCGGCAACGCTCGCCTCCTGGAACAGGAACAGCGGCGCATCTTCCAGCTCAGCCAGGTCAATCGCCTCTCGGTGGCGCTTACGGCGCAGATCGACGCGCCGCAGAACCTGCAGCTCGCCGCCGATGCGGTGGCCGCGATCTTCGCCGTGCCCCGGGTCGGACTGGTGCTGTTCAACGACCCCGAGCGGCAGGAGCAGCCGCTGGTTGCCCTCCACGGCGGTCCAACCCTCCACGACGCCGATCTGGAACGTCTGCTCACCGTCCATCCCGAGATACGGCAGTTGATCCTGACCGCCCGCGAGCCGGTGCTCCTCCGCGGGCTGCGCGCCGATCCACGCTTCGCCGCCCTGCACCATCTGTTCGAGGCCCGCGCGATTGACGATCTGCTGTTTGTGCCCCTGCTGGCCGGCCAGCGCGCCCTCGGTATGCTCTGTATTGACGTGACGGGTCGCGAGACCGGGTTCGGACGCGCCGATATGGAACTGGCGACGACCGTGGCCAGTCTGATTGTCCAGGTCATGGAAAACGCCCGGCTCTACCGCGTGGCCGCCGAGGAACGCTCCACCCTGAATGCGGTGCTGCGCGGTGCGACCGACCCTATCCTGCTGGTTGGACCGGAACGCGAGTTGCTGCTGGCCAACCGCGCCGCCGAAGAACGCCTGGGCCTGCGCCTGAACACCGCGCGCGGCCAGGCTCTCGGCGCCCTCCAGGCGAGCAACAGCCCTGCCATCGGGCAGTTGCTGCCGCTGATCGAGCAAGCCAACGGCGTCGGCACGGCCGCAGAGATCACCCTGCCCGACGATGTCACCTTCAGCGTCAGCGTTGCTCCGGTGCGCGGCGCCGATGAAACTCCCCTGGGCCACGTGACCGTTCTGCGCGACATCAGCCCGATCAAGCGCCTGGAGCGCCAGGAACGCGAACGCCTCCGCAGTGTCTTCCGGCGCTACGTGTCGCCCCAGGTGGCCGAACAGTTGCTCAGCGCTGGCGCGGAGTTCGGCCATCCCACCGAGCGCGATGTCGCCGTGATTTTCGCCGATATGCGCGGCTTTACCACGATCACCGAACGCACCCCCGCCGGCATATTGATCGAAAAGATCCTCAACCGCTACTTCACCGCCATGACCGAGGTGCTCCACACCTTCGGCGGCACCGTTGATAAGTTCCTCGGCGATGGGATCATCGGCGTCTTCGGTTCACCGATCGCCTCTGCCGATGATTCCCAGCGCGCCCTGGCCGCCTCGGTCGAGATGCAGCGGGCCTTCGCTCGCCTCGCGCGCCAGTGGCGCGCCGAATTGAGCCTGGATATCGGCATGGGCATTGGCCTCAGTTACGGGCGCGCCGTCGTTGGTAATATCGGTTCCGAACAACGGCAGGACTATACCCTGATCGGTGATGTGGTGAACACCGCTTCGCGCCTCTCTGGCCTGGCCCGCGCCGGGCAGGTGATCGTCTCCTATCACCTGGTCGAAGCCTTGCCCGCTGACTGGCAGTCGCCCTGGCCCCTCACCCCCCTCGGTGAGGTGGACCTGAAGGGCAAACGTGAACCCCATCGGGTTTATGAGGTAGAAATCCCCTGACACTCCTCTTGACAGCTTCGCTGTCTGTAAGCCGTCTTGACAATATCCTGTAAAAAACTTTATTATACGCGTATGTTTTCACCATGAGGCTGGTGGATCGCAGACTCCCCGGGAGCATGCGGTTGTTCCTGGGACGGCTGCACCCTGCCACACCCTTTCTCCAGGGAGGGGCGTGGGGAAACCCGGGTTCCCTGCCTTTCAGCCGTCTGTAGCCGCTCCACAGCGGTCGTGGTTCGTTGAGGAGTTTCCTTGAGCAGCCCTGTTGTGAACCTCCGTCTGTCGGCGCGCCCGGTGGCCCTGCTGAGCCTGTTGCTCCTGGCTGCCATCATCGCCGGGTGCGGACGCCCGGCTGTCGTGCTTACCGGCACGATTACCGACGCCTACACCGGCCAGCCCGTGCCTGAAGCCCGGGTCAGGATCGGTAATACGATCGTGACAACCGATGCTAACGGCATGTTCAGCACCTCGCGCTGGCGGCGGGGTGATGTGCTCGATGTGTCCGCGCCCAGCTATGCGCCCCTGCAACTCCCCCTCGCCGAGCGCCCCGAGCTAACCGCCAGCGATGCTCTGACCGTCACGCTCAACACCACCCTGCGGCCCAATACGCTGAGCGGCACGATTACCGACGCCTACACCGGTCAACCCCTCGCCAATGCCCGGGTGACCGCGACCTTCGACGTTACCAGCACCCTCAGCGTTGCCACCAGCGCCGAGGGTCGCTACATGCTTACCGACCTGCCCGAGCAGTTTACCGTGAGTGTGGCCGCGCCAGACTATGCGCCTGTCGAACAGCCCCTCAGCCGCACCACCCGTCTCGACCTGGCCCTGCGCCCCAGCGTGCTGTCAGGAACAATCACCGACCGCTACAGCGGCCAGGCTGTGGCCGGCGCGACCATCATCGCCGGCGCTGCCCGCGCCACCTCCGGCCCCGATGGCCGCTACCGCCTGGAGGGCATCCCCGCCACGGCGACTAGCGTCGAGATCAGCGCCGATGGGTATGCCCCACTCTCCCAGGAGCTGGCCCGCTCGACCGTGCTCGATGCCGTCTTGCGCCCGGACACCCTTCGCGGCCGCCTGATTGACAAGAACACCGGCAAACCGCTCGCCAACGCGGCCATTCTTGCCACCACCACCTACCCTGGCCTCGCCGTGGCCTTTGAGCGTATCGCCGGCAGCAGCGATGGCGCCTTCACCCTCACGGGCGTGCCCGAACAGGGCTATCTCCAGGTGCTCGCCCCCGGCTACCGCACCGTGGTCCTCCCCATCAAGCCCGGCGAAGTGCCCGCCGAGATCGCCCTTGAACGCTTTCGGGTAAAGGCCCTCTACGTCACTGCCGCCGTCGCCAGCGCGCCCGCCCTGCTTGAAGAGTATATTCAGTTGATCGATCGGACTGAATTAAACGCCATTGTGATCGATCTGAAGAGCGATCTTCGAGACGATCTTGGACTGGTGTATTACGACACGCAGGTGCCTCTGGCGCGCGAACTGGGGCTATCGCGGCCCTACATTGATATGCCGGCCCTCGTGCAGCGCCTCAAGGAACGGGGCATCTATACCATTGCCCGCATCCAACTCTTCTCCCACGACAACGCTCTCTCCGACGCGCGGCCTGAGTGGTCCATTCGCCTCAAGGAGACCGGCGAGGTCTACGCCGATTATCCTGGCCCCGGCATCCGCTACGCCTACCTCGATCCAACCAACCGGAACGTCTGGGATTACAATATCCAGTTGGGTGTCGAGGCGGCGCTGATGGGCTTCGACGAGATCAACTACGACTACATTCGCTTCCCCGACTGGTTCGGCAAACGGGCCGAGTTTCGCGATCAGTTGCTCTTCTCCGAGCCGATAGACCCTGTTGACAACCCCGAGCGCATGTTCGAGGTGATTACCGAGTTTATGGATCAGGCCCATCGCGCAGTCAACGGCGCCGGAGCGAAGATGTCTATTGATATTTTCGGACGTGTTGTCCTCGGCGGATCACTCACGATTGCCCAGGACATCCGGCGCATGGGTAACCATACCGACTATATCGCTCCTATGCCCTACCCCTCGCTCTGGTGGCCCGGCGCCTTCGATCTTCCTTCGCCGGTAGATGAACCGTACAAGGTGCTCGATGCCGCCAATGCCGAGGCGCTGCGACAGATCGAGGGCGAATATGCGCGCCTGCGCCCCTGGTTGCAGGACCACACCGACCCCTGGGCCTACAAGGTGGTGCGCTACGGGCCTGCCGAGGTGCGCGCCCAGATCGAGGCGACTGAGAAGTACGCCGAGATTGATGGCTGGATGCTCTACGACTCGGCCAATTCCTATAAGGGCGCCTTCGGCGGAGCCGTGAAGCCTGAACGCTGAGGTGAAAATACGGGGAAACCCGGTTTCCCCACGTCCCTCCCTGCGGGGAGGGTTTGGGAGGGCTACGCCCTCCCAAGAACAACTATGTTCATGCTGATGTTGTGCGGCGCAGCCGCACAGAATTGTAACGAGTCTGTCCGACAGGCCATCTAGTGCGCGCCGCGGTACCCACGGCGACGCCCGCTCTGCGCGGTGGGCCCGCCGCTGGCCGCCCCCAGCCGGTTCGACGGGGCCAGGTCTTCCGTTCCAGCAGCGCGCGAGGCAGAAACGTATGCGACGGATGTCGGCTCTTCTTGCACGCCGGGTGCGCCACCTCGCCTGCATCCTGCTGGTCGCGCTCGCGGTTACGCTCGCCCCTTTCGCCCCTGCCCCCGCTCAGGCCCGCCAGCAGGGACCACAGGCGCGGGTCGGCAAGCTTACCCTCTCGTCCGTCGCCGACTGGGAAGCGGGTAGCATGAGCGGCGTCCTGATCACGAACAATGCCGGCGGCGAACTCCGCCTGGCCGATGGTCAGAGCTTCGGCAGCTTTGTCTCGCCCGCGCTGAAAACCAACTTTCCGATCAACGCGGCCGGCGCTCAATGGCGCGCCGATGTGCTCAACGGTACGCAGATGCTGCTCGAAGTGCGCGGCCGCGCCACGCCACCCGATGGCGACTCCGAGAGCGGCTGGGGGCCATGGCAACCTCTCATCGCCGGCGACGCGCGCTCCGCCGCCACCGGCAGCGAAGGCGCCTTCGCTACCCCCGCCGTGCTCGCTCTCACTGCCGATACCCAGTACCTGCAACTGCGCGTCACCCTCGGCAGCCAGATTGCCCGCGCTTCGCCCACCCTCGATGAGATCACCCTCAGCTACCTCAATACGACGGCTGCGACACCGATCTTCGCCGCGGGCCTGCCCCGTCGCCCCATCCTCTTCGGCCCGCCCACCCTCACCCAGCGCCCCACGCTGATCAGCCGGGCCGATTGGAGCGGCAGCGTGCGCGCCGCCCAGCCCGTCCGCGGCGATCCGCGCGGCGTCATTATCCACCAGATTGACGCCAGCCCCACCCCGACCACCACCCTCGATTTCGTGCGCGCGCTCAGTCTGTACCAGACCGAGGTGCTCGGCTGGGAGGACCTCAGTTACCACTACCTGATTGATGCCGAGGGCAACCTCTTCGAGGGCCGCCTGGGCGGGCCAACCTCACGCGTGCCGCGGCTGGCCGGGGGCGGCACGGCGGTCCACGTCGCGTTGATCGCCCCACGCGACGCAACGGCGACCCCCACTGCCACCGGGGCGCTCGTCAGCCTGCTGGCCTGGCTCGGCGAAGCCTATGCCATCAGCCCTACCGGCGAGCATATCGTGACGCTTGATGGGCAACGCCAGACGCGGCCCAATATCGCCGGGCACAGCGATGTCGCCCCCGAGGCGCCCGATCCCTTCCCGCCCCTGCGTGGTCAGCTTCCGCAGATCCGCAGCCAGGCCGATGGTTCGACTGTGCGTGCCCGCTGGTACTTTGCCGAAGGCAATGTAGCCGATTACAGCCAGCGGTTCGCCTTCTTCAACCCCACCAGCGTTCAGGCCGACGCCCGGGTGAACCTCATCCGCCTCGGGGGCGCGCCGGTTACCCGCATCGTTACCGTGCCCCCGAATGGCCGCGCCGACCTTGTCGTCAACGACCTGGTGCAGGACGCGCCGGCCCTGCCGGCAATAGTCGAGTCCAGCGCGCCCATTCTCGCCGAGCGCAGCATGGGCCTCACCACCGACATTGATGGCGGCCCCGGCATAACCAGCCTGTCGCGGGTCTGGTACTTTGCCGAAGGCTCAACCGAAGACAACACCCGTACCTACCTGATCCTCTTCAACCCCGGCGCGACGCCTGTCCAGGCAAGCGTCAACTACTTTCGCCGCGATGGCCTCACCTTCGAACAGCCCGTGACCGTGGGCGCCCAGTCGCGCCTGGTGATCGCGGTCCACGACATCACCCTGCCCGATGGCTCGCGCCCACTGCTGGGCGCGAACTTCGGCGGCCAGGTGATCGCCAGTCAGCCTATCGCCGTGGAACGCACCTTGCGCTTCGGGCCGGAGCAGGCCGGCCTGCACACCGGGCGCGGCATGACGACGCTGGCGCGCCGCTGGCACTTCGCCGAAGGCACCACCGAGGGCGATTTCCGCATGCGCCTGCTGGTGTTGAA
Organism: uncultured Chloroflexota bacterium; assembly: GCA_937120965.1. Classification (GTDB taxonomy): domain Bacteria; phylum Chloroflexota; class Chloroflexia; order Chloroflexales; family Chloroflexaceae; genus JACAEO01. The sequence goes on from CAKZKA010000106.1 coordinate 9,232, forward strand.
CCCCAACACCCAGCCCGCGCGCACCGTCGTCACCTTCATGGGCCCCGATGGTCGCTCCGAGACGCGTCGCTACGCCGTGCCGCCACGCTCGCAATTGAGCATCAATGCCAATGAGATTGTGCCGAATCTGGGGTTCAGTTCCCTGGTGGAGGCTGACCGGCCAGTTGCAGTCGAGCGCGCACTGGTCTTCAACAACGGCGCGGCAGGCACCATCAGCGCCGGCGCACCGGAACCGGCCCTGCGCTGGGCCTTCGTTGACGGGCGCACCCGCGACACGAGCTACATCCTCTGCGTCAGCAATCCTGGCCGCCTCGCCGCCCGGGTAACGGTGGACCTCAGCTTCGGTGGTGGGGCCACTGGCCAGCAGAGCTTCGAGGTGCCCCCCGGCGCTCGCTATACCCTGTCGGTTCACGAACTCTACCCCAATGAGGACGCTGTCTCGGCCGTGGTGCGCAGCACCCAGCCCATCGTGGCCGAACGCTCCCTCTTCCCCGGCGGAGGCGCGCGGGGCGGCGCCACCGCCCTGGGCATTCCTATCGAGCAGTGATGCCTGCGAGGGGCCTGGAGAAACCCGAGGCCCATCTGCGAGCTGCGGTGTGAGGGCCTCCCCGGACGTTCCCAGACCCCTGCCCGGGGGAGGGTTCGGGAGGGCCTTGCCCTCCCAGGAAACAACCCACGTTCATCGTGGCAGGGCGCGGCGCAGCCGCAGCAGCAGACCCGCAACGACCGCCCCCAGGCCCACCCACAGCCCACCCTGGAGCCACGGCGACGGCAGCAACGCCGTCAGCGCCGCGGGGGCTTCGAGCCGCTCCACCAGTTCAGCCGGCGGCGACGTTCCCAGCACGCTCGCCAGCCGCGTAAAGGTCGGCCTGATGACCGATACCTCGCGACGCGCAATCTCGCGGTGAAGCAGGTCAAAGGGGAACACGTTCGGCAAGGCGTAGGGCAGCGCGACACCATTCTCGATCCGCGTGCCACTCGCCTCTGGCGCCAGGCTGAACATCCAGATCTGTGCCACCCCGGGCGCAAAGGTAAACCCTACCCGCCAGGCGATCCGGTAGGGCGGCTCCCAGATCACCACCCGGTTCGCCGTCACATACGACAGCCCGCGCATGCGCTGTTGGGACTCAAACACCACTCCCGGCCCCATCCGCCCGCCTGGCACCGTTACCGCGCGCACCTCGCCGCTTCCGGCAATCTCCGGGTGGCGGGTCGGATCGGCGACCAGGTCCCACACTGATTCCACCGGCGCACGTAGAACCCCGCTCACTGAGGCGCCGACGTAGCGCATAGGTCCTCCTCGCTTTTGACCTGTACTGCTCTGATGTTCACGGATCTGCTCTTCGGGAGACGTAGGAGAAAACCTGGTTCCCCCGGCCCAATACAACCCGATGCAAACCGCGCCGCTCGCCACGCATCGCCCATCACCGATCATTCATCCCGACGAAGACGGGCAACCAGTTGCGAATAGAACTGGCTGCTTGGCCGGAGCCGCACGAAGGTGCACACCCGTGGGCTGCGCCGCACCACCACCTCATCGCCCTCTTGCAACGACAGGTTCTCGCGCCCATCAATGGCCAGGTTGGCGTGGTGGCGACTACGGAGTTGCAGGGTGACCACCGCATCCTCGTGCAGCACCATCGAAGGTACCCGCGAGAGATGCGGCGCGATGCCGACCAGCAGCAGCGCCCGCGAGCGCGGATCGACGATCGGCCCCCCCGCTGCCAGCGCATAAGCCGTCGAGCCGGTAGCCGTTGCTACCAGCACCCCGTCGGCGTGGTACGTCGTCAACGGTGAACCATCCACGCTCACCTGCACGTTCACGATGCGGCTGATCTCGCTGCGCGAGAGCACTACCTCGTTGAGCGCCGTAAAGTCGGCAATGCGGACATCCTGGCGATACAGACTGGCGCGGATCAACGACCGCTCGTCGTACCAGCCGCCCCCCTGATCCACCAGTTCAATGGCCTGTTCAACCTCATCGGGCTGCACCTCAGCCATAAAGCTGAGGTGCCCCAGCGCCACCGCCAGTACGGGAATATCGAGCGGGAAGCACAGACGCGCTGCCCGCAACACGGTACCATCACCACCCATCGCGACCATCAGGTCGGTATCGTTCAGCACGCCCGGCGCATCGCGGGCCTCCTGCGACACGCCGCGCCAGACGGCAATGTCGCGCGACCGCAACCACTCGGCCAGTCGTGCCGAACGCTCGATAGAAATGGACGAAAACGGATTGTAGAGAATCGCTACCCGCCTGAGCATCGTGAGGGCTCCTCGATCAGCAAGGGATCGCGTCCGCGGGACGGTGCCACAAGCATACCATGGAACGATGCTGGCAACAAAGGCCCGCTTTCACGTACCTGTTCACATTTCGGGTAAGGCGCCCCGGGTGCGCGGGCGTCCCGCCCGCAAGGGCCTGGATGCGGACACGCTGCCCTTGTTCCCAGGAGCAGCACGCATAGCGGCGGGGCGCACGCACCTACGACCCGGACTGCCTGGCGGCCGTATCCTTCGGGCGCAGGCCGCGGTACATACAGCGAGGTATTCGCACTGCTACCCACGGAGGTTCCAACCATGAGCGACCGCGTCCTCTCCACTGCCATCGCCCGCGAGGCCATCAACGCCTTCCAGCGCATCGTTACCGGCCCGCTGCTCCAGCAGATCAGCGAGTTGAACGCCCAGGGCCAGATCCTCAGCGAGCCGAGCAACTGGGACGGCCGCCTGGCGGCCGAGTTCCGCGCCCATTGGGCCGACACCCACCAGAAGCTGATCAGCACCCAGCAGGCCCTCGAAGAGTTGCGCCGCCAGATCCAGCAGATCAACCAGAACATCATGCAGGCCGGCGGCAACATGTAGCTCCGGCCCACCGGCTGGCCGCGCAGGTCCAGCGCCGACAGGCGCGCCTGCGCGGCCGGTTGCTCCTGTTTTCGATACCTGCCTGGTTTACGAGCGCATCATACTGGTCACGGCGAAGCATCTTCCAGGCGTACCCGCCGATGCGCCGCGGCGCCGGGGGTGACCGGAGAACGTTGACGATGCCATCGCTCGTGCCACGAGGAGCCTGACCATGAGTATCAGCTCGGCGCGCCCTGCGGCGCTTACGCGCTATGCCCGCGCCACCAGCGCCGCCGCCACAGGGCTGGAGGGCGAGGCCGGTCGCCTCGCGCAGATCCTGGCCCATTTTGCCGCTCGTTGCACCGAGTATTCTGTGCCCGCGACCGAAGGACTGGCTGACCGTCTGGCGATTGCAGCCCGCGATCAGGCCGCGCTGGCCGCGTGGACGGTGGACGTGGCCCGGGCCTTCAACACTGCCGACACGCGCGCTGCGGCTGCGGCCACCCTTCGCGCCCGGGTCATCCAGTGGATGGCCGATCGCCGCGTCCATACCGCTCTACCGGCCGGGATCGGACAACTGGTCGAGCTTGTCCGCAATCGGCCCGAACTGGCCAGTGAAATCTGGAACGAGATTGCCCTCAGGCTCGACTATCATCTGGCCGAAATCGAGCGGACTATGGAGGTGTACGGATCGGCCTGGACCTTGCAGATCCCCTTTCTGATCGCCAGAATGGGACCCTCCCTGATGCTGCTAGCCCTGCTCGCCGGGGGCACAGTGGCTGCCAGCGACTGGTCGCGCTGGATGGCCCAGCCCATCACCTCGCCCGGCGATCTGTACGAACTGATCCACAGCAGCTTCTGGCGCCTGATGTACCGGCCGGTTGATGAGGGACGCATGCGTTCGATCACCGCGCGGCTCGACCGGATCCACCGCTCGCTCTGCGGCACGCTGGGCACGTGCTCGCACCCGCGTCCATCCGAGTTTGCCGAACCGCTTCTCGACCCTGTGCGGGGCACGCTCGATGTGCCGCTGGAGGCCATGTACGACCCCGGCACAGTGCGCCATCGCGGCGGCGACGGACGACTCTACCTGAGCCCCCAGGCCCTGATGTACGGCGAGCACAGCCTGATCGGCTCCTATTCGGGCGAGCAGGTGCGTCTGGCGCGCATCGGCGCCAACGAGTATGCCTTTGGCATTTCCGGCCTGGACGTTTCCAATGCCCAGGGTCCCAATAACTTCTACTCCGTCACGCTGACTTCACAGGGCGACTCGGGGAGTGAGAACGCGTACTACACCTATGTCAGGGAGCAATTCCTCGGCCAGCTCGAGCGTCTGCCGGAGGGCAGCACCATTCATCTGGCCGGCCACAGTATGGGCGGCGGCATGGTCATGCTGGTGCTCAACGACCCGGAGGTGCAGCGACGCCTGCAGAGCAGCAATGTCACCGTTGGCTCGGTGACCACCTTTGGCGCAGTGCGCCCCAACCGCGAGCGGGTCGATGGCGTGCCCCCGGAAGCGCCGACCGCTCTGGCCGGGTCACTCTTCGCCGGCACAGTCGTCAATCACTACGTAGACACCGATGACGCGCTGGCGCTCAATGTCGGAGCAGGTCACGATCCGGGGCGCTTCGCCAACGTACATCTCCTCGACGACGGCGAGATCAGCGACCCGAGGATCGCCCACCTCTCCTACGACACCAGCAGCTATCGGAAACTGCCGACGGCTGCACAGGTGTTGCCCTTCGCCATCGATCCCGCCTATCACGAGGTCTATGCGCCAATCGCCCCGGCCACGCCCGCGGCGCCCTCGCCCTGCGGCTCCAGCGCCCCGCCCGAACCAGGGCCACGAGGCGGTAATTGAGCTGAGATGAAAATAGCCCGCCCGCGGAAGAGTTTGGGAGGGCGCAGCCCTCCCAGGAAGCAACCCGCCAGCGGGGAGGGTTTGGGAGGGCTGCGCCCTCCCAAGAACAATAATATTTTCATTCTGGCGTTGTGCGCTATGCGCATGACCGTCTAACGTGAACATAGCCCGCGCGCGGGAGGGTTTGGGAGGGCTGCCCCCTCCCGGAAACAACCCGCCAGCGGGGAGAGTTTGGGAGGGCTGCCCCCTCCCAAACCTGAGCCTGTTTCCATCACCCTGCCGGGCAGGCCTCAACACTGGTATCAAATCGGGAGAGCACCAATGGCAAACGATATCTGGCAAGATGTCCGCTGGGACCACGGCGCCGCCGCCGAAGCCGTGGCGGCGTTGCAGCGCGCAGCCGGCACAATTGACCGCTCGCTCGCCGAGATCGGGCAGACCAGTCGTGAAGCTGCAACCGACTGGCTGGGCCCGCACCGCGAGAGCTTCGACAACTGGCGCACCCGGTTGCACAACGAGTTGAGCGGCATCGCCGCAGCATGCCGCCGCGCCGCGGCGGCGGTTCAGCAGGCGAGCGCCCGCGCCCACGAGGAGCAGGCACGGCGTCTGCGCGAGCGTGAGGAGCACTATCGCCGCGAGCGTGAGGAGCGCGACCGTCGGGAACGCGAGCGCATCGAGCGCCGGCGAGTTTAGGACCAGATAGAGGAGGCCAGGTGCGCGATCACACCTTTAACCGCCCGCCCCGCGTGCGTCCACGCTGGGCAAGCGAGCGCGTGGAATTGCCCGAACCGCCCGCGCCCCACGAACCTGCACCTACCGATTGGGCGCAACTGGTGCTGCCCCTGGCAGGCGCGGGCATCTTCGCCAGCGCCGCCAGCCTTGGCGGCGGCAACCCGCTGCTGGTTGGTCTGCCCAGTGGGGCGCTGGCGCTGCTGGGGCTCGGCGCGGCGCTTGTCAACCGCCGCGCCGCCGCGCGCCGCGCCGCCGCGCAGTACGCCGAGCGCCGCGCGTACTTCGAGGACCGCCTGGAGAGCCAGCGCGCCCGGCTGCGTCGTCTGTACGACCAGGAGCGCAACGCGCGACTCTACCTCTGGCCCGATCCCGGCGAGTTGCTGCTGATCGCCGGGGTCACCGGCGGCAGCGCGCCCGAACCGCGCCTCTGGGAGCGTCGCCCCGATGACGATGACTTTCTCGATCTGCGGGTGGGCAGCGGCAACCTCCCCGCGGCCAGCCAGGCCCACGTGCCGCCTCCTACCCCCACCAGTAGCGTGGACCAGCGCCTGCTGCGCATTGCTGCTGAACACGCCACTCTCCGCCAGACGCCCATCAGTGTGCCCCTGGCCGCCCTCGGCTCCCTTGGCCTTGCCGGGCCGCGCCCGGCCGTTCTGGCGCTGGCCCGCGCCCTGCTCTGGCAGGCAGCCGTGCTCCACGCCCCCGGCGATCTGCGGCTGGCCGCGCTCTACCCACCCGCCAGCGGCGCCGAGTGGGAGTGGCTGCGCTGGCTTCCCCACACGGCGCCGCTCAGCAATGACCTTTCGCCGGGCCTGCGCATGCTGGCCGGCCACCCTGAAGCCACCGAGCGCCTCACCAGTGATCTGCTCGACCAGCTCAGCCGGCGGCGGGAACGGGCCTCGCGCAGCGATGCCGCCCCTCCCACCCCGCGCATGCTGGTGCTGGTAGACGGTGATGAATTGCCGCGAACCTGCACTGCCATCAGCGAGTTGCTGCGCCACGGCGGGCCTCTGGGCATCGCCACTCTGCTGCTGGTTCCCGCCTGGTCGCTGCTCCCCGAGTCCTGCGCAGCGATGCTCGAACTCGAAGCCCAGGGCGCCCGCTGGACCCGCGCCGGCGATCAGTGGCCCCGCGAGCGGTTTTCGCCTGACCAGGCCGATCTCGCGGCAAGCGACCAGCTCGCGCGTCACCTGGCCGGTGTGCGATTGGTAGAAAGCGGCGGCGCGCAGGATGTTCCCCGCTCCGTCCGGCTCTTCGACCTGCTCGGCGTGAGCAACGCCGGCGATCTGACGCCTCCGCGCTGGTGGAGCGAGCAGCCCGCGATGGCCTGGCACGCCAACGTGCCGATCGGCGCCGGGGCCGATGGGCAGCCTATCTGCCTCGACCTGAACGAGAGTCGCCACGGCCCCCACGGGATCATTGCCGGGGCGACCGGCGCAGGGAAGAGTGTGCTGCTGCAAAGCATCATCGCCGCTATGGCTACGACCCATCCCCCGGAGCGCCTGCAACTCCTGTTGATTGACTTCAAGGGTGGCGCCGCCCTGATGCCCTTTGCCGCCTTGCCCCACTGCGCGGGGATGGTGACCGACCTGGAAGGCCGCCTCGCCGAACGGGCCATGACGGCAATCAAGAGCGAACTGCGCCGGCGCAAGGAGGTGCTCAAAACCGTGGCAACTACCCACGGCGCCCGCATCGAGAACATCGGCGACTACCGCACCCTGGCTGCTCGTGTCGGGCTGCCGCCCCTGCCCAACCTGTTGATCATCGTGGACGAGTTCGACGAGCTGGCGCGCACGTACCCCACCTTCGTAGCCGAGCTGATCCGCGTTGTGAAGCAGGGACGTTCGCTGGGCGTTCATCTGCTCCTGGCCACCCAGCAACCCGCGCGGGCGGTCTCCGACGAGATCCGCAGCCAGCTTACTTTCTTCATTGCCCTGCGCCTCGGCAGCGCCGAAGATAGTCGTGAGATGCTGCTCAAACCCGATGCAGCGTTTCTCCCCTCTGATCTGCCGGGGCGGGCCTTCTTTCGCGTCGGCGCCGAGACGCGGATGATGCAGGTAGCCCAGGTGACCACACCTTTCCAGAGCGCCAGCCTTGCGCGGACGGTGGGGCCGCGGGTGAGCTTCCTGCGCGATGGACGTGAAGAGCCGGTCGCCGCTGTTCATGCTCCGCTCCCCGACAGGCGCGAGAGCGATCTCGACGTTCTGGTGCGCGCCCTTCGCGAAGCTGCCGAGGCCCGCGCGCCTACCCTGGACGGTTGGCAGCCGTCGCAGATCTGGCAGCCACCGCTCCCTGCCCGGCTACCCCTCGCCACTCTCAGCGAGGAGGCGCCGGAAGGGTGGATCGTGCCACCTGATGGCCCGGCCTGGCTCCGCCAGGCCATCGGTCTGCTCGATCTCCCGCAGGAGAGCCGCCGCGAGCCATTCGCCGTCAGTCTGGCCGACGGCCACCTGGTGGCGATTGGCGCGCCGGGCAGCGGCAAGACCACACTGCTGCGCGCCCTGGTGTTCGGTCTGGCCCTGTCGCACTCCCCCGCCGATCTCTGGTGCTACATCATTGACGCCGGCGGACAGGGCCTTGGCCCGCTGACCGGACTGCCGCACGTTGGCGCACACATGCAGGCCCGCGAACGCGAACGGGTGCGCCGGCTGATGCGCATGCTCGACGCGATCATCCGTGAGCGCCAGGAGGTGCTGCGGGCCGCCGATGCTGCCGATCTGCCGGCCCTGCGCGCCAGTGGCAGGCGCCTCCCGGCCATTCTGGTGGTGATTGATAAAATCGCCGTGCTGCGGGAAGAGTTTCGCGACGCTCATGGCGGCGACGAGATCATTGACGATCTCATCCGCATCGCGCGCCTGGGCCGGCCCTTCGGCATCCATCTCGCGCTGAGCGCCGACCGCGCGCCCGATCTCACCTACCGGCTGCTTGCGCTGATGGAGACCCGGATCGCCCTGCGCTTGCCGGAGTTGCACGACTACACCGATCTGCTCGGCACACGGGTGAGCGCGGCAATCCCCCCGCACCTGCCGGGGCGCGCGCTTGTCGCGCACGCCGATTATGGCCCGCTCGACCTGCAAGTTGCCCTGCCAGGACTCGACGGCAATGGCCCGGCCGGCGAGACAGCCGATGAGCGTCCCGGCGCCCTTGATGCCGAGCTGGCGGTCGAACTGCGCCGGCAGGCAGCCCAATTGAGCGCCATCTGGCGCGAACGGGGCGCCGGCACAGGGCCGGTGCCGGTGGAACTGCTGCCCGAGCGCCTGAGCCTCGCGTCGCTCCAGGCCCTGCCGGGCGTCCCCGTGTCAGGCGAGGCTCTGGTCGCCCCCATCGGCCGCGAGAGCCTGACCCTGGGCCCGACCTGGCTCCACCTGAGCCAGGAGACGCCCCACGCGCTGATCATCGGCCCGCGCCGCAGCGGCAAGACCGGCGCCCTGCTCTGCGCGGCCTGCGCGCTCATCACCCGCTATGGCCCTGAGCAGGTACGCCTGTACATTCTCGACGGCCCACGGGGCGGGCTGCGGCCACTTCGCGCGCTGCCACACACCGCCCTCTACGCCGACGATGAGGCCGGCGCCGCACTGCTCCGCGCCAGCCTCCTGGCCGCCCGTGCCAGCGCGCCTGCGCCCCACCGCATCGTGCTGATCGACGACTACCCCCTCTGCCGCGAGCGTATGCGCGCGCAGTTGACCCAGAGCTTCGGCGATGAGCCGACCCTCCACGAACTCCTCGGCGAAATTGCACAGGTAGGCGGGCAGCATAACGAGCACCTGCTGGTCACCGCCGGCATCACCTATGCCGACGATAACCTGCTGCGCGCCCTCGACGCCGGTCGCACTGGCCTGGTGCTCTGGCCGGGACGCTACGATCCCGGCACACGCTTGCTGGGGGTCGCGCTGCCGCTGGCCGATCAACGTGATAGCGACCAGCCGCCCGGACGGGCGTTGCTCGTGCGCGACGACGAGCGCGAACTGGTACAACTCGCCTCTGCTGATGTTTCAAGTCTCGCTTCACGATCCGCCTCGCATGCGTCCGCTCAGAACCACGCCTATGAATCGCCAACGACAGGAGATGCTCACCGTAACCCTGCACTGGCTCACGGGAGGAACGGAGCAAACGATCACGATCGTGTGTGAGGACAGCCCTCCCGAAACCCTGCTTCCGCTCCTGATTGACGGTTGCGCTCTGCCCGCCCAGAACGAGCGCGGCGCCCCGATTGCCTACACGCTGCGCCTGGCCTCGCCCGCGGGCCGGTTACTGCGCCCGGGCGAAAACGCCAGCGCGCAAGGGGTGCGTTCGGGCAGCCATCTGTGGCTGACCGAGCGCAGCCCCACTGCACCCCGACGCTGCCTGCTCGGGCTTCCCGACGGCAGCGAAGTGGCCCTTCCGCCACGCGGCGCTACCCTGAGCCGGGCCTGGCTGTTGCAGGCCCTGGCTCTGCTGAACCCCGAAACGTACCACCGCGAACTGACCCTGCTGGAACAGCGCCAGTCTACCTATCGCTACGTGTCGAATCGCCCTCACTGCCGCATCGCTCCCGGCGAAACCGGCCCGTGGAGCGTCTCGACCGAGCGCGCCGATGTGGCAACGCTGCTCAACGGCATGCGCATCACCCCCGGCGCACCCGAGTCTCTGCGCGATGGCGACATCCTGACGCTCGGCGAGGAGGGTTTGAGCCTGTCCATCACCCTGATCGGCGACACCACTGCGTAAGACCGGTTCAACCGCGGGCGTTCTGAGGTGAACATACGGGGAACCCGGGTTTCCCCAACCCCCTCCCTGAGGAGAGGAGCCCGGCTCCCTCCCCCAGCGGGGGAGGGTCAGGGAGGGGGTTATACCAATTACCGTTGATGATGCCGCATTGCTTGAAGCGGTTTCAGGCGTTGTGCTGCCTGGCGTGGCAATCCACAATCCACAATCCAAAATCTAAAATGGTATTAGCCCTCCCACGGTTGCATGCTGGCGCTGTGCGCCTCGCGCATGGGGCCTGACGTGAACATATGGGGAAAGCGAGTTTCCCCATTCTCCAGCCGCTGTGGGGGTCGCTATCCCACCGGCTGGGGGCGCGGAGAAACCCGGTTTATCCAAGAAGGACGCAACCCTACCGTCCCCGGAACACCACTGCGGCGCGCTGATCGGGCGCCCCGTTCAGATACACGGTGGTGGTTGCGCCGCTGACGCTGCCTGCCTGGGGCGTCCAGAAGATCACAACGCTCCAGGTCGAGGCGCCCAGGCCACAGCGACCCGTGTAACCGTTGGCGTCGGTCTGATTCTGGTAGCTGTGGTCGCCGTTGTTGATGCCTATGACAGCGCCGGCAATCGGTCCGCCGGAGCCAAGCACCTGGATGTCAATACACGAGGCAAACTGCCCGCTGTTGCCGCTGCCTTCAAAGCTGTTGCGCTGCACGACACTGAAGGCGGAACCGGCGGAGCGCGCGGGAGGACGGGACGAGGTGGCCGGCGGGCGCGTCGGGAGGGGCGCCGGTGTCGGGGTAGGGGGCGAGGAAGCTTTGACAGGTGGGTTCAGCTTGTGTGCCAGCCGCTCCAGGCATGCCTGAGCCGCATCGCTGGCCTCGAGCGCCATGGCCCGTTCGCACCACTGGTGCGCTTCCTGCCAGCCGGCTGCCGCACCGTCATCGGCAACAGTATCACCCGCGTGCTCAAGAACGGCTGCCGCGGCCAGCAGGCCGGTCGCAGCAATACGCTCCGCGCCGGGCAGGCGCGGCTCGGTGGCGGCAGCCGCGACGGCCCGCCTGGCCAGCACGCGGGCCGCGCTGAGGGCGGCAGCGCGATCGGCCCCTGGCTCCCGGGCCACCAGCTCGAGCCGCAGATCCTCGACGGCCAGTAGCGTGACAATTGCCCGCTCCAGGCCAAGCAACTCGTCGCTCAACGCCGGCTCGTCCGGGCGGAGCGTCAGCGCCAGGCCAACCTGGTCGAGGGCCACACGGAGTGCCTGCGCCTCGCCAGGAGCGGCAGCTATGGCCTCGCGGGCCAGACCAATCCGCGCCCGCGCGAGCATTGCCACCTGCGCCGCGCTCTGCGGAGCGCCGACCACCTCCACGGCGGCAGCGTAGTCTTCACGCTCCAGGGCGGCCAGCGCATCGCCTGATCCGGGCGCCTCTACCGACGCCGCGGGATCGGTGGGGGCGAGCTGCGCCGCCGGAACTGCCGGGGTCGCGCAGGCTGCCAGTACAACGGCCAGCAGAATCGGGCCGATCAGTATTAATGCACGTAGCACAGGTGCTCCTTTCGCAGATGTTAGCTTGACATGCTGAGGTGAAAATAGCCCGCCCGCGGGAGGGTTTGGGAGGGCTGCGCCCTCCCAAGAACAGTAATATTTTCATTCTGGCGTTGTGCGCCCCGCGCATGGGGCCTACCGTGAAGATAGGGGAAACACGGTTTCCCCAACTCCCTGCCTGCCAGGGTAGCACGCCCTCCGCACGGTTTAAGGGCAGACAGAACGTATGAGCGCCGACGGGCGTTATGGCGTTGGGATGCGCTGGGTGGCTCCCGCCCCCGGCCCCCTTCGACAGACTCAGGCTTCGCCCTGAGGCTCAGCCCGAAGGGGCGGGCCTCTCCAGCTTCGCTGGAGCGCCTGCGCTGAGCCTGTCGAAGCGGGGAGACCAGAGCCGTGCGCGGGGGCGTTCCAATGCGCTCCAAGCCAGGTTGGCTCGGATGTTCTGTCCGCCCTTAAACCCTGGACCGCCGCGGGGTGCGCGGCGAGTCACGACGCCGCGTTGCCGTCCGTCGCCGGGGCGGCGATCTGGACGCAGAAGCGCACCTGTGGCCCTACGCGCACGATCTCGCCCGGTTCGAGCGGCTCGGGTACGCCCGGTGTCAATGGCCGACCCGGATCGCCAACCAGGGTACCGTTCGTGCTCTCCAGATCGGTGATCTCCACCTGATCACCGATCAGCGTCAGGCGCGCGTGCAGTCCCGAAATCCAGCTACTGGCAATGCACACATCGCAGCCAGGATCGCGTCCCACAGTGATCTGGCGGCTTCGCACAGGCCACACCTGACGCTCACGACCGTCCCAGACCACCACCTCCAGGGCGGGCAGGGTACCGGTCGCCCGCCGCGCGGTCGTCACGGCGCCCGGAGCGCGGTAGCGCCGGGTGCCGCTCGTGGGTCGCTCGGCAGCCGCGGGGCGGGCGTGGCGTCGCCGGGCGAGGGCCACCGCTCCCGCAATAACTGGCACAGCGCCCACTCCGAACCACCAGAGGGGCGCTGGCTGGTCAGGCGCCGGCAGCTCAAACGTGGCAACGGCGGGGGTGCCGCAGCCGGTGAGAGCGAGTTCATGCGCGCCGGGGGCAAGGCCCTCCAGGGCGATCTGCACACGGAGCGGTGCGACTCTCCCCAGCCAGTCGGCAAGGCGCTGGTCAACGGCCATGCTCTGCACGGGCAGCGCCGCGCTATCGCCAGCGGCGTAGGTCAGGTAGAGCGCGTCCAGGGTAGTTGCCAGTGACGCAAGAGGGCCGCGCGCCCCCGCGCCAGCGCCCAGGTCCACCACGGCGCGAGCCGCCGCCAGATTGGCTGGAAGGGGCGGGGCAACCACATCGGGGGCGCTGGCGGCAAAGAGCGCCAGGGCGCGCGGCCCTGCCGGTGCGTTGGCGAGGGCTTCGGCTGCCAGACGTAGCGCATCGCCCAGCGCGGGCGGCTGCTCGTGCATGGGCCGGGGCGCAGCAACGAGCGCGCCGAGGGCCCGCCGCGCGGCCACCCCGTCGGCGCTGAGCGGTAGCACGAGCCGCGCCGCAGCGTCAAAGGTCACCAGACCAACCAGCGAACCCGGCGGAAGCCGGTCAAGCAGCACCTGCGCGCGTGTGAGCGCATCGTGCAGGCGTGTGGCATGAGGCGTGCCGGTCTCGTCCATCAGCGGCGTCGTCTCTACCACGATGACGAGTGCCAGCGGAGCGACAGGCCGGGCTGGCGCGCTCACCGGGTAAGGTGCGCCGTCAATCGTTGCGGCCAGGGTGGACGTGAACGCATCGGGGCAGGAGAGTTCAGCCAGGAGCGTCGTGGGGGCGACTTCGACGATGCGCAGGGTAGGCGGGGCTTCCTGGGCAAAGGCTGCGGCGGGAACAATGCTCAGCAACAGGGTCAGCACCAGGGCGAGGCAGGAGCACAGGCACATAGGGTTCACCTCCAGGAAGTGAGCGTGATCCACCCTATGTACCGCTCGCAATCGGTGGATGATGCGCCGGGGATAGGTCTGGTTCAGGAGATGGGGGAGTTTTCAGAGAAAGGGTTCTGGCGCCGAGGTGAACATAGCCCGTGTGCCGGAGGGTTTGGGTGTAGAGGCGCGGCGGCGCCGCGCCTCTACGCCCTCCCAAACCCACACCTGTTTTCATCCTGTCAGGGTGCGGCGCAGCCGCACAGGCGTCTGACAGGTTTTTAGGCCGGATGCGCCACTCAGATGCCAGGCATCACCAGGGTGACATCCCCGGAATATTGAAGCGCCCCGTAGTGGCGAGGAAGTAGAGCGTGGGACCATAGTTGATCGCCACCAGCACAATCGCGCTGAGCACCCAGGGTGTCAGGCGGTCGAGGAAAGCCGGCACATCCTCCGGCCCCGAGAGCGCCCGGGCAAAGGTTACCGGCCCGGCTTCCTCACGCTTGCCAACCGTGAGTGTCATCACCATGTTCACCAGGAAACAGAGGGCGCTGGCAAACATCAGCAGACCGCCGATCATGGTGAAGGGGAGCAGGCCTTCCCATTCAGGCAGTACGTAGGGAGCGGAGCCGATCATCGTGCGCCGGGGCATGCCCGCCAGGCCCAGCATATGCATAAAGTGGGAGAAAAAGATCATTCCGATCAGCCAGAGCCAGGCCTGGGCCAGGCCCAACCCCCTGCTCCACAGCGCCCGGCCACTGAGGTGCGGCAGAAGCCAGTAGGTCAGCCCCATAAAGGTCAGCGCCACCGCCGAACCGACGGTCAGGTGGAAATGTCCGGAGATCCAGGCTGTATTGTGGACCACCAGGTTCAGGTTGTAGCTGGCATTGATCACCCCGCTGGCGCCCCCGAAGGCGAAGAGCATCATCGCGAAGACCTGGGTGGTAAACGCCGGCTCATTCCATGGCAGGGCGAAGATCCAGGCCAGCCAGCCCTTGCCGCCGCGGCTGCGACCGGCATGCTCCAGCGAAGCAACGACGTTGAAGAACGTCAGCAGGCTGGGGAAAAAGACGCCGACCGTGAAAATAAAGTGGACCAGTTTCCAGATCTGGGAAATGCCAGGGTCGGTGTACTGGTGGTGCAGGCCAATCGGCACGGACATCACCAGGAAGAGCAAGAACGACACGCGGGCCATCGGCTCGCTGAACAGTTTGCCGCCCGCCAGCTTCGGAACAATCGTATACCACGAGATGTAGGCCGGCAGGAGCCAGAAATACACGATAGGATGGCCGGTGAACCAGAACAGGGTGCGCGCCAGCAGCGGATCCGTGCCCGGCGCCAGCCCGAAGGCCCAGGGGAGCAGCAGCACCAGCATCTCGACCGCAATGCCGAAGGTGGCAATTACCCACATCGTCATTGTCACGATCGACATGAACGCTGCCAGGGGGACCCTCGCGCCCGGATTATCCCGACGCCAGGCCATCAGGGTCATCACCTGATTCGCCAGGAGAAAATAGGTTCCCACCACCACGATCGTGAGTCCGAGGTAGAAGAAGCCATTAGCCTTGAGTGGGGGGTAGAACGTGAACATCACCGTGGCCTGGTTCAGCAGGATCGGCACCGCCGCGATGAGCAGGCCGGCGGTCATGAAGTAGAAGGTAAACCAGGCCAACCCCCGATTGACCAGGGGACGGTTGAAGGACGTTGCCGTCACGAAGGTCAGAAAACCAACAATAAAGAACGTGGTAAACACCAGCACGTTGAGCACGCCGTGCAGCGTCAGGCCCTGGTAGTAGCCGCCGGGGAGAATGGCCTTGATCGGTTTGTACAGATCAATGCCGTTGTACTGCAACACCTGCAGCACACCCATCAGCCCGCCCAGGGCCAGGGCCAGGAAAGCCACCAGGATGTTAAGGCCAGCAACACGTTTCTCGGTCGCAAAGCGATCAGCGACATCTGCGCGCGCTGCGGCCCGTGGTCGAGCAATGACTGCCATGATGAAACCTCTTGCTCAGAGTGCATAGGGGCGCCGCCGACGGCGCAGCTAACGCACAATCACCTTGCCTGACATTACGTGATGGCCACTGCCGCAGTACTCGTGACAGACAATCAGATACTCACCGGGCCGGTCGAAGCGCACGGTCAGCCTGGAGATCTGGCCCGGCACGACCATCATGTTGATAGGCGTGCCAACGATCTTGAAGCCGTGAATGACGTCGCGGCTGGTAAGCACAAAGGTCACCTCGGAGCCGGCGGGCACCTCGATCTCGTTGGGGGTGAAGAGAAAGACCTGGGCGATTAGGGTTGCCTGGTACTTGCCCGGCGCCAGCTCGCGCAGACCAGGCTCGTCGAAAGGCTGGGTGACGGCGATGGCCTTTGGCTCGATGCGCCCGGCGACATCGGGTACGCGCAGGCCGACTGCGAAGGCGGTTAGAACCACCGCGGTAATCACCGCGACGGGGATGGCAACGCTCGGCAAGATCCAGGCCACCTCAAACAGGTAGCCCATGAACTTCTCGGGGTTCTTCAGCATCATGGCTGGATGATCCCTCCATTGCTCAACAGTTGCAGATACACCTGCAACCACAGGCCGACGATCAGCACCAGATAGCCACAGATGATCAATAAGGCGCCCCGTGGCGGTTCATGGCTCTCCTCGTGCTCTTCCTCCTCCCTGGCTGGCCGCGCCCGGGCCCAGCGCTCGCGTTCAGGCGGGTGTTGCATTGCCATAGACGGTGTTGCTCCTCTCCAGCTTGTCATGTAGCTGCACGCTGATGTGAAAATACGGGGAAACCGGGTTTCCCCATCCCCCTGCCTGTGGGGGCGGCAAGCCCTCCCCACCGGGAGGGTTTTCATTCTGGTGTTGTGCGCCATGCGCATGACCGTCTAATGTGAACATATGGGGAAACCGGGTTTCCCCATCCCCCTTCCTGTGGGGGAGGCGCCAGCCGCTCCCACCAGCGGTTGGGACATGGGGAAACCGGGTTTCCCCATCCCCCTCCCTGCGGGGAGGCGCCCGGTTTCCTCCCCCAGCGAGGGAGGGCCAGGGAGGAGGCGGCCCTCCCAGAGATGCCCCATGGTCATCGCAGCGTTGTGCGCCCCGCGCATGGGCGTCTAATGTGAACATACGGGGAAACCGAGTTTCCCCATGTCCCTCCCTGATGGACGACTGATGTGAACATATGGGAAAACCGGGTTTCCCCATACCCCCGCCCACGGAGGTGGCACGCCGCCCCGCAGCGTCGTGCGGAGCGCGCGGCTCGCCACTGCTATCAGTCTGGGTAGCAGAGGAACAGGTGCGAGGCTTCGTACACCTGACGCATCAGACCGCTGCTGCCAAGCTCCTGGCGCACCAGGTCAATGTCGCGTAGAAAGGTTTGCACCCGGAGCCGCTCGCCCTGGTATCTGGCCCGGATCATGCCGTTGCTGTCTACCAGAATGATCCGTTGATCGTGCTTGATCAACCCGTTTGCATCGGCCTGACCGTAGTAGAAGCCCAGCTCGCCGCCGATCAGGGCTTTCAGTTCGGCGGGATCGCCCGTGGCAAAGCGCCAGGAGCGCCGGTCGGCACCCAGTTGCGCGGCGTAGGTTTGTAGCGCCTCGCGCGTGTCGCGTTCGGGATCAAAGCTGATCGTGAGCAAGAGCACTTCGCTTCCCAGGCGGCCCTCGGCGCGCAGATGCTCACGCAGGGCCACAAGCTGCTCGCGCTGCGCGGCACAGTCCTCACCGCAATGGGTGTAGGAAAAATTGATGAACACCAGCCGCCCCGCAAGGTCATTCGAATTGATGGGAAGACCGTACTGATCCTCGAGGGCGAAGGAGGGCAGCGGGGCGATGCGCGGCAGCACTTTCACCGGTTGCGCTACGGCAAACCAGAGCACGAGCGCCAGCACTGCCAGGCCCAGGGCTATCAGACCATACATAGCGATCCGGGCGCCCTGGCTCAGGCGCAGGGTGCTGTCGGGGATCCGCTCGGGGGCCAGGACCAGTTTCAGGGGACGCATAGGGTTACTTGTGATCGCAGGAACAAGTCACAGGGTAGAGTATATTTTGTGAGCGAAACTAATACGGTGAAGTCTCGGCAACCACTGATAGTGATGCATTAACTTCCTATCGGGAAGCAGGTGAACACGCGCCACGCTGGCGCGACCGGGCTTTCCCGGACCCGCGCCCGGCGGCTGGGGCGTGGGGAAAGCGGGTTTCCCCACGCCCCTTCTCGTGAGGAGAGGCGTAGCGGCGCTGCCGCTTCGCGCCGCTCCGTGTTTCATTACGGCAATGCGTGGCAAAGCCGCGTAAATAGCCGGCAGGCGCAAGGGTGTTTGTTGACATCTCTGCCCCCTCTCGGCTATAGTGCTGCTATCGTGGTGAATCCCCCCGCTGTCTACGAAACACTATGGTCCAATCGCTTGATCGTGCCTTTGATGTGCTCGAGGCGTTGGCGGAGGCGGAGGACGATATCAGTCTTTCGCAACTGACCGAGCGTGTCGGCTTGCCCCTGGGCACGGTGCATCGCCTGCTGGGGAGCCTGGTGGCGCGAGGCTACGCTGCCCAGGATCGCGATACGCGCCTCTACGGCCCCGGGCCACGCTTGCTACAGGTGGCGGCCCGCGCCGCCAGTAATCGCCGCTTTCACCTCGACCGCATCGCCCGACCGGTGCTCCAGCGCCTCACCGAGGTGACCGACGAGACCAGCAATCTGGTGATCCTGCATCATAACGAGGGGGTCTACAGCGAGCAGGTCTCCAGCCCGCGGCTGGTGCGGATGTTTACTGAGGTTGGGCAGCGCGCGCCTTTGTACTGCACCGGGAGCGGCAAGGCGATCCTCTCCACCTTCACCCCCGAGCAGCTCGACGCCTATCTGGAGCATACTCCCTTGCAGGGCTTTACCCCCCGCACGGTCGTCAGCGCCGAACGGCTGCGCGAGGAGCTCGAGGCTGCCCGCGCCCAGGGCTTTGCCCTCGATGACGAGGAACGCGAACTGGGGGTGTGCTGCGTCGCCGCGCCGATCTTCGACCGCTTCGGTCGCTGTGTTGCCGCGATCAGCATCTCTGGCCCCACCGCGCGTATGCCAATCGAACGCGCCCGCGCCCTTGGCCCGCTGGTGCGCCAGGCCGCCGATGAGTGCAGCGCCCAGTTGGGCTATTGCCCCCCCACGCCAGTGGAGACGGCTGAGACGTGAGGCGCGGCAGGCAGGTTGCTCGGCATCCCTCGCCAACCGGTCGGGTCTGCTATGAGCTAGAAGCGGGGGTTCACCACGCGCCTGCCCGCAGGCGCCATGGTCAGTCAGAAAGCAACAGCGCCTATGGATCCGCAACGCCTCTGGACGGCATCGCTGCGGGCTGCGCCCTGCGGCGACGCTATCACCGCCATCATGGCCGCGGCCCTCAGTGCCGTCGAGCCCGGCGCTGCCGTGCGACGCTGCCTGCGGCGGGAGGGCGATACCCTCATTGCCGGGGAACGCGCCTTCGATCTGCGAACGATTGATCGGGTCCTGGTGATCGGCGCGGGGAAGGCTGGAGCGCCTATGGCCCGCGCTGCGGCTGACGTTCTGGGCCCGGCGCTGAGCGCGGGCCTGGTGGTGGTGAAGGACGGGCACTTCGACGGCCCGGCCCCTCCTCGTGTCGCCATCGTTGAGGCGGGCCACCCGGTGCCCGATGAACGCGGCGTGGCCGCCGCGCGCCGCCTAACTGAGCTGCTCCGCGATTGTTCCCCGCGCGACCTGGTGATCGCCCTGATCTCCGGCGGCGGATCAGCCCTGCTGACCCTGCCCGCTCCCGGCATCACCCTTACTGATCTCCAGGCCCTCACCGCCGATCTGCTCGCCTCCGGCGCAAGTATCGGCGAGATCAATGCCCTCCGCAAACACCTCGACCTGGTGAAGGGCGGCGGCCTGGCACGTATGGCCCACCCGGCGGCGCTGGTCACCCTTGTGCTGTCTGATGTGGTCGGTAACCCGCTCGATGTGATCGCCTCCGGCCCGACCGTGGCCGATACCAGCACCTTTGGCGAGGCCTGGGCCGTTCTGGAGCGCTATGGCTTGAGCGGGCGCGCGCCTGCCGGCATTGTCGCCCATCTGCGCGCCGGGTTGGCCGGCGCCATTCCCGAGACGCCCAAACCCGGCGACCCGGCGCTGGCCGGCGCCAGCACCACCCTGGTGGGCAGCAACCAGATCGCTGCCGATGCCGCTCTCGCCGCGGCGCAGGCCGCCGGTTTCCACACTCTGCTGCTCACCACGTTTCTGGAGGGGGAAGCGCGCGAAGCCGGGCGCTTTCTGGCTGCTGTGTTGCGCGAACTTGCCGCCAGCAACCGGCCGCTGCCCCGTCCGGCCTGCCTCGTGGTCGGTGGCGAAACGACCGTGACCCTCCGCGGAGCGGGACGGGGCGGGCGCAACCAGGAACTGGCCCTCGCCGCGGCCCTGGCTCTTGCCGGCACGCCCGATGTGGCCCTGGTCGCCCTGGCTACCGATGGCGGCGATGGACCCACCGATGCTGCTGGCGCCGTCGCCACCGGTGACACCGTGCGCCGCGCCCGCGCCCTGGGCCTCGACCCCGCCGCGCGCCTGGCCCACAATGATGCCTATCCCTTTTTCGAGGCTCTCGGTGACCTGCTACGCCCCGGCCCGACGACGACCAATGTGAATGATCTGGCGTTTTTGTTCGCGTGGTGACCCCTTGCACGGGTAGCGTTTTTTGGGCTACGCCCGCTGCACCTCACCCTTCTGCTCTGAGCGGGTTTACGGGTGCACAGAACGTATGGGCGCCAACGGGCGTTATGGCGTTGGGATGCGCTGGTTGGTCCTCACCCCCGGCCCCCTTCGACAGGCTCAGGCTTCGCCCTGAGGCTCAGCCCGAAGGGGCGGGCCTCTCCAGCTTCGCTGGAGCGCCTGCGCTGAGCCTGCCGAAGCGGGGAGACCCGAGCCGTGCGCGGGGGGCATTCCAATGCAGTACGCGCCACGCTGGCTCGGATGTTCTGTCCGCCCTTAAACCCCTGCCAGGAGAAGGTGTCAGAATCTGGCGTTGCGATACGTCAGCGGAGCCAGCGCATCGCAACGCCAACCACATACCCCCCTCTCCCGCTCAGGGCTATGCATTACCCACAAGTTGGGAAGGGGGGCGGGGGATAAGGACAAAGCCGCCTGAGTTGCCCTCAACCGCTCCATGGGTCCGTAGGATTGCTGGCGCTCAGGGGTGGGCAGGTCCTCACCCCCCATCCCCCCTCTCCACCGTAGGTGGAGAGGGGGGCGGGAGCAGCCTGATCCCCCCGCTCCAGCTCGGCCAGAGCAGGGGGCAGGGGGGTGAGGACCTGCAGCGCATCAGGGCACCATCCGCCAAAAACTCTACACCTGAAAGGGGCTGTGTCCTCCCACACCCTCCCGGACCTCTGCCCGGTCGAGGAAGACACCGAGCTGACGACCATCGGGAGCAGTAAAGGTCGGGCTGCGGAGAGCGATCTCAGCGCTCGTTGCGGGCAGCAGCACGCGCACGGTGCGCCAGTGGCGATCCACCGTCGCCGTGGCGCAGTACGCTCCGGCGCAGATGTGCAGCGGTACCCCCTGGCTCCGGGGCCAGGGCGCCGTCACCCGCAGGGTCAGCAGGACCGGCGCGGACCCGCTGCCCAGGCGCAGCCGCCCGTCGCCGCCAGTCCAGCGCCCGGTCGCCTGGTGCGCCTGCTCCGCCGGGTAGACATGGCCCACATAGCCGAAGTCCAGCCCATTGCCGAGATCTATGGTCGAGGTGGGGCGAGGACGCAGAAAGCGGTAGCTCCAGTCGGTGAGCCGGCCTGGATCGAGGTAGCGCCCCTGGAAGGCGCTGCGGGCCTCATCGGCACGCCCCTGCTCGCGCAGCAGGTCGCCGCGACGGGCGCTGGCAGCGGGGTAGGGGCCAGCCAGGGCAAAGGCCAGGTCGTAGGCCGCAGCGGCCCCCTCGAGGTCGCCCCGGCGCCGTCGCAGGTCGCCGAGGGCGATCCAGCCATCGGGGGTTTCGTTCGCCGCCAGGGCCGCCAGGTAGACGCGCTCGGCGGCGACGAAGTGGCCCGTCGCCGCCAACCCGTCGCCGGCCCAGCGGGAGAGGCTGCGCGCCGTCCCTTCCAGCGCCCACGACCATGGGTAGTAGAGGAGCAAGGGCAGGAGCGCCAGCGCCAGCGGCATGGCCACGACCAGGCCGGCCCGGGGGCGTGGCCACGCCCCGCGCAGCAGCGCATCGGCGCCAGTGCCTGCCAGCGGCAGCAGGGCAATGAACAGAAAGTGCCGGTACCGACCCTCGGCATGGGTCAGCAGCGTTACGGCGATGAACAGCACCATCCACAGGGCAAGCAGCGCCGTCAGCTCATCGCGCCGCGACAGCCCGAGCGCCAGGCCAGAGGCGGCCAGGAGCAGGCACACCAGGTAGAGCAGGTCATCGAGGAGCAGCCCGGCCAGGAACACCGGTGGCGGCGGGTCCGCATAGTAACTGGGCAGCAGAAAGCGATCCTGGATGATTTTTACCGCCCAGAGACGGCTCCACTCCACGGGGAGCTTCCGCAGAACGATGGAGGGGTCCTCCCACAGACGCGCCAGCCCGCGTCGGGTGGCTTCGTCGGCCCGCGCCACTGGATCGGGAATGGCTTCAAGGATGCGGTTGATCGTGTCAAGGTCCTCGCGCGGCTCGTAGAAGGCCCAGAGGTTGTAGGCGAAGCCCGTCTCAACCAGGACGCAGCTCGTATAGGCCCGGCAGTTCCGGAACGTCCACGGAGCGATCACCAGCCCGGCGCAGATGGCCGGCAACAGGGCCGCCAGCAGAGCGCGCGGCCAGGGCCAGCCATGCCGCCGCAGGGCGATGCTGGCCACCCACAGCATCAATACCGGTAGAAACACCAGCGTCGCCGAACGGGTCAGGCTGGCCAGCCCGAACAATGCCCCGGCCAGAGCCAGCCGCCACCCGCCCCCGGCGCGCCGCCAGACCGCCAGGGCTAGCAGCGTGCCACCGAAGAGCAGGCTGAAGAGCGTCTCGCTCATATACAGGCTGGCGAAGGTGGCGCTGGTCTGGAGCAAGGCCGCAGCCAGGGCCGCCAGCAGGGCAGCCCGTTCGCCGCTGGCGGGCGCCAGTTCGCGGGCCAGGCGGTAGACCAGGTAGACCACGGCCACACTGGCGGCGATGTTCGGCAGGGCGGCGCGCCACAGGTCGCCGCCGGCCAGCCAGAGCGAACCGGCGAGGAACAGCGGGTAGAGCGGCGCGCGCAGCCAGCGCCACTCGGCGTAGAATGACCATCCCCGGCCGGCGAGCAGGTCGCGGGCGACGCGGATGTACTCTACCTCATCGTTGGCCGGTTCGTGCAGAGGCTGCGCCCAGAGGATCAGGCGCCACGCCAGGGCCAGCAGCAAAATCAGCAGCAGCAGCAGCGCCCCCCGCCACGGGTGCAGGCGTCTGTGTCCAGCATCAGGGTAACCACGCAAGGCCGGGAGCGCGGGCGTCCCGCCCGCATTAGCATTCGAGGGCAAGCTCTCCTCGCTCCCGGGAGAAGGGTGAACAGGTGCGCGCTGGCTGAAGGTTGGCAGCTTCACGCTACCATGATAGCGCAGAACCGTCTGGCGCTCCAGGAAGAGAGGGCTTCACCCTCCCAAACCCTCCCGCGGGCGGGCTCTGTTCACCTCAGAGTCAGCCACGCCGCGCGCATTCGTTTATTCGTTTCCCATTCGGTGGCCCATTTCCCCTCGGCGTCCCAGGAAGCCTATCCCGGAGCAGGTGAAACCCGTTGCAGGGCTGCGCCCTCCCAAACCCTCCCCGCGGGCGGGTTGGTTCCTGGGAGGGCGCAGCCCTCCCACACCCTCCCGCGCGCGGGCTATGTTCACCTCAGTATGGCGCATCGTACAGCAACGGCAGCAACCCTCCGTCGGCGACGGCTTCCAGCGCGTAGCGATTACGCCCACCGGAGCAGACCACCACTCGCCACCAGCCGCTGTCAGGAGCGGAGATAAGCTCCTGGACCCAGACGCCATCGCCGGCCATTCTCCCCTCGATGCCACCGCTGAGACCCTGCGGGTCATAGAGCTGGTCCGGGGCGTAGAAGCGCATACGCACACCGGACAGGCTGGTTTCTTCCTCGTCGAGGTCGAAGTTGTTCAGGATCAATGCGGCAGTACCCGGGGCCACATAGAACCACGCCGTTCTACACAGCGGCGCATCCGCCGGTGGGCGCACTTCGACGCCTCCCAGCAGCGTGCCAATGCGAACAGGCGCCCCGAGCGGCGAGAGGGCAATGGGACGGGTGAGCGGCGAGTTGTCGTGGTCGTAGCCGACGCGCACGGCCCAGTAGTTCTCGTCGTCGCCGTCGGTTTGCGCGCGCAACAAGTAGCGACCGCACGGCTGGGGGGTGGCAATTGTCGCCAGCAACTCCCACGCCTCCGCCGCGGTATCCGGGGTGAAAGTGCGACCGGCAAGCACCCCGTTCCCCGCCGGAGTGATGGTTACCCCATCACTCTCGACGCGGCTGCCCGCATCGTACAACTCGAACCAGGTGGTGTTTGGCCCGTCGGCAGCCTCGGGATCAACGACATCCAGACTTGCGCCAGAACCAACATGCACGGCCGGGCTCCATAGCTCAACGGTCAGTGACCGCTCGGCGGGCCAGCTACAGGGCAGCGCGATCTCGAGGAAGCTTGCGCCTGCCGTGCCCCGGCTCCCCGCGCTAGATGAACTACCCTGCTGAAAAGCTTGCCCCGTTCCGCTAGTGAGAAGGAAGGGCGCCACTTCCAGTGGCGAGAGGGCATCGTCTTCTTCGATCAGCACCGTCGCCACCGCAGGACTGCCGGGCATCGTGTTCTCGCCGGCGAGCAGCAGCACCTGCACCGTCTCGTAGCGTTCCTCGTCCGTAGCATCGTTGTCAAGAATGGGCAGCACGATGGTCTGCACCAGGTCGCCGGGGGCGAACGTCAGCACACCGGAGACCGGCGCGTAGTCCTCATCCGGAGTAGCCGTGCCGGGAAAAGTCTCGTAGCCAACCGTTACCGTGTAGACCAGTGTCTGGATCAGGCGTACGGCCAGCCGCGCCTCGCCGGCATCTTCGCGCACCACGCTCTCGGCCTGCACGAAACTCGCCAGCACGCGATCATTGTCCAGATTGGTGAGACGGATCTCCGTCACTCCGGCCAGTGGCGCATACCCGGAGGCGGGGTCCACGCTGAGGGATATCGAGTAGGGAATCGGGCCATCGTAGAGATCATCGTCAACGCCGCTGACCGTTACCGTGACCGGCTGGTTCCAGTTCAGGGCATTGAAGACCAGCGGCACGGGCGGAGCACTGATCTGTCCTTCGGTGGCATCGCTCGTCGTGACCTGCACCTGCACCGGCGCAAGGGGCTGGCTGGTGAGGCGCACTGTGAACGTTATCTGGTCGCCATCTTCGCTGGTAGTCCACCCCGATGGCGGGGCAACCTCCAGACCGGCAGTGTCATTATCGGTGATCTCGACGGTAACGACCGGCCGTAACTCCGGCACGTTGCGATTGTAGAACGGATCTTCACTCGAGGCGACGTGGCGAATCAGGCTCTGTGAGGGCGTCCGATTTCCGTCCCTATCTTCATCCACGGCATCATCCACGGCGCGCACCTGCACGGTTTGCGGAAGGTTCCAGTTCGCCTCGGTGAAGGTAAGTGTCGCCGGGCTGGTCACCACCTGCCCGAGGGGGGCTTCCAGCACCAGTTCTTGATCGAAACTCAGGGTCACCGTTACAGGGGCGGTCGGTTGGGTCCGCAGCCGCACAGTGTAGCTGGCAGCCTGGGTTGGGCCGGGCGCTTCGGTCAGGCGCAGGAGTTGCGGCGCTACGAGCACGCCTGCCTCGTCATCATCCAGCACCCGCACGATGAGCGATCCTGGCGGGAGATTGCGGTAGACGGGGTCAGTGGTCTGGATCGTATGCGCGATGGTCGCCGTGGCGTCCGGCGCATCCACATCATTGTCAGGCGCGGTTATGGTCACCGTGCGCACCCGGTCGTTGCGACTGAAGACCAGGCTGGTTGGCGTCACCGTGATCGGCCCGCTGGTCGTCAAGGTGATTGTCACGGGCTGGATGGGGTCGGTAGCCAGGCTCACCTGATACGTCCGCGTCTGGCCCTCGGTCACCGTGAGCGGGCCAGGGGGAAGGATCAGCGCCGCGGTGTCGTTGTCGGCAATGGCTACCCTGACGGCAGGCCGTAACTCCGGCACATCGCGATTGTAGAAGGGATCGGCGCTGCTGGCCTGGTGGGCGATTTCGCTGATGTGGGGTTCATCGGCCTCGTCTACCAGGTCGTCTATCGCCCGCACGAGGACCGTTTGCGCCACGTTCCAGCTCGTCGGCGTAAAGGTCAGGTTGAGCGGGCCAGTTGTGGCGCCATTCAGCGTCACTTCCTGGTCGAAGGTGATCCGCAGCGTAACGGCTGCCGTCGGCTGGCTGCTCAGGCGGATGCGGTAGGTGGCAGACTGCGTGGGACCGGGCGCCTCGGTCAGGTTCAGTTGCACCGGGCTTACCACCACTCCAGCCGTATCGTTGTCGGTAATCTCCACGCTGACGATAGGCCGCAGGTCCGGCACATCACGCGTGTAGAAGGGATCGCTGCTGGAGGCGCTATGGCGAATGAGGCTGGTATGGACGCTCTGATTGCCATTGCCATCTTCGTCCACATCGTCATCCACGGCGCGCACCAGCACCTCCTGCGGGCGATTCCAGGTTGCCGGTGTAAAGGTCAGGTTCAGCAGGCCGGTCGTGCGACCATTCAGGGTCACCTCCTGGTCAAAGGTGATGGTTACGGTCACCGGCTCGGTAGGCTGGCTACGCAGCCGCACGGTGTAGGTCGCAGACTGGGTCGGGCCGGGCGCCTCGGTCAGGCGCAGGAGTTGCGGCGCGACCAGCACACCGGCGGTGTCATTGTCGCGGATGGTTGCGGTGACCGTTGGCACCGTCAGGCGCGCGTAGAACCGATCGTCGCTGATGATCCGGTGCATCACCCGACCCGGGTGGGTTTCCTGCTCGTTGTCACCCTCATCAACGTCATCATCAACCGCCGTCAGGCGCACCTCCTGGGGGATGCGCCAGTTGGCGGGTGTAAACTCCAGCCTGGCAGGTGTGACCTCCACCTGGGAATCGGGTGTCAGTTCGATGGTCACCGGAGAGGTGGGTTCACTCTCCAAGACCACGGTATACGCGGTCGAGGCGCCTTCGTCCAGGGTAAAGGCCGTCTGGCTGAGGGTTACGCCAGCGGTGTCGTCATCAACGATGGTAAACAGGTACACTGACGGACTACTCAGCCCGGCGTTGCTGGGCGTGCCGAGGGTAACAAGAAGATACTCGTCGTCCTCGTCTACCTGGTCATCAACGATAGTAAAGCGCAAGCGAGCGGCGGTGGCGCCGGCAGGGACAATCAACGCGCCGGCGCGCAGGGAGTGATCTTCGGGGCCGGCGGCGCCGCTCACAGCGAAGGGCACGACGACATCAATGGCGCCGGGCCGATCCAGTTCAACCGTAATGGCTGCTGAACCGCTACTCTCAGGTACGCTGCGCCGTTCGCCGGCGAAGCGCACCGCAGGAGGCGCGTCACTATCGGTAATCGTAAGCAAGGCCACGCGCGATCCGACAATCTCGGCATTAGTGGGATTGGAGAGGCGGATCTCAACTGTCTCATTCGGTTCATTCAGGTCATCGCTCAGTATCTCGATAGTGAACGAGCGGGCGATTGTGCCGGGAGCAAAGGTAAGCGTACCACTCGCGGGGCGGTAGTCAACGCCAGGGGTAGCGGTGCCGCCGCCGGTGGCGTAGGCGACGGTAACGGCAGCCGAGGCGAGCCGGTTCAGGCGCACTTCCACCGTGGCCCGGCCCTGAGCCTCACTAACGACCAGCGCAGTTGTGGCAAAGCTCAGCTCGAGCGGGGGTTCGGGCGTGCTGGTTGGTGCAGGCGTGCTGGTTGGCTGTGGCAGCGCAGCCGTCTGCGTCGGCCGCGGCGCAGTCGGCGAGGGCGAGGGCGAGGGCGACGGCGTTAGCGCCGGGGCCGACGGGCTGGGCAGCGGCGTGGCAGTGGGCAGCGGCGTGGCGGTTGAGGGAGGCGGTGGCGCCGCCGCTGGTGGCTCATTCGGATTGGTAATCGGTGTGGTTGAAGCTTGCTCCTGCGGCGTGGGAGTGAAGAGCACCTGGCGCACCGGCACAGGCGTGGAGGTCGGGGCGCGCCGTGATTCGACGAGCATGGTAGGGCTGGGAACCAGCGTCGGCGGCGCGGTTGGCGTAGGCGATGGTGAAGGTGTGGGTGTTGCCGTCACCGGCAGGACAGGCGTGGCCGTCGGCTGGCCAATTACTGCAATAGGCACACTGTTCGGCGGAGGCAGATCGCCCGGAGTGTCAGCAGCGGACTGATCATGCTCGGCGGCGGCAATTGCCTCAGGGTTGATCGGCGGGATCAGGGGGCCGAACGGCCAGAAGCCATAATCGGCCCGATTACGGGCGGAGAGATCGCCGGCGTAGTGCGCCACCCTGGGCGAGGTGAGATCGAGGGCGATACGAGCGATCGTCGTAACCCCGATGAGAACGGCCAGGAGAGCCAGCAGGATGAGCCAGATCAGCGGCCGTGATAGGATGCGCCGGTCAGGCAGCCGCAGCCATCGAGCGCGACGAGTTTTCAGGGCTTGTGGTGTCATCGGCGTAGCGGAGTGTAAAGTAGAACGTACTGCCCTGCCCTGGAACGCTGGTTACCCCGATTGTGCCACCCTGGCGCTCAACCAACTGTTTGCAGATCGCCAGGCCGAGGCCAATGCCACGCTCGCTTGAGTTAATCCCCTCGCTGGTGCCATCGCCACGGATGAACCGTTCGAAGATCTGGTTCTGCATATCCGGGGCAATACCCCGTCCGGTATCTTCCACCTCAACACGCACGTGGTCGCCGTGATCACGGGCGCGGACGGTAATACCGCCCTCGAATGTGTAGCGGCGGGCATTGTCGAGCAACTGGTAAACAATCTGGCGCACCTGGTCGTAGTCACCCAGCACAGGCCGGAGGTCGGCGGCGAGATCGATTGTCAGGGTCAGACCCTTGGCCTTGATCTGGCTCTGCAAGGGAAAGGCGGCTTCACCGATCGGGCGGGCCAGATCGATCAGTTCGAGTTCCGTATTCAGAGTGCCGGCATCGAGATTGGCAATCACAATGACATTGTTTACAAGACTGGTCATGCTATTGGCGTGCTGGCGGATGGATTCCACAAACACGCGCTGCTCCTCCTCCATCGGTCCGGCCAGGCCGCGCAGGAGCAGATCGGCGTTGCCGCGGATGACGGTCAGCGGCGTGCGTAACTCGTGTGAAATCGTGCCGATGAAGTTGGTCTTGGCCCGATCGACCGTCACTTCGGCGGTCATATCCTGCAAGAGGCAGACATAACCGGAGCGCGAGCCATCGCTGGCGATCACCGGAGCGACGGAGGCGCGCACGATATACTCGCCGAGGGTGTAGAGGTCGCTGGCGCGCTGAGAGCCAAACCCCGGCACCCCTTCGACCAGACGATTGAGCGGGATATCGCTCAATTTCTCAGGTAGGGGCGCGTCATCGGCCAGGTTCATCAACTGGCGGGTCGCGCGGTTGATGAGCTTGATGTTCCCCAGATCATCAACCACAACGATCCCATCGGTAATACTCTCAACAATCGCCGCGCGCTGGCTCGCTTCGGCCTGCACCTGCCCGTAGAGACGCACCAGGTACTCGGTCATCTGGTTAAAACTGGCAGCAAGCTGGCCGATCTCGTTTTCGGACACGATATAGGCGCGCCGATTGGTGTCGCCATGACTGATAGCCCTGGCGGTTGCGGCCAGTTCCTCGAGCGGGCGGGTGATCAACCGGGCGATACTCACACCGGCGATAATGATCACCAGCGACAGCACTACAATCAGGGTCACAATTGGACCGAGGGTGCTGTTCCAGGTATCCATCACATAGTCGCGGTCGAGGGCGGGCGCCAGGATGCCTACATTGCTGCCGCGAATAATCAATGGTACATAAGCAAACTGATACTCCCGGCCTCCGATGGTCTCTCGACTGAAAAGGGCGCCTGCTACCGGCGTTTCATTCCCGACGAACTTGCTCAGCAACTCCAGGCGCATCGGGGGGGCATTGCCGGCCCCGCTGGCATCAAAGGTGCTGCTCACCACCCGGCCAGCCTCGTCGTAGAGGGTGATACCGGCAGCCTGCGAGCGAACCGCAAGCGCCGCGAGGAGATTGTTGACCCGTGTGGCGGCGATCAGCCCGCCCACCACAGTATCACCCGCGCGCACGGGAGCAATGGTTGCAAAATAGAGTTGATTGGTATCAGCAAAACGAATTAACCCGGCGTATTTATCACCATAGCTATCAGATTCACCACTCAGAACACGACTGGTAAACCAGGCGCCATTCAGATCTAGCGAGGGATGTGTAATATAGTCATCAGAAGCGCTATCAGTGGAACGCTCAAAGTCAACCAGGGTTTTTCCGTTGCGATCAAAAGCGATCAGGCGATCGAGATAGACCTCGTTACGCCTGGCGCCGACGCGGAAGAAGGGGTCAAGGGCCAGGGACAGGCCCGGCGCATCGCCGCGGGCCAGGGCATCGGCCACGGCGGGGGCGCCATTTGTTTCATTGGGAAGAGCAAACGCCACCTCGCGCAAGAATTGCAGGTTGGCCTGCTCCTGGCTCACCAGCGTGTCATTGGCCGCCCGTGTGACCGCAGCGAGGTGGTTGTCAAAACGCTCCTGGAGCGACTGCCCCACCAGATAGAACACGACCATCCCTCCCGCTACTGCCACAATCAGCGTCAGCAACAGGAAGGGGAAAATGATCTGGTAGCGTAGTTGGGAGTTAAACTCTTTCCACAACCGATGCATTGTAGTTCATCCCGGTAGTGGCTTGTCAATCCTGGCGTGATGGGTGGCTTTTTGTGGGGAGGGCTTCACTCTCCCACGCCCCTCCGGCCACATCCGTCACAATCATTGTGACGGACCAGAGTGACGCAACCATGATTAGTATAGGTTCTCGGCCTGACGCGATCAATAGGAACCGGGTCATAACTCTCTAACACTTTTGTAAAGTTAGCCGATCGAGAGTCTGGCGGCTGCACCACACCCGTTCCGGATGGAAGACTGGTGCAGGGAGAGTGCAGGAAGGGCCTGCGCCTTTCCCACCTCGCGAACCATGCCGGTAGTTGCAGGGGTGGAGGAGGGAGGCGAGGCCGACACGGTGACAGGCGTGGCAGCGACCGGTAGGGCATCGGGATCACGGGGCGCAGACGCAGCCATCACAAGGCTCATAGCCCGATGCTTGCACGGTAGTAGTTGCGCCCTGGCGCATTCGAACACGGACTATAACGACCCGATATGGTATACTATGAGCTATTCGGGGCACCATTGTGGCACTGGCCGCTCATCACGGTGATGATGCGAGATGTGTGGGCGCCTTGTCTGGCCGTCCGCGAGGGAGCGTCCTGCACCGCGATCCGGCACAATCACGGCTGCAGGCCGGTACCGTGGCGCCTGTCCCGCGCGGTGGTGGTGGGAAGGAATGGAGGGGAAGCGCATCCCCGGTGTTCTCCCTTTGCTGAGACTCCCCATGCAGCTACGCTTTCTGGGTACCGGCACCTCGATGGGCGTTCCTGTCATCGGTTGCACGTGTGAGGTGTGCACCTCATCCGATCCGCGGAACCGGCGCACCCGCACCTCGGCGCTGCTCCGGGCAGGCGGGACAACCATTCTGATCGACGCGGGGCCGGATTTTCGCGCCCAGGCCCTTGCCGCCGGCTTGCAGCACCTCGACGCCGTCCTCCTGACCCACTCGCACTTCGACCATGTCGCCGGGCTTGATGACTTGCGGCCACTCTGTCACCGGCGCGGCTGTGTGCCCGTCTACGGCGCTCCGCACACCCTGGCCGAGGTACGTGAACGCTTTGCCTACGCGTTCGACGAAACCTCAGCCGGCTCGACGCGCCCGAGCCTCGATCTCCGCCCTGTCAATGCGCCGTTTGTCGTCGGCGGCACGGAAATCCTGCCCTTCGATATTCTCCACGGCACCTGGACGATCACCGGCTATCGGGTTGGTGGCCTGGGCTATGTGACCGACGCCAGCGCCATTCCCCCGGCGTCGTGGGATCTGCTCCAGGATCTCGATGTGCTCGTGCTCAACGCGCTCCGCCACGAACCGCATCCCACCCATTTTACACTGGCCCAGGCACTGGAGGTGATTGCGGCCCTGGCCCCGCGACGGGCGTACCTGGTGCACATGACCCACCACATCGATCACGCCGCTGGCAGGTGGCTGCCTCCCGGTGTGGAGTTCGCCTACGACGGTCTGGAGGTAACCATCGCGTCGTGAGGTCCTCGGTGGCGCCGCTGGCGCCCCGCTGCCTGGCGACCGCAGGCTGGCCATGCGCATCGGCATCGACGCTCGTCTCAACGCCTATCGCCAGGGAGGCATCGCGCAGTACACGCGCCAGCTTCTCACGGCGCTCGCTGCCGAGGCCCCCGACGATACCTTCGTGGCCCTCCAGCACCATAGCCAGCACCGCCCCCTGGTCATTGCCGCCAACGTCGAGCGCGCCGCGTTGCTGACCCCACCACACAACCGCTTCGAGCAGGTGAGCCTGCCCCTCGAACTGCTGCCCCGACGTCTCGACCTCCTCCACTGCCCCGATTTCATCGCTCCGCGCCGCCGGCCCTGCCCGGCGGTGATCACTGTACACGACCTGGCCTTCCTCCACTTTCCCGAGATCCTCGATGCCGACGCCCGCCGCTACTACGGCCAGGTGCGCGCAGCCGTCCACGATGCCGAGGCGGTGATCACGGTCTCTGAGGCTACCCGCGCCGATATTGCCCATCTGCTCGACCTGCCGCCCGAACGCGTGGATGTGGTCTACGAGGCGGCTGATCCGCGCTTCGCGCCGGTGGCGGTAGCCACGGGCGAGCAGCGGGCGATCAACGGCTGCGCGATACAGGCAGGAAGCTTTCTGCTCTTTGTTAGCACTGTGGAACCGCGCAAGAACCTGGAAACCCTGCTGCGCGCGTTACGCCTCTGCCTTGACCGACGCCCCCGCGCGGAGTACCGCCTGATTGTCGCCGGCAGTCGGGGCTGGCTCGACGAACCGATCTACGACCTGGTCGGCGCATTGCGCCTGCGCGATGCGGTATGCTTCCTGGGGGCCGTCAGCCTCGACGATCTTCCCTGGCTCTACAGCGCCTGCCGACTGTACGTGAACCCCTCACTCTACGAGGGCTTTGGCCTGCCGGCGCTGGAGGCGCTGGCATGTGGCGCGCCGTGCCTGGTCGCCAACACCAGCAGTCTGCCTGAAGTGGTGGGCGACGCGGCCCGCCTCGTCCCTCCCCGCGAGGTTGAAGCGTGGGCCGAGGCCATCGCCGAACTGTGGGAGGATGACGCGGCCCGCGCCGAGCTGGCCCGGCGCGGGCCGGAGCGCGCCGCGCGTTTCTCCTGGCGCCGCGCGGCATGGGAAACTCTGGCGATCTACCGCCGCGTCGCCGCGCAGGGCCGCTAACGTTGGGGGATTGGGGGAAGGTTACTCCTGGCGGAGCGCCGGGTGCAGCTTGGTAACAGCCAGCCACGCCTCGATCCCCTCGGCCGGCTGTACGCCCTGTTCGGTGACAATGCCCGCCAGAGCGGAAAGCGGGGTCAGGTCATAGTAGAGGTTGGTGATCCGCACCCCCGGAGGGGCCGCGTCCCAGACCTGTTCGGGCGGCCAGAGGGCCTGCGCAGGCGGCACGTAGCCTGGAGGAAGGAATTTCTCGCTGCCACACAGGGTATACATCGGCACGTTGCTGGCGCCTGCAGCCAGGGCGATGGCATAGGTGCCGACCTTGTTGACCAGACCGCTAGCATCGAGATAATCGGCGCCGACCAGCACCACGTGCATCTGCGGAACCATGGCGACGGCGAGGGCGTCAATCACCAGGGTAACCTCAATACCGGCGGCGGCAAGTTCACTGGCCAGCGCGCGCCCTTCACAGCCCGGGCGCCCTTCGGCGCAAACCACGCGGAAGCGCCGGCCGGCGCGTTGGGCGTGACGCAGAGCGGCTCGCACGGTTGTGCTCCGGCCATTGGTGAGGATCTGGCCATCTTCGGGGATCAGGCGCAGGGCCGTTTCGGCAATCGCCGCTTCGTGGACGCGCAGCCAGCGCTTGAAATCGCCGGTGGCGTCGGCCACGTTGCGGCGGGCCTCATCGGCCGAGGCGGCGCCCTCGAGGCGCCAGAGTACGCCGTTGACCAGATTCACCAGCGGGGCCATGGTTGGATGCGCCCGGATCAGCGCCCATCCCACATCGAGCACTTGCTGGACCAGGCCCTCCTTCTGCGGCGAATGGTCTGTGCGAACCAGGCGCTGAAACACCTCGGCGCTCTTTTCGGCCACCTCCACGGCCCCCGATAGATTGTCCTCTGCAATTGCGGCAATCGCCTGTTGGGTAAAGCTATCCACGCCGTCCATCCTGTACGTGCTGATCAAACCGGCCCTGCTTCCACAAGCGCCGGTTCCGAGCGGTTGAGAGCATCGCGATCAGGATCTCATCCATATGCATATGATACCGCATACTGCCGTATGGCGGTGCATTTCAGCGCTGGATTGGCACGTTCAGGATGCGCTAGCGTGAACCTGCGGAGAAACCGGGGTTCCCCGCACCCCTGCCTGTGGGGGCGCCAGCCGCTCCCAACAGCAGTTGGGGAATGGGTAAACCGGGTTTCCCCATTCTCCCTCCCTGAGGGGAAAGTTTGGGAGGGCTGCGCCCTTCCAATCATACACCTGTTTTCATCATGGCGTTGTACGGCGCAGCCGCATGGACAGCGGATGCGGCAAAACGCCTCGAGGACGTGGCGGGGAATGGGCCAACGAATGAGAAATGAAATGGGTCAACTTGAAGGACCCGGGGGCATAGCCCTCCAGAACCCCACACCTGATACCAATCATCGTTGATGCTGCCGCATTGCTTGAAGCGGTTTCAGGCGTTGTGCTGCCCAGCGTGACAATCCGTAATCCAAAATCTAAAATGGTATAAGAGGTCCCCGCTCCAGCTTCGCTGGAGCGCCTGCGCTGAGCCTGTCGAAGCGGGGAGACCAGAGCCGCGCGCGGGGGCGTTCCAATGCGGTACAAGCCACATTGGCTCGAATGTTCTGTGCGCCCTTAGGCGAGGGGCGGGGGGGGTGAGGCGCAGAGGTGGTGGCGCAAACACTCTACCCGTGAGCGAGAAGGCCTCACGGGCCATCAGGCTTTGTGTGAACCGATGGAGCGCCGTTTGAGCAACAGGTTGAAGATCTGCCGGACCTGCTCGATGGAGAAGGGTTTCGCCAGGAACAGGTTTCCGCTCTGCTCGAGCATCGTGCGGGTGGAGGGGCTGAGAGTGTCGCCGCTCACGAAGATCAGGCGTTCGGCGAGATCGGGGTTCCGGGCCCGCACGGCGCGCAACAGATCGAAGCCGTTCAGACCGGGCATTTTCACGTCACAGAGCACCGCATCGAACACTTCGCGTTCCAGCGTCTCCAGGGCCGCTTTGCCGCTACAGACGACCGTCGGGCGATGGCCAAGGGTTCGGAGCATGCGCTCAAGCAAAGCTCCGACCGGCTCTTCGTCGTCCACCACCAGCACCCGCAGGCTTGCGCCCGGCTCCTCGGCCTCGCCGGCAGGAACCGGCGTCGGGGCTTCGGACGGCAGCGCGGCGCGAACCGGCAGCGTGACGGTCACACATGTTCCAACCCCTACCTGGCTCTCGGCCCAGATCTGACCCTCGTGCTCCTTAACAATCCCGAAGCAGATCGACAGGCCCAGGCCGGTACCCTGGCCCACCGGCTTGGTCGTAAAAAACGGGTTAAAAATCTTCTGCAGATCGCGCTCAGGAATACCCACACCGGTATCAATCACATCGATCCGGATCTGCGGATCGCCAGCGAGACCCGGTTCGAGACTGGTGCGGAGGGTAAGGGTGCCTCCGCCACCCTTTTGAACCATTGCGTAGCGGGCATTGGTGATAAGATTCAAAAACACCTGTTGCAGTTGATGGAAATCGGCGGTTGTCGAGGGCAACGCCGGGTCAAGCTCCAGCCTGACCCCGATGTTTTCGACCCGCAACTGGTACTGCTGCAGAGCAAGGGCGCGGCGGATGGCCTCATTGACCGAGCCGGTCGTCCGCTCGGGTTTATGCTCACGGGCGAAGATCAGCAAGTTCTGGACAATTTTTGCGGCGCGTTCAGCCTGCGCGTGGATCTGTTCGATGTCCTGCCGGGACTCGGCGGGCAGGCGCTCGTCCCGCAGCAAGAGCTGGGCGTAACCACTCACGCTGGTGAGGGGATTGTTCAACTCGTGGGCCACCCCGGCCACGAGCTGGCCAATGGCCGAGAGCTTCTCCGATTGCAGCAGTTGCTGCTCGAGGCGGCGTCGTTCGGTCAGATTACGGGCGATGCAATGCACCCCCTTGAAGCCGGCCCCATTGTGGATCACCTGGGCCGAGACCTCAAGATAGACCGGCTCGCCATCACGGCGCACCAGTTCCAGTTCAAACGGGGCCACGCTCTGCCCGGCGAGCAGTTGGCGCAGATACGGTTCAGCGCTGGCCCACGACTCGGGGGTGCAGAGAGTGCGCAGGGAACGTCCGAGCAACTCGCTCAGATCGTAGCCGGTGAGTTGCTGGCCGACCTTGTTAATCGTCGTGATCGCCAGCGCTTGATTAAGTATAAAGATCAGATCGTAGGCGTTGGCGAAGAGATCGCGGTAGCGTTGCTCCGAGAGCTTCACCTGTTCATAGAGCCGGGCATTTTCGATGGCAATAGCAGCGTAGTCGGCAAGGGTAGCCAGGAGGTACTCATCATTCTCAGAGAAGGAGCGATCGGCCACACGATTATCAACCGCCAGGACGCCCTTGACCGTCGTGCCGAGCATGAGGGGCACCTGGAGGATGGCCCGCACCAGAAAGCCGGTTTTCACCTTCAGCGCCGTGCCGGCCCGCGCCTGATCGAGACGTATCGGCTTGCCGGTGCGAAAGACCTGCCCGGCCAGCGAGTCGTCAATAGGGAGGCGCAGACTCTGGGCGCGCTGTTCACCGAGGTTCTTTGCGGCGCGGAGGTACAGTTCCTGCTGGGTTTCATCGTGCAGGAGGAGGAACCCCTCTTCGGCCTGCGTGATAAACACGCCAGCTTCGACGATACGCTGGAGCAACTGCTCCTGATCCATCAGACCGGTGACCGACTTGCCGATCCGGTAGAGCACGGTCAACTCCTGCACCCGTTGCTGGAGCGAGGCCGTAAGGCGCTCCTTATCTCGACGCAGGCGGCGCTCACGCAGCGCCTGGTCAATCACGGCGCGGGCCTCGATATCAGAGAAGGGCTTGATCAGGTAATTCCGCGCCCCCAGACGGAAGGCTTCGACCGCAATGCTCTCGGAGCCGTGGGCGGTCATCAAGATGACCGGAACGTCGTAGCCCTCCTGCGCGATCATCCGTAACAGGTCAAGACCACTGATATCGGGAAGTTGCAGATCGAGCAGGATGAGGTCAGGAAGGCGCGTGCGGAGGCGTTGCAACCCCTGACGTCCAGTATGGGCGACGATTGCCGCAAACCCCAACTCGGGGAGCACATGGTTCGCCAGCAGGCTGGCAATGTGCTCGCTATCGTCAATAATGAGAATCTCTTCCATACGATTTCCTGGCGCCTCTGTCCCGGGGGCCGGTTAGCGAAGCGTAACCGACAGCAACGGTGGGGAGACCCATACCTTCAGGCGCCTCTGAGATGCCAGCCAGGGGTTGCCGGCCGTGAATATAAATTGTACACTACATTCCCTGGACATGGCAAGGCGCGTGGCTGCAAGGATGAATTAACCAACACCAACACAGGCGATCACCATTGCGCCTGAAGGGCCGAATTTGGTCGTCCGCCTGCGTGGGCGGGAGATCGCGCCGCATTGCCGCGGCGACCCCGGAAGGTAACGCTCAGCCGCAGGCCCGTAAACGCGCGCCGTTAGTCGCCACTGACTATACACGCCTGGACCTCGACCCTGTAGTCAGATAAGGACCGACACAAACAACCTGGTATGCCCATCACATCTGTTCTCACTGTTGCGATCATCGGTGATTTGAATGCCGATCTGACCTTTACAGTACCATTTTACCCCCATGAAGGCGATGATGTATCCGCCGATGCGCTCCGCTGGTACGGCGGCGGCACCGGTCTCAACGTTGCCGTGGCGTTTACGCGCCTGGGGGCAACGGCACGCCTGGTCGCCCGCGTAGGCAACGACCCCGCGGCAGAGATTGCCCTGGGGGCGGCACGCCGGGTCGGCCTTGAGCTGGATCACATCCAGCGTGACCCGGATGCGCCAACCGGCCTGTGCGGCGTGGTGGTCAGCCCGGGGGGGCAACGCACCTTTGTCAGTTACCGGGGCGCCAATGTGCGCTGCGATCCGGCGGCCATTGAGACGATGCTGCTCGAGCGTTGCGACCTGCTTTTCGTATGCGGTCACGCTTTGCTGGAGGGGCCGCAGCGGGCGACAGCGGTGCGGGCCATTGACCTGGCTCACGCGCAGGGCGTTCCGGTGGCGCTGGACCTGTGCTTGCCGACCATTCGAGCGGCTCGTCGGCTGGTGCTCGGGCTGCTCCCGCGGCTCTGGTTGTTGACGTTGAACGAAGATGAACTGCGAGCGCTTGTTCCCGGAACGACCGTGCGACCGGCGATAGACGAACTCTTGATTGCCGGTGTCCGGCACGTTGCCGTCAAGCGTGGCGCCCAGGGGTGCAGTGTAGGGGAAGGCGCCACTCGTCTGAATGTGTTGCCTCCAGCCGTCACGGTTATTGACACCAACGGCTGCGGCGATGCGTTCGCGGCGGGTTTCGCGTGGGCCTTGCTACGGGGAGCCGATCTCCCCAGCAGCGCTGCGATTGGCAACGTGATGGGCGCCCTGACCGCCAGTCGCTACGGCGCCGCCGAAGCTATTCCGACCCTGGCCGAGATTGCCGCCCGTCTGGATCATTCGCTGCATCACCTCCTGATTCCTTCGTGATACCAGGGCTTACTGATGTGAAAATATGGGGAAACCGGGGTTCCCCATCCCCCTCCCTGTGGGGGCGTCAGCCGCTCCCACCCGCGATTGGGATATGGGGAAACCGGGGTTCCCCATCCCCCTCCCTGTGGGGGCGTCAGCCCCTCCCACCCGCGGTTGGGCCATGGGGAATCCGGGTTCCCCATCCCCCTCCCTGTGGGGGCGTCAGCCCCTCCCACCCGCGGTTGGGCCATGGGGAACCCGGGGTTCCCCATCTCCCTCCCTGTAGGGGCGTCAGCCCCTCCCACCCGCGGTTGGGCCATGGGGAACCCGGGGTTCCCCATCCCCCTGCCCGGGGGGATCAGGCGCTCCCGGCGCCGGTGTGGAGGGTGAGGAAACCGGGTTTCTCCACCCTCCACACCGGGAGGGTTTGGGATGACGCAGCCCTGGTAATACTATAAACGCGCCTTCAGCCCGAAACGACACTGCTTCGTACCGAAATTGGCTGTAAAACCCGATTGTATGTCCGGAAAGGAACCCTGTATGGCCCCACCCTGGAAGGAGCGCCTGGATGCGCTGCGGATCCGCGATCTGCGGACGATCTTCGGCGTCGCGAAACCGGTGATCGGGATGGTTCACTGCTGGCCGTTGCCCGGGGCGCCCGGTTACACGGGTTATGGAATGGAGCCAATCATCGAGCATGCCGTGCGCGACGCCACGGCCCTGGCTGAAGGCGGTTGCGACGGGCTGATCGTCGAGAATATGTGGGACATTCCCTTCCGCGCCGGGCCACACCTGCAACCCGAGAGCATCGCGGCGCACGCGGTGGTGGCGCAGGCGGTGCGCGCTGCGGTGCCGCATCTGCCCCTGGGGATCAACCTGGTGCACAATGGTGGGGTCGCCCTCCTGGGCATCGCCATTGCCGCAGGGGCCAGTTTTATCCGCGTGTGTATGTTCACCGGCGCAGGGGTATGGGACGCAGGCAGTTGGGACGAGGGCTGCGCCGCCGACCTGCTGCGTCGTCGCAAGGAACTGCACGCGGAGCACATCAAGATCTTCGCCGACGTGGATAAGAAGCATTCGGTGCGCTTCCCGGGCATCGATCTTGCCACACATATCGAGTGGACGCGCTTCTTTGGCGCCGACGCGCTGATCGTCTCTGGCCGCATGACCGGCGACGCGCCCGATCTGGAGAAGGTGCGCGAGGCCCGGCGGCTGGCGGGCGATACGCCTCTGCTCCTCGGCAGTGGCACCGATGAAGGCAACATCAGTGCGTTTATGGAGATTGCCGACGGTGTGATCGTGGGCAGCAGTATCAAGGTTGATGGCGAGATTGCCAATCCGGTAGACGCCGAACGGGTGCGGCGCTTCGTTCGCGCCGCCCGCCGATGGTCATGACCGGGTATGCGGTGCGATCCGCGCGGCCCGCAGCGCGCTGGAGAGCGAGGCCCGCGACTCGCAGCGCTGCCTGCGGGGAGGGCTTGCGGCCCCTACAGGCAGGGGGATGGGGAAACCTGGTTTCCCCATATGTTCATCCATGCGGCTTTGCCGCACAACGACAAGATGAGAATGGGTTTTTCCTGGGAGGGCTGCGCCCTCCCAAACCCTCCCTGCTGGGAGGGTTTGCCGCCCCCACAGGCAGGAGGATGGGGAAACCAGGTTTCCCCATATGTTCACATCAGATGCACGGACTGGTACCTCAGGGGGGGATGCTGCCAGTACCTCTGGCGCGCCTTCGGCCCGACTCATGCGCCATTGGCGCTGCGTCCGGCGCGTGCTATGCTGCTGTCGTGAGCGAACATCCCGGTAACCGTCCCAGCCCGATCGCTCATAGCTGTTTCGCCAGTTGGTCGGACTGAGTCTCTGTTCTTGCGCCATCGTTGCAGCACCGTCCCAGCACGACATCGCACTACCTTCCCAGCACAACGTCGCAGCACTGTCTCAGCACGACATCGCACCACCGTCTTCGCCCTGAGCGGCGCAGCAGAGGTTCAGCCGCACTACACGCTCACGCTACCAGTACGTTGCTACGCACGTGCTCCGATCAACATGGAAAGCAGCCAGTCGGACCCCGGCACGCGCCGGGGTTCGATATTTTGCGCTACGCCATTCCGGCAGGGTACGGCGCAGCCGTATGACCGCCTGAGGTGAAAATACGGGGAAACCGGGTTTCCCCATCCCCCTGCCTGTTCAGGGGCGGACAGAACGTATGAGCGCCGACGGGCGTGATGGCGTTGGGATGCGCTGCTCGGTCCTCACCCCCTCCCCCTCTCCAGCTTCGCTGGAGAGGGGAGACCAGAGCCATGCGCGGGGGCGTTCCAATGCGG
>CAKZKA010000107.1 GCA_937120965.1 uncultured Chloroflexota bacterium
GGGGAGGGAACCGGGCGCCTCCCCGCAGGGAGGGGGTTGGGGAAACCCGGTTTCCCCATATGTTCACCTCAGACGGTTATGCGCATGGCGCACAGCGCCAGAATGAAAATAGTATTGTTCTTGGGAGGGCTCCGCCCTCCCAAACCCTCTCCGCTAGCAGGTCGTTTCCCGGGAGGGCTTCGTCCTCCCAAACCCTCCCGCGGGCGAGCTATGTTCACCTCAAGACGTGGGAGAGCCGGACCCTTGCTGCGACAGAAGCATATCATTCTAGAATATTATCCAGATCTTAACTTGATAAATCCGCTGGCGGTGCTATACTCGAAGTATTGAATATCGTTTCTTCAACCGTTTTCCAGCCTGCGGGTTTCTGGCTGCTTGCGCCGATATCCGGAGGAACACCATGCGGCGAGCGCTGGAGATTTTCGCCCTGTTGCTCCTCGCCTTGATGCTCATAGCCTGCGCAGCCGCCATTCCAGCGCCTACGCCTACCCCCACCAGCGAGGGCGAAACCGTGCAGATCATTGTGATCGTGCAAGAGAGCCTGGCCACGGCCCTGAAGGGTCAGAGTGCGCCTACGGCAGCATCGCGGACCGTGCTGGAGACGGCCCCCAACCTTCGCCCCCTTGACCCCGGCGCGTCTGACCCGATCCTGGCGCGAACGTTTGTGGCCGACACCACTGCCGACGCGGCCGCTGCGCTCGTGTCCCGTCTGCAGCAAACCCCGGGCGTCGAGTCAGCCTACCTGAAGCCCCCCGACGCCCTGCCGTAATATCAAACTGCATACCTCAAGGAGGAGCTTATGGAGCTGGAGCGTGAGTTAATCGTCATCACGCGGGCTGAGGAGGGGGCTGCTGTCCTCGGCGCTGCCCCCAGCGACCTGACGCGGATCGTATCGGATGCCGGCGGCGCGATGCGCCGGCTCTTTACTGCCCCCCCTGAAGCGCCCCCCGAGGCGCTCGGCGCCGCAGCGGGCGCTCTGCCCGCTGAGGTCACCTTTTATCGGGTTGATGCGCCCGATGAGCGTCTCGAAGATCTGGCCCGCCGGCTGCAACAGCTCCCCACCGTCGAAGCCGCCTATGTGAAGCCACCCGCCAGCC
Organism: uncultured Chloroflexota bacterium; assembly: GCA_937120965.1. Lineage (GTDB taxonomy): Bacteria > Chloroflexota > Chloroflexia > Chloroflexales > Chloroflexaceae > JACAEO01. The sequence goes on from CAKZKA010000107.1 coordinate 1,098, forward strand.
CTGCCGTGCTGGCCGAGGTCGAGCTGCCACGAAGCGAACCCGGGATCAACGATATGGCGCCACGGCCCGAAGAGCCGGCTGCTACGCCGGACTACACCGGCCGCCAGGGTTACCTCAACGCTGCGCCGGAAGGCATTGACGCGCGCTTTGCCTGGACGCGGCCCGGCGGCAGTGGCGCCGGGGTGCGCATTATTGATATCGAAGGCGCCTGGCGCTTTACCCATGAGGACCTGGTTCAGAACCAGGGCGGCATGGTAGCCGGCGCCGCTTCGGGCGACATCGACTGGCGCAACCACGGCACTGCGGTCATCGGCGAGTTCGGCGGTGACCGGAACACCTTCGGCATTACCGGGATCTGCCCGGAGGCCAACGTGCGGGCCATCTCGATCTTCGGCGGCCTCGGCAGCGCCGGGGCCATTCGCCAGGCCGCCGATCTGCTCGGCCCTGGCGACGTGATCTTGATCGAGTTGCACCGCGCCGGCCCCCGTCACAACTTCGCCGCGCGTCTGGACCAGGCCGGCTACGTCGCCATCGAGTGGTGGCCCGACGACTACCAGGCCATTCGCTATGCGGTCAACAAAGGCGTGATCGTTGTCGAGGCCGCCGGCAATGGTCAGGAGAACCTCGACGATACTATCTACGACACCAACCCACCGGCCCCCTTCGGCCCCTTCCCCTCCTGGTGGCGCAATCCCTACCGTCGCGCGCCCCTCGACTCGGGCGCGATCGTGGTCGGCGCTGGCGCCCCACCCCCCGGCACCCACGGGCGCAACCACGGCCCTGATCGCTCGCGCCTCGGCTTCTCAAACTACGGCGCCCTGGTTGATGCCCAGGGGTGGGGACGCGAGGTCACCACGACTGGTTACGGCGACCTGCAGGGCGGTACGAACGAGGATCTGTGGTACACTGACACCTTCAGCGGCACCTCGAGCGCCTCACCGATTGTTGTCGGCGCCATTGCCGGGGTGCAGGGGGTGCTCCGCGCCGCCGGACGCATTCCGATGAGCCCCGCCCGCGCCCGCGAGGTGCTGCGGGCTACCGGTTCGCCCCAGCAGGACGCTCCGGGCCGCCCCGCGACCCAGCGCATTGGCAACCGGCCCAATATGCGCCAGATGATCGACTACCTGCTGCCAACCCGCACCTGGATCGGCGTGCAGTTCACCGGCGTCGTGCCAGCCAATCAGACCGGCCGCTGGTTCACCCATAGCTGGCCGGCCCACTGGCACGTGATCTGGACCGTAGTGCCCACCAGCGTTACCCCGGGCGGCCCCCAGATCCGCTGGCGCGTGCAGGTTGAGCGCGCCTCAGACCAGCACATTACCTACTGGATCGAGATCACAAACCTCACGAACGTGCCGGTCAACATCGAGGCTCGCTACGCGGTCCTTGGCTGGTAAGAGCAGGTTCGTCATACGCCGGTCGGCTTCGTCAGGCAACAAGGGAAGTGCAGGCGAGAGTTCCTCATACCCCTTGTCCGGCGGGAGGGTCTGGAAGGGCTGCGCCCTCCCTGGCCTCCCTCGAAGGGGTGTGAGGAAACCCGGTTTCCTCATACCCCTGCCTGCCGTGGCGGCAAGCCCTCCGCACCGGGAGGGTCCGGGAGCGCTGCGCCCTCCCGGGAACAAACCTGTGTTCATCCTGTCGTTGCGCGGCGCAGCGGTGTGGGAAGTCTGACAACATTCGCGGGCAGCACATTTTGACCGACGGCCACCGGCGTTGTTGTGCGGCGCAGCGGTGTAGGGGCTGACAACCCTTCAGGGTTCGCGCAGCATCGCTCGGAATCGTATCAGGGAGGCAAGATATGCGTATCGGTGTCCAATTCACCGGCAGCGTTCCAGCAAACCAGACCCGGCGCTGGTTCACCCATAGCTGGCCCGCCAACTGGCACGTCGTCTGGAACGTCGTTTCCACCTCGCCGCAACCCGGCGGCCCCCAGATTGACTGGGACGTAGAGGTCGAGCGCGCTTCGCCGACCCATATCACCTACTGGATCTCCATTCGCAACGTCAGCGCCAATCCGGTGAACATCGAGGCGCGCTACGCGATTATGAATTGAGGTGCTACTCCGCCGGGAGAGGCGTGGGGAAACCCGGATTCCCCATCCCCCAACCGCGGTCGGGGTGGCCTGGCGCCCCCATAGGCAGGGGCGTGGGCCATCCGGTTTCCCCGGGTTCATATCCGAAGTTCAGGAGGCAACGATGCGCATTACCATCGAGATCGACGAGTATATCAGCCGTGTGCGAACGATCGAACAGGAAGAGACGCGCGCCGGACTGGGGGAACGCGGCGCGATCGTCCTACCGGCCAATGACGGAGGTAGCCCATCCGCAGCGCTGCTAGCGGCCATTGCCGAGGCAGGCGGTCTCGCCGTTCAGCCTGGAGTGGTGCGTTCCAACGGTCAGGCTGTCGGCGCGATTGACGCTGGCGCCGGGCCGTCAGCGTAATCGGGTCAGAGCAGAGGAACGGTGTTCCCCGCCATTTCGCCCTGGCTATGAACAACGGTAGGGGAAACCGGGTTTCCTCCTATCCCTGCCCATCGGGGCGCCAGTTGGGGCATGGGGAACCCGAGTTTCCCCATACCCCTCCCGGCCGCAACCCGCCTGTCCCGTAACACCCCGGTCAAACCCCGGGCCCGCCCTCGCCGCTCTCCCGGCGAATCCGGCGCTGCTGGAGCACCCCGTACTCGATCGCCTGCCAGATGAGGATCGGCGCCCCTGCCCCCACAAAACCCGCAATGACCAGCCGTTCATAGTCGCGCCAGGTGAGTTTCGAGCCGCCGAGCCGGGCGATCCAGCGTACCGGTAGCCCTACCAGCAACACCCCGCCGACCACTTCGAGCGCCACCCACGTGGGCTTGATGGGCAGCGCCCGTTCCAGCACTGCCAGAATACCAGAGTAGCTGGCCCCGAGAATAGCCGTCGTCCAGAGCACCTGGTTCTGCAGGCGCTCCGCATCGTCCGCCTGGTAAATGAGCGGCGAAGCCTGTGCCATACGCTTGCCCTTTCCACTATCACTGTGGATGCCTGAGCGCCTGTTCAGGCTATCGGGGAGAGCAGACACCCCAAACAGGCTCGCAGGCTCCTGTGAGGACAAACGTACACGGTTCTGGAATTTGCGCGCTCGTTCCCGACCCTTGAGGTGAACGGAGCCCGCGCGGGGGAGGGCACGTGAGGGCTGCGCCCCGCCGCCATTCTTGCCCCGGGTTGGGACGCAAGATGATTGGCCCCCGGGGAGCTGGCTCGAGTTGTGCTATACTGGCGTTACCGCAACCTTGAGCCAGGTGACCGCGTGCAGCATACCACGAAGAGGAGCGCGCAATGAAGCGCATCGTGAGCATCAGTCTGGGCTCGTCGGCCCGTGATTACCACTTTACGACGTCGATCCTCGGGCGCACGGTCGAGGTCGAGCGCATCGGCGTGAACGGCGAGGCCGCGCGCGCCGCCGAACTGATCCGCGCCTTCGATGGTCGGGTGGACGCGATCGGGCTTGGCGGCCTTACACCGGTCTTTCGGGTGGGCGCGGCGCGGTATCCCCACCAGGAAGCCATTCACATCGCCGCCCAGGCCCACCGCACGCCAGTGGTGGACGGCGGGGTGATCAAGGCCACCCTGGAGCGCTGGGTCGTCGCCCAGGCTGCCCAGCAGATCCCCGACCTGTTCCGCTACAAGAAGGTTCTCTGTACCAGCGGCATCGAACGCTACCAGCTTGCCGCTGCCATTGCCCAGTACGGCGCTGACCTGCGCTTCGCCGATCCGATTGTGCACATCGGGTTGCCTGCGCTGCCTGTGCCGCGCACCCTGGAACAACTCGAACTCTACGCCGCAACCACCCTGCCCATCACGGCGTTGCTGCCCTATCGCCTGCTGCATCCCGTCGCGCTGGGCCAGGAAGGCTACGACCCCCGCGCCGAGCGCCTCTTCCAGTGGGCCGAGGTGATCGCCGGGGATTTTGCCTTTATCCGACGCTTCGCCCCGCAGGACCTGCGGGGGAAGACGATCGTGACGGATGATCCCTCGCCCGCCGAAATCGAGGATCTGCGACAGCGCGGCGTGGTGACACTGATCACGATGACGCCGCCATTGAGCGGCCCCGACGGCGAGCCTGCGCCCCGGCCCTTTGTCGCCGCCGACGTGCTCGAAGCTATGGTCGCGGCCATTCAGGAGACCGGCGCCCAACCCGGGGAGGCCGAGGTCCTGGATTTCATTGCCGCTACGGGCTGGGGCGCGCACGTGCAGGAACTCAACCCGCGACCAAAGCCCAGATTCGCCTTTGTCATCCACCCCCTGCGCACCAGCCTGATCGCCAACGATCCCCGCTTCCGCTGGACGCGCTACCTGCCGCCGCGCCTGGTGGAGCGGGTTGCCGCCTACATTCCGCCCCTCTACCTCTCACGCATCCGGGGCATTCGCTCAGCAGCCACGGGCGAAGAAGTCGAGGGCATTCTGCTGACCCTGGGCACGACGCCGCGCGAGATGATGCGCCGTCCGCCCGGGTTCACCTACCGGCGGCTCATCCGCGCCGCGCGGATGGCCGAGAAGATGGGCGCGCGGATCATGGGTCTTGGCGCGTTCACCTCGGTGGTCGGTGACGCGGGGATCACCGTCGCCCAGAAGAGCGACATCGGCATCACGTCGGGCAACTCGCTCACCGTGGCAGCCACCCTGGAGGCGGCCAAACAGGCCGTGCTGCTCATGAAGGGCGGGCGACCCGAGAAGGTGCGCGCAGTGGTCATCGGGGCAACCGGCTCGATTGGCTCGGTGTGCGCGCGCCTGCTGGCCCAGGCCGTGCGCGATGTGGTGCTGATCGCCCCGCGCCCCGAGCGCCTCCTGGCCCTCAAGCAGCAGATCGAGCGCGAGACGCCTGGCGCCCGGGTGATCGCCGCGACCCATCCTGATGCCTACCTCGGCGACGCCGATCTGATTATCACCACCACCAGTTCCCTTACCGGCCGGGTCATCAATATTGACAAATTGAAGCCCGGCGCCGTTGTGTGCGATGTGGCCCGCCCGCCCGATGTCAAAGAAGAAGACGCCGCGCGCCGCCCCGATGTGCTCGTCGTGGAGAGCGGCGAAATCGTGCTGCCCGGCGAGCCTGATTTCGGCTTCGATATTGATATGCCCCCCGGCACGGCCTACGCCTGTCTCTCAGAGACCGCGCTCCTGGCGATGGAGGGTAAGTTCGAGGATTACACCCTGGGTCGCAACATCGAGATGGAGCGGGTCAAGGAGATGTACCGCCTCTGGCACAAGCACGGCCTCCAACTGGCCCGCCTGCGTTCCTTCGGCGTATACGTGACCGACGAACTGATCGCCGAAAAACGGCGCCTAGCCGAAGAACGCCGCCGTCATCTCGGCCTGCCCGCCGAGCCGGTCGAGGGGTGAGGGGGGAAGCCCTTTCAGATGTAGAGTTTTTGCATCTGATAAAGAGGGTATGAGATGGCCGCGCCCTCCCACGCCAACTCTATGGTAACACTCGAACACCGCATCACCCACCCTGCTCAGCGGCGCTACCGCCCGGCGCTGCTGCTTGTCCACGGCGCCTGGCACGGGGCCTGGTGCTGGGAAGCGGCCCGGGAGGACCTGGCAGCCCGTGGCTTCGAGGTGCATGCGATCAGCATTCGGGGCCACGGCGCCAGTCCAGCCCCATTGCACCACTGGCGCTCAACGATCCTCGACTATGCGCGCGAGGTGCGCAGCGCCATCGCCGCCATGGGCGGCCAGCCAATCGTGGTCGGGCATAGCTCCGGCGGCTATGTGGTGCAACTGCTGATCACCGGCGTGGTGGGGCCACGCCCGGCGCTGACCGGCGCGGTGCTGCTCTGCAGTTCCCCGGTGAACATCGGCGCCTATTTTCTCGACCGCGGCCTGCGCCGCGCGCCCATGGTCAACCTGCCGGCCTTGCTGCGCCGTGAGCCGGCAGCGGTGCGCCAGGCCCTCTTTCGCCCCGACATAGCCGATGCCGAACTGGAACGCCATCGCGCGCGCCTGGTGACTGAGCCGCCCCTGGTAACGCTCAGCAGTATGGTGCTGCGCCCGCGCCCCGCCGCGTGCCGCGTGCCGGTGCTGGTGATCGCTGCCGAACGCGACGCGATCTTCGATCTGGATATCCAGCGCGAGACGGCGCGGGCCTACCGCGCGCACCTGGTGGTGGCGCCAGGCGCTGCGCACGATCTGATGCTCGACCCGGCCTGGCCCATTGCTGCCGAGGCTATCGAGCGCTTTGCCTGACTCCGACAACCTCGCCCTTCCAAAAGAACCTCTCTTGTAGTGTGCGGCGCAGCCGCATCGACGGCTGATGCGAGAAGAGGGCGCCCGGTACCGCCTTATGCCAATTCCCGTTGATGATACCGCACTGCGTGAAGCGGCTTTAGGCGTTGTACTGCCCAGCGTGGAAATCCAAAATCCAAAAATCTAAAATCCAAAATCCAAAATCTAAAATCTAAAAAGGCCTCGCCAGTTCCACCTAGCATTACACCGGCTCCTCCAGCGTAGAGAGGATGCGATGCGCCCGCAGCGCCAGCCAGAGCGCAAAGTGCTCCTCGGCGTTGTCCAGATCCATCCCGCTGATCTCCTTGATCCGATCGAGGCGGTAGAGCAGCGTGTTCCGGTGGACGTGGAGCGCCTCGGAGGTGGCGCGCAGGTTGCCCAGGTGGTTAAAATAGGCCTCGAGGGTCTTGATTAACTCGGCGCCCTGGCGCTGGTCATAGTCGGCCAGGCGTGACAGAGTTTCGCGGTAAAATGTCCACAGTTCAGGAGTTTCGCGGAGGCGTACCAGCAGACGATAAACGCCCAGATCGGAGAAGGCGAGGACGCGTCCGGTGCCAAAGAGTTGACGCCCCAGCAGCAGGGCCTGCTCAGCTTCTTCCACCGAGCGGCGCCACTCGTTGAGGCCGGCGGCAGGTGTACCCAGGGCCAGCACCAGCCTGGGAAAGGCGCCCGACAGACGCTCGCGGATCTGCTCGACCAGGTCGCGCACCCGGGTGGCGCCCGCCACCGGCAGCATACAGAGGATGCTGCTCTCACGGCGGGAAATCGGCGCGCTCACGTTCCGGCGCGTCAGTTCGGTTTGCAGCGCCGCGCTCAAGCGGGCGAGTATGGCCGGGCTGGCGTCTTCGACCGTCACGATCATGGCGACATGCGGCGCGGCAAGGTTGTACCCCAGCTCCTGGCCGCGTTGCATCGCGGCGGTGACGTCGCCCGGCTGCCCGAAGAGAATGCCCGCGACAAAGTCGCCGCGCAGCCGCTCCTCGGCAGCCTGCACCGCCTGCTCCTTGGCCAGCTCCAGCGCCAGCGCCGCCGCGCCGCGCTGGGCCGCCTCGCGATCCCAGTCGTCGAGGGCAGTGCCGGCGATAGCCAGGTAACCGGCCGGCGCGTCGCTCGATCCGATCGGCTCGACCCAGATCTGCTGGTTGAGCAAGGTCATCGTCCCGCGCCCGTTGGGGCGCAGGGCTTGCAGCGCTACCCGCGCCGAGCCACGCCCACGCTGCGCGCGTAACTCGCCGTTGGGGGCAAAGCAGGCCACACTCTGGCCGGTGCGCTCGGCCAGCACTTCAAGCAGACCGGGCACGCCCTGCCCGGCCAGCGAGCGCTGGGTGAGCAGATCGTAGAGCTGTGCGCTGCGTCGCTCGAATTGCGCCTCATAGTCGGTGACCAGGCGGGTAATCTCCCGCTCGACATCACGCAGATCGGCGCCGTCGGGCAGCTTCAACAGTGGCAGCCGCACCTCCTCGGCGGCGGCAATGTCCTCGGGGCGGACCTCGCCGAGCACCACGACGCCGGCAACCGGCACCGGCGCGCTGCCGAGCCGACGCACCAGCGTCGCCAGGTTGAGGCGCGAGTCGAGCGCCAGGGCCGCCTCAACCGACAATAACGCCAGTTCGCCGCCCCGCAATTCGGCAAAGGCAGGCAGGGTAGCGCGAAGGGTGGCAACCCAGTTGACCTGGCGGCCAAGACCGGCCCCGCCCGCGACAACTTCCGTGCCCGCAGGCAGAGCCAGACGTAGAACATCGCGAACGGTGATGACGGACGGCATGGGTGCTGGCCTTGTGGCAAGTCTCTTATCGGAGATTATAGCACGCGAGATACACTGTACAGGGGGAGGGCGCGCGTGCGTGTTCGCATGTGGGGTAAGGCGTCATCCCGGGAGCGCGGGCGCCCCGCCTGCAAGGGCCTGGATGCGGGCAAGATGCCCGCGCTCCCAGGAGAAGTGTGAACACGTGCGGGCGCGCCTCTCGGCTCTGTGGAGGTGTGGAGATGAAGGCCGGATTGTTAAGCGGGTCTGAACCATAGATGCTGCTGCGTATTCTCATCTGCGCGTGCGCCCTGGTGCTCCTCGCTGCTGCCGGGGGCCTGCTTCCTGCCAGGAGCGAGGCCCGGTTCCAGCAAGCAGCCACGCCACGGCCCTCACTGCCACCGGCGCGGCCCGCCTGGCTGCGCGAGGCGCTGCACGGCGCGCCGCGCAGCGCCTCACCCGCAGCACCCGAGGCGTACATTGTCGTGCTCGCCGATCCGCCACTGGCGGCCTACGAGGGTGACCGGCCCGGTCTGGCGGCTACCAGCCCTCGTGCGCGCAACGAGCTGCGGCTCGATACGGCGTCGCCTGCCGCCCGGGCCTACCTTGCCTACCTCCACGCCCGCCAGGACGAGGCCCTGGCCCGCGTGAGCGCGGTTCTGGAACGCGCCGTCGCGCCACGGGCGCGTTTCCTGTACGCTCTGAACGGCGTGTCGCTCGCCCTGGCGCCAGAGGAGGCGGCTCGCGTCGCTACCCTTGCCGGGGTGCGCCTGGTTCAGCCCGATGAGCCGCGCCGCCTCGCTACCGATGTTGGCCCGGCGCTCATCGGGGCAGCCCAGCCCGACCTGGGCCCCACGCTCTTCAGCGCGCGCCTCGCGCCCGCGCGCGCCGCCGCTATGGATGCCGCTGCGCAGCCGTGCATCTATGCCTGGCCCCTATGCCAGGATCGCGCGGCTCTCCCCGCCGCCTCACCACGGGCCGAGACGCCGGATGCAGCATCGGACGTTGCGCCGTCCTCCATCAGGCCGGCAAGCCGCCAGGCGCTCCCCGAACGCACCGGCTGGGCCGTGGTCACTTACTCGGCCTCGACGCGCTGGCTAGCGTTGCAACTGGCCCACGGTGCGCTCAGCGGGCCGCCGCTGGCCGCCAGCCTGCTTGTCACCGCGCCCGGGCAACCCGACAGCGTCGCGCTCGACCTGACGCCCCTCGCCGTTCCCGGCGGCGGGTTCTACGCCGGCGAACTGACCCTCGCCGATACGCCCGAGCTTTCCGCCGCCGCGATTGAACAGGCCCTGCTGGCGGGGAATACCGTGTTGCAGATCGCCACCGCGGCCCAGCCGGCTGGCGAGATCCGCGGGCAGGTCGTCCCGGCGCGCGGCGAGGGCATCGTGACCGGGGTGATCGACAGCGGAATCGACCCCAATGCGCCAGCGTTCGCCCCCCGTGGCGACGACGGCTTTCTGGCGGTCAATCCCTACGGACGCTTCCTGGGGGTCTGCGATTCTGCGCGGCCTGATTTCAACCCGGCCTTCCCCTGCAACCCCAAGGTAATCGGCGCCTACACCTTCCCGGCGACCGCAGGGACCGGCGACCCCTCTGGTCGCCCCAGTCCTTTCGACGACAACGGCCACGGCTCTCACGTCGCCAGCACCCTCGCAGGGCACGTGCAAGCAACCAGCGCCCTGGCCGGCATTGCCACCGGTCCGCTCACAGGTGTGGCGCCCCACGCGGCGATTGTGGCCTACGATGCCTGTGGCATCCCCACGGGCAGCTTCTGCCCCCTGGAGGCTATCCTTCAGGCCATTGACCGGGCGGTTGCCGATGGGGTGGACGTCATCAATTTCTCGATCGGTGGCTTCCCCACCAACCCCTGGCGCGATGCCGAGGCCCTGGCGCTGCTGGGCGCCCTCGAAGCCGGCACGCTGGTCGCTGTGGCCGCCGGGAACGAGGGCCCCGATCCGGGCAGCATCACAGCGCCGGCCAATGCCCCCTGGGTGCTCAGTATCGGCGCAACCAGCCACGGGCGGCGCTTCGTCCGCGACCTCGGCCCGTTTGGCGGAGGCGCCGGACCAGCGCCTCCCCTGTTGAGCGGTGCAGGCTTTGGCGCCGAGGCCCTGCCCCTGACCCCCATCGTTGACGCCGCCACGCTCCCCGGAGCCGACGGCCTCCCCAATCCCGCCTGTCTGTCCTTTGCCAGCCAGGTGCGGCTGCAAGGCGCGATTGTTGTCTGCCGCCAACTGATCGATCCCGAGCGCGCGGCGGGTTACGCGGCGGCGGCAGGCGCGGGCGGCCTGGCGATCATCTGGTCCGATGCTGCCGGCGCCTTCCTGCCAATCAAGCCACTGGCCCTGCCCACGGTCCACCTCGACGCCGCCCGGGGCGCGCAGTTGCGCGCCTGGCTGGCCCGGGGGTCGGGTCACCAGGCAGCGTTGGGCCCGGCACGACGCGACCCGGGCGGCCCGGCCGATGTGGTGGTCTGGTTCAGCTCCCGTGGCCCCAATCGCACCGCGCCCGGCACCCTCAAGCCTGATCTCCTCGCGCCCGGGCTGAACATCCTCGCCACCACCATCGGCTCGCGGCCCGGCGCTCCGGCCTACGGCTTGCTCAGCGGCACCTCGATGGCCACCCCGCACGTCGCAGGGGCAGCCGCCCTGCTCCGCCAGGTGCATCCCGACTGGACGCCCGCCGAGATCCGCGCGGCGTTGATGACCACGGCAACCACCGCCACCTCGGCTGACGGCGCGCCGGCCCCGGCCCTCGCCGCTGGCGCCGGGCGGGTGCAGGTGGACCGGGCGGCCCGCGCCGGGCTGCTTCTCGATGAGACACCTGCCGGCTTCCGAGCGGTCGATCCCCTCAGCGGAGGCGATCCCACCAGGCTTAACCTGCCCGCCTTCGCCAGCCCCGCCTGCCTGGAGCAGTGCGTCTTCACCCGTGTCTTCCGCAACCCGCTCCCGGTAACCACCACCTGGAGCGCCACCGCCACCGGCGCCCCGGGGCTGACGTTCAGCGTAGAGCCTGAACGACTGACCCTGCCGCCCGGCGCCACCCGACCCGTGACGATCACCGCCCGTATCGCCCGCGACACCTTCCGGCCCGAGGGGACCTACCTGTCTGGAGCAGTTTTATTCAGCGAGGCCGGCGGCCTTGCGCCCCCGGCGCGGCTACCGGCGGCGCTCAACGCCCTCAGCGCCATCCTCCCGCCCGCCGTAATTGTGCGCACCGCCGAACCGCGCGGCAGCGTGACCCTCACCGGGCTGCGCACCATTTCGGCCGAGGCGCTCACCCTGCGCGTGTTCGGCCTGAGCCGTGGTGAGGTCCACACACTGCACGTGGCCCAGGATCCCACCCCCGGCAATCCGCTCGATGGACCGACAGGCGTGGCCCGACTTAACATTGCGCCGCCCGCGGGCACACCACGGGTGCGCCTGGAGGTGCGCCGCACAACCGCGCCCGACGTGGATCTGTTTGTCTTTGCCGATGGAGTAAACGGCCCCGCCGATGGCGTGCCACAACTGGAGGAAGCGATCTGTATCAGCGCAGGGGTTAGCAGCGACGAGTTCTGCGACCTGCGCCTGAACCACGCGCCCGCCCAGACCCTGATCGTCCTGGTGCAGAACTACTCCGGCTCGGGCCAGGCTGAAGATCGGGTAGACCTGGCAGTCACCATCGTGCCGCCGGAATCTCTGGGCAACGCCGGCGCCACCGGTCCGGTGACTGTGCGTGCCGGGGAACCCTTTACGCTCAGTTTACACTGGAACCTGCCCGGCGAACGAGCGCCGCCGGACCGCTACCTGGGCGTGCTGCAACTCAGCAGCGACCCCGATCCAGCCCGGGCAGGCGACCTGGGGAGTATTCCAATTGACGTGATATACGTTCGCCAGTGGTTGTTCATGCCGAGCGTCTACGGTCGGAAGTAGCCACGCTGCGCCGAACCCGGCCCGGTAAGGAGTGGAGAGGGCTTGTCGCCCCCGCAGGCAGGGGTGCGGTTCGACAGGCTCACCGCAGGCGGGGAAACCCGGTTGCCCCGCCCGCCGGGGAGAGGTTGCCGTCCCGGCAGGCAGGGGGATGGGGAAACCCGGTTGCCCCGCCCGGCGGGGAGAGCTTGCCGCCCCCGCAGGCAGGACGATGGGGAAACCCGGTTGCCCCGCCCGCCGGGGAGAGCTTGCCGTCCCGGCAGGCAGGGGGATGGGGAAACCCGGTTGCCCCATTTCCCAACCGCTGTTGGGAGCGGCTGGCGCCCCACAGGCAGGGGTGCGGTTCGACAGGCTCACCGCAGGTGGGGAAACCCGGTTTCCCCAT
>CAKZKA010000108.1 GCA_937120965.1 uncultured Chloroflexota bacterium
GGCGTCGGGACGCCCCGGGTGGACGCCCCCTCTCTCTGAGCGGGAGCGGGGGAGCGGGCGTCGGGACGCCCCGGGTGGACGCCCCCTCTCTCTGAGCGGGAGCGGGGGAGCGGGCGTCGGGACGCCCCGGGTGAACGCCCCCTCTCTCTGAGCGGGAGCGGGGGAGTGGGCGTATGTTCTGTTCACCCCTGAACCCCTGGCAGGGGAGGGGGTAGATCATTCATCCCCAAAACAGATCCCCATATCGCGCGCCGTCAGGACGGTGTCACTGTCGAGGGGCACGGTCTTCATACGACTGGTTGCCACCTCCAGCGGCACATACTTCACCGTGGGCGGATCGAGCGCAACCATGATCCCCGACTGGCCCTCGGCGATGGCGCGCACTGCCGCAGCGCCGAAGCGTAGCGCCAGCAGGCGGTCGAAGGTGGTAGGCGAACCGCCCCGTAGCAAGTGGCCAAGCACCACCAGCCGCGTCTCACGGCCGGTCAGTTCTTCCAGCGCGTGGGCCACCTTCTCGCCTACGCCGCCGAGACGATCGGCCCGGCCTGGCTCGCGGGCCACGACTGAGAAATCTCCGCCCTTCGGACGGGCGCCCTCGGCGACGACGACGATCGAGAAGTAGCGCCCGGCCTCCTCGCGCTGGCGGATCTTCTCGGCTACCAGCTCCAGGTTGTAGGGGATCTCGGGAATAAGGATCGCGTGGGCTGAGCCGGCAATCCCGGCGTGCAGGGCGATCCAGCCGGCGTAGCGACCCATGACCTCCACCACCAGCACGCGCTGGTGCGCCTGCGCCGTGGCGGTAACGCGGTCGAGGCATTCGGTAGCGAAGGAGACGGCCGTGTCGAAGCCAAAGGTTGACACGGTGCCGTCGAGGTCGTTGTCAATCGTCTTGGGCACCCCGATCACCCGCACACCCTTGCGGGCCAGCGCCGCCGCGATTTCCATCGAGCCATCGCCACCGATGGAGATAAGGGCATCGATGCCATACGCCGCCAGGCCGTTGACCAGTTCATCGGTGCGATCGCGCTCGTACACCGTGCCGTCAGGTCGCTGGGTCGGGTAGCGCATGGGATGCCCGCGGTTGGTTGTGCCAATGATCGTGCCGCCCAGACTGGTGATCCCGCGCACGGTTTCACGGGTGAGCGGGATCACACCTCCCTGGGGATACTCTTTCGGCGACAGAATGCCCGCGAAGCCGTCGCGGATCCCGTAACATTCCCAACCTCGATGCAGCGCCGAGAGCACCGCAGCGCGGATCACGGCGTTGAGACCCGGCGCGTCACCGCCACCGGTGCTCAGCGCAATACGAAAGGGTGCGCTATGCGAGTGAGCCATCGTTCCTCTCTCCCCTCGGTCAGAGCGTCTATCGGCAGGATGAACCTGCCCGGGATCATGAGTGACCTGGTAATCTGATGACGCCGGATGGCACGCCGGGGAGACATGGCCTTCCCGCTGTATTGCATCAGACAACGATGCGGCTGTGCCACACAACACCAGGGTGAAAGCGAGGTATTCCTGAGGGCGTAGCCCTCCTGAACCCTGCCCTGGACAGGGAGATGGGGAGTCCGGGGGTTCCCCCTCTCCAACCAGGTCACACGAGCCGATAGGCGCTCACTCCTTCTGCCTCTTCGCCAGTGTAGCAGGAGTGCGCGGCTGTCACCGTTACTGTTGCGTATCGCGCTGTGACAGTCCATACACTCAGGCATGGTTCAGACCCGGACGTTTTGCTTGACCGATGGGCGACGGCTCCACACGACCGGGCTGTGAAGGTGTGAAGCTGAACGCCGGGGGTCAAGCTCGTTTGAAACGCTTTACGCTGGTTCAGCGATGGTGATCAGGCGGTGGGTCATATCAACAGTGGCGCCATTTACGATCACTTTATCGCCGATGCACGACACCAGGGTTACCTGCTCGCGGCCAGTGGGCAGGATGTACTCAACCTGATCGGGCGTTGCCCAGATTTGCCGGGTAACCACGTAGGTATGGGCGGCGCCGTTGGCGCTGTAGAGGATGAGTTGCGCGCCGATTGGCACCTCTTTCAGGCGCGCAAAGGGCGCAGGAATGTGGGGAGTGTTGCGGAAGCGCAGCACGTGGCCCCAGAGCACCACATTCTCACCCTGGCCGGGAGCCGCGCTCAAGTTGTACCAGCCAACATCGTGGTCTGGCACAACCGGCACGCCCTTACGGTCCAACCCAACGGGCACAAGGATCCGGTCAAGCTCGATCACCGGGATGACGAGCCGCACCGGCGGCCCGCTGGCGGGCTGGATCGCAGGCGCAGGCGTGGCCGTCGCGGGCACACGGGTGGCCGTCGCTGGTACACGGGTGGCCGTCGTCGGCGTGCGGATGGCCATCGCTGGCGCGGGGGAGGCCGTCATTGGCACGGGGGTGGCCCTCACGGGGGCGGGAGTGGCCATCGGAGGCGTTGCCGTCACTGGCGCGGGGGAGGTAGCGGCGGAGCGGGTCAGGGCGGCCGGCGGAACCGGACCGCCACCGGCGAGCAGCGCCAGCAGGATCACAACAACAAGGCGCATAGCATCTGTGCTCCGGGAGTTGTTAATGGGCCGTAGATGTCAACGAGCAAGGGTTGGTTGGCAGCGCAACAACCTGCTACGATCACTATAACACATTCCCGGCACGGCGCGATTGCAATCCGCCGCACGAGATAGGCTATAATCTTCCAGGTTACACGCGCTTGAGAATCTGGTCCTCCACTCCACGCCTGCACTGAGTCGTGTGGAGGGGTGGTGGAGGTGTAGCACTGAGGGAGCCATGAAGCTCAAAGGACGCGTCGCCATCATTACCGGGGCCTCGAGCGGCGTCGGCTACGCTACTGCACGGCTGTTTGCGCGGGAAGGCGCGACAGTTGTTGCGGCCGCGCGTCGCCGCGAGCTGCTGGAGCACCTGATCGCCGAGATTGCCTACGAGGGTCACCAGGGGTTGAGCATTCCCGCCGATGTGACTGACTCAGGGCAGGTTCAACATCTTGTTGAGCAGACCATTGCGCTTCTTGGGCGGATCGATATTCTGATCAACTGCGCCGGGGGCGTGATGAAGATCTCACCGGTGGAGCAGTTCAGCGATGCCGAGTGGCGCGCGATCCTCGACACCAATCTGACCGGCGTCTTTTACGCGACGCGGGCAGTTGTGCCGTATATGAAGCGCCAGCACAGTGGGACGATCGTAAACCTCGGCTCGCGGGTGGGCAAAATGGGGATCGCCAACATCAGCCCCTTCAGCGCCGCGAAGTTTGCCCTGGCGGGCTTTTCGCAGTCGCTGGCTCAGGAATTGCGCCCTTATAACATCTTTGTGACGAATGTGGTTGCGGGCATGATCAACGCCGATCTGGCGCCCCTCAACCCCGATGAGTCACTGCGCCGGCGCCTGCTGACCACCGAAGACGTGGCCCAGGCGCTGCTCTGGGTCTGCACCCTGCCGCCCAGCCTGCGGGTGGACGAATTGCCGATCATGCCGCGCCACGTGGATCTGTGATCGGCGCAGCCGGGCCCGCGCGTGTCCTGGCCCACGGAGGGAAACGCGGCTTTCCCTGTGCTTACCTTAGCCGTCTATGCGGCTGCGCGGCACAACGACAAAATGAAAATGGTTTTTTCCCGGGAGGGCGTAGGCGCGCGGCGCCGCCGCGCCTCTACGTCCAAACCCTCCCCGCGGGCGGGTTGTTTCCCGGGAGGGCGTAGGCGCGGCGCCGCCGCGCCTCTACGTCCAAACCCTCCCCGCGGGCGGGTTGTTTCCCGGGAGGGCGTAGGCGCGGCGCCGCCGCGCCTCTACGTCCAAACCCTCCCGCGCGCGGGTTGTTTCCTGGGAGGGCGTAGGCGCGGCGCCGCCGCGCCTCTACGTCCAAACCCTCCCCGCGGGCGGGTTGCTTCCTGGGAGGGCCGCCCCCTCCCTGGCCCTCCCCCGCTGGGGGAGGGAACCGGGCGCCTCCCCGCAGGGAGGGGAGAATGGGGAAACCCGGTTTCCCCATGTCCCAACCGGTGTTGGGAGCGGCTGGCGCCCCCACAGGCAGGGGTGCGGTTCGACAGGCTCACCGCAGGTGGGGAAACCTGGTTTCCCCGTATGTTCACCTCAGATACCCAATGAGCGCCCGAGGGGACCAGTGGAAGTAACGATCATCGGCGAGTATGAAATCACCTGTAGCGCAGACCACGAGCCTGCCCTGGTGATCCACCACGTCGTGCGCGGCTATGACGCTGTGGTTCTTGACGCGGCAGCCGTAGCGACGCTCCGGGAGCTGCTCGCTGTTCAGCAGAAGCGCATTCGCCCCCTGGGCCAGTACCAGGCCGTCTTCGGGGCGGGAGGGGATATGACGGTGTATACGGTCGCGAATCAACGCGCCGTCTACCTCAACAGCGAGCAGACTGCGCGGCTCGCGGCGCTGCTGAGGGGTAAGGAGCCGAGGTAGCCAGCCGCAGAGCCTATGTCGGACCAGTTTCGTCGCCGCTACTGCCGGTGGGGGGCGCACGCGCTCGCCTTCTGGGCATACGCTCTGCTGACCGTGGGCCTTACCTGGCCCGCTGCGGCCCACCTGACAACCCACGTTGCTGCAGGCGACGGCGGGCGCTTTGCCTACTCTGGCTTCAACGACGCAATCCAGTACACCTGGAGCTTCTGGTGGGTTCAGCGGGCGTTGACAGACGGGCAATCGCCTTTTGAGACAGCGTTGCTGTTCTACCCCGAAGGAGCGCCGCTTTACCGGCACACCCTCATGCCGGCTATCACCCTTCTGCTGGCGCCGGTCACCGCCCTGGCCGGCCCGGTAGCAGCCTACAACCTCGGCGCCATGCTCGGCGTCGCATTCACCGGGTATGGGGTCTTCCTGCTCGCTGGCCAGTATGCACGCCACGACCTGAGCGCCTGGATCGCCGGAGCCCTGGTAGCTGCCTGTCCCTTTATGGCAATGAAGCTACAGGTCTCGCACCTCAACCTGCTCTATATGGGCTGGCTGGCGTTATTGCTGTTCGCGCTGGCGCGTTTCGACGCCACGGGCGATCCGCGCTACGCGCTGCTGGGGGCCGTCAGTGTGGCCGGGGTGGTCTATACGGACTGGTACCTGACCCTGATCGCCGGATGCCTGCTGCTTACCTGGGTCGGCGTGAACCTGTGGCGTCCGGTGCGGCGCCCGAACCTGGTTCGCAGCTACGTGCTAGCGGGTCTCCTCGCGGCCCTGATGTCGGCGCCGCTGCTGCTGGGGCTCTGGACGACCAGCGCGCGCTTCCCGCCGTTCAGCGAGAGCCAGTGGATCTCGTGGGAGGTGGGGGTGCGCGGCTATTCGGCAGACGCTGCCGGTCTGTTCTTTCCCTCGCTGCTCCAACCTGCGTGGCGCGGCGCTGCCGAGGCGCTAACAGCGCCGCTGGTCGCCAGGGTGCCAGTGATCGAGGGGTGGTACATCGCCGCAGGCTGGACATTGCTCGGGCTGGCGTCTGTGGGGATCTGGCGATACGGGCGCGCGCAGTGGCGCTTGCTTGTTGTTGCCGCGGTTGGCTGGGTGCTCTCACTGGGACCGGAGCTGCGGGTACTGGGCGTGGAGACCGGCATAGCGATGCCCTATGCGCTGATCCAGAGACTGCCCCTGCTCGAAACGGGGCGCCGTCCCAATCTTTTTGCGCTGACCTGCATCCTGATCGCCGCGGTCTTTGCCGCGCAAGGTCTGCGCTGGCTCCTTGAGCGGTCAGAACGCCGGGGCTGGTTAGTGCTCGCCGGGGTCGCGCTGGTGGCGAGCATTGAACTCTGGCCGGCGCCACGCCAGCCAGCGCGCATCGCAGCGCCTGCGCTCTACGCTGCCATCGCCAGTCGGCCAGGGCCGGTAGTGGACGTGCCGGTAGGGGGCGACATCGAGGCACGGACGCTGCTCCACCAGATGACCCATGGCCAGCCCATCCTGCGCGGCTACCTTTCACGCTCGCCCGACTACCCGGCCCTGGACTATAACCCGCTGGTGCGCGCCCTGGCGCTGCTGGAGCCGCTTCCGACCCGGGATATCGTGGCGCTTGACGACGACGCGCTGACGGCAATGCAGTGTTTCTACCGCTTCCGCCACGTGGTTGTCGAGCGGCCGCTGGTGAGAGCCGAAGAGTTCGCCTGGTTAGCGCCGCTCGGGGCGCGGCTCCACGCTCCTGCGCCCTGGTACGACGATGGTCATTTCGTGGCCTACGAACTGCCCGTGCCCGCGCCGCCCTGCGCTGCCTTCAGTTTCCTCGGCGCGGGATGGCACGGGCGTGAAGATGCGGGTGAGCAGATCTGGCGCTGGATGAGTGGGCGCGCCGAACTCTGGGTCGTAAATCCCGCGGCTACCTCCGGCCCCGTCGTGCTCACCTTGCGCGCCGAAAGCTACGGCCCCGCCGACACGGCGACCGTCAACCCGCTCCGGGTCGCGCGCGCGGGACAAACCCTGGCCGTGGCGCCGATCGCCCGCGAGGCGCGCACCTATCACCTTGTGCTCACCTTGCCGCCGGGGGCAAGCCGCCTCGACCTGATCCCCGCGCGCGTCGCCAGGGACGCTGGCGGGCGCGAGCTCAGCATCAGCGTTACTCAGATCCGGGTGCAGGCGCCGGAAGCGCAGGATACCCCGTGACCTGCACCAGCACCTGAAGGGCCCGCACATCGCCGGGCGCGATGCGACCCCCGCCGATGCTCAGCGCATCGGCGGTACCGCAGGCCACCCCCAGGCGGAGGGCCTCGGGCAAGGCCAGGCCACGGAGCAGGCCGGTCGCCAGCCCGGCCAGCAACGAGTCGCCGCTCCCCACACTGCTCACAATGCGCACCTCCGGCGGGCAGGCCCACCAGGCGCCACTGGCATCGGCAGCCACGCAGCCCAGGGCGCCGAGGGTCACTGCCGCCAGCGCCACCCCCTGCGACCGCACGAGTTGCAGCGCCGCCAGGGCGGCAGGCACATCCGTCACCGGGCGCCCCAGCACAGCACCCAGTTCGGACCCATTGACCTTCACGCCCCAGGGCCGGGTTGCCAGGGCCACCTCCAGTGCCGGCCCGCTCGTATCCACCAGCACGCGCAGGCCGCGCGCCGCCAGCTCGGCCAGCAAAGCGCCCAGGGCGGCAGGCTCGATCCCGCGGGGCAGACTGCCAGAGAGGACGGCGAGAGCGGCCCCGGGCGATGCCGCCAGCACGTCATCGGCGAAGGCGCGCCAGTCAGCGGGGGCGAGGATCGGCCCGGCCTCGTTCAGCGCGGTCGCATCGCTGGCCTCGCGGTCAACCACGAGCACACAGGTGCGCGTCTCGCCAGCCTGGTGGCGCGTCCAGCGGCCCATCAACCCCTCAGCGGCGGCCAGGCAGGCCACTGCATCGCCGGTCAGCCCGCCAAGGGGCGCGCAGACCAGCGCCGGCTGGCCGAGGGTGTGGGCCGCGCGGGCCACATTGAGCCCCTTGCCCCCCGCGGCAACGATCACCTCGTCGGTGCGGAAGACGCCGCCGAGGCGCAGACCGTGGAACACCATCGTGCGATCCAGGGCAGGGTTCGGTGTGATGATCAGTATCACCAGTCGCCTCCTGAGGTGAACATAGCCCGCCCGCGGGAGGGTGTGGGAGGGCGAAGCCCTTCAACGGGTTTCACCTGTTCTGGAATGGGCTTCCCGGGACACGGGGGGGAAATGGGCCAACGAATGGGAAACGAATAAACGAATGCGCAAGGTGTGCCTGACTCTGAGGTGAACAGAGCCCGCCCGCGGGAGGGTGTGGGCGTAGGGGCGTGGCGGCGCCGCGCCCCTACCCCCTCCCAGGAAACAACCCGCCAGCAGGGAGGGTTTGGGAGGGCATAGCCCTCCCAAGAACAATAATACTTTCATTCCGGTGTTGTGCGGCGCAGCCGCATGGACGACTGAGGTGAACATAGCCCGCCCGCGGGAGGGTGTGGGAGGGCCAAGCCCTCCCAAGAAAAACCTATGTTCATCGTGTCGTTGTGCGGCGTAGCCGCATGGACGGCTGAGGTGAACATACGGGGAAACCGGGTTTCCCCATCCCCCTGCCTGCGGGGGGCGCGGCGCAGCCGCGACGCGCCGGATGCAACCCTGAGGGATGGGCGACCGAAGATCAAGCTATTCCTTAATCATTTTCTAAAAATTAAATAACACAGATTTTACCTCTGCCGATTATCATCGTCGCGTCCATTGCACTCGCGCACGATAAGTCATGGACCCGCTGCCGGAGCGTTGTGTGCTGCTGGTCACGGGCCAGTGGCAATTGTGCGTGCATTCCTGATGGAGCAACGCAGACACTAGAAGGAGACCCAGGTCATGGGTGGTCACGACGAGAAGGACAAATGGATCGTTCGCTCTGAGGAGGGGATCGGCGACACCTTCGACACCATTCTGGAGCGTCGCCTGAGCCGCCGTGACGTGCTGAAGAGCGCCACCGTGGCCTCTTCGTTCGCCCTGATCGGTTCGGTTGCGCTCGGCGCCGAGACAGCGGCTGCGCAGCGCATCTCCACGCCTCAGTTCGCCCGGGTGGAGCCGACTCCGCCCGAGGTAGATGAAATCAAAGTTCCTGAGGGCTACTACGCCCGCACGCTGATCCGCTGGGGCGAGCCGCTATCGGCCAGCGCGCCAGTGCACAACGTGTGGGAGCAGACCCCCGAGGCCCAGAGCCAGCAATTCGGCTATAACTGCGATTTTGTGGGTTACTTCCCGCTGCCGCTCGGTTCCAACTCCTCAACGCGTGGACTGCTCACGGTGAACCACGAGTACACCAACGAGGAGTTGATGTTCCCCAACTACGATCCGAAGAAGCCCACACGAAACCAGGTAGACGTAGGTATTGCCGCGCATGGGATGTCGGTGGTGGAGATCCAGCGCGCCCCTGACGGCACCTGGAGCTACGCGCGCAACTCGCCCTTCAACCGCCGGCTCACCGGGGAGACGCCGATGCGCATCAGCGGCCCGGCCGCTGGTCATCCGCTGATGCAGACCAGCGAGGACCCCACCGGTACCGTCGTGCGCGGCACGCTCAACAACTGTGCCGGTGGCAAGACGCCCTGGGGCACCGTGCTGACCGCCGAGGAGAACTTCCACCAGTACTTCGGGAACCTCAGCAAGCTCGACCGGAACGACCCGCGCTACGCCATTCACCGCCGCTACGGCATGCCCGCCGAGCAGAGCGAGCGGGGGTGGGAGTTGTTCCACAGCCGCTTCGATGTGTCCAAGGAGCCGAATGAGGGCTTCCGCCACGGCTGGATGGTTGAGGTTGACCCCTACGACCCGAATATGACTCCGGTAAAGCGCACTGCCCTGGGTCGCTTCCGCCACGAAGCCGCGACCATCGGCCTGGCTCCTGATGGCCGCGTTGTGGCCTACATGGGTGATGATGCCGTCTTCGAGTACGTCTACAAGTTCGTCAGCAAGGGCAGGTACAATCCCCGTGATCGGGCTGCCAACATGAACCTGCTCGACGAGGGCACTCTCTACGTGGCGCGCTTCAACGACGACGGCAGCGGCGAGTGGCTGCCCCTGGTCTTCGGTCAGGGTCCACTGACGCCGGCGAACGGCTTCAACTCCCAGGCCGACGTGGTGATCAACGCCCGTCGCGCTGGTGACTTGCTGGGCGCCACCAAGATGGACCGCCCCGAGGACGTGGAGCCGAACCCGGTCAACAAGAAGATCTACGTGGTGCTGACCAACAATACGCGCCGGGGCACAGAGGGTCAGCCCGGTACCGATAAGGCCAATCCGCGCGCCAGGAACGATTCGGGCCACATCATCGAGATCACCGAGACCAACGACGACTACGCCAGCACGACCTTCCGCTGGGAGATGTTCATCGTCGCCGGCCTGCCCAGTGATCCCAGCACCTTCTTCGCTGGCTTCGACAAGAGCAAGGTCAGCCCCATCGCCACGCCCGACAATATCGTCTTCGACAATTCCGGCAACCTGTGGATCGCTACCGACGGCGCCGCCCGGGCGATCAAGTACAACGACGGGCTCTTTGCGGTGCCGGTACAGGGGCCGCAGCGCGGCAATGTGCAGCAGTTCTTCTCGACCGTCGCCGGCTCGGAGGTCTGTGGCCCCGAGTTTACGCCCGACAACCGGACGCTCTTCCTGGCCATTCAGCACCCGGGTGAAGGCGGCACCTTCGAGAAGCCGATCAGCACCTGGCCGGATCGGGTGGGCCTGCCCCGGCCGAGCGTGATTACCATTCAGGCGTTCGATAGCCGCCCCATCGGGAGTTAAGGGGCTGAGGTGAACATACGGGGAAACCGGGTTTCTCCATATCCCTCCCTATGGGGGCGCCAGCCGCTCCCAACAGCAGTTGGGACATGGGGAAACCGAGTTTCCCCACCCCCCTCCCTGACGGGAAGGTCTTGTTGTTGTGCGGCGCAGCCGCATCATATGGGGAAACCGGGTTTCCCCATCTCCCTGCCTGTGGGGGCGCCAGCCGCTCCCAACAGCGGTCGGGACACGGGGAAAGCGCGTTTCCCCACCCCGCTCCCTGACGGGAAGGTCTTGTTGTTGTGCGGCGCAGCCGCATCATATGGGGAAACCGGGTTTCCCTATACCCGCTCACAGAGTGGCAAGCCCTCCCCGCCGGGAGGGCTTGTAGATGTTCGGGAGGGCTTTGCCCTCCCGAACCCTCCCCCTTCGACAGGCATCCGGCGCAGCCCGGGTTTGCCTGTCTGTCCCTACGCTAGGACCGGACCAGGGGAAGATGGACCCGCTGGTTGAACAGCTCGGGCACGATCAGGGTGCGCAGCGGCTGATTGACGCCATCGCCGGCGACGAAGAGCGTAGTGCCCCGTCCCACGTGCAGGATCAGCAGCGGCGCGGGGATGATCGGCTCGCGCCCGGCTCGCCCGGTAAAGCGCAATCGGTACACTCCGCCATCAACGGTCAGCAAGGCTTCGGCGCCGAACGGCATCTCCGCCTGCCCTCCGAAGATAAAATTGCGCTCATCGCGGAGGTCGAGTTGTCCGGCGACGCCGGCGGCGAAGGGCGCGGCGTGGAGCACGCGCAACCGGGCGCTGAAGGGGGGCGTTTCGGTGATGTCCGGGAGCAAAACGAGCCGCACCGGGGCGCCGCTGGCCCCGCCGATCGCCGCGAGGGTGTAGCCACGGGCGCGATCCAGTTCCACCTCCAGGCTGGCCAGTTCCGTGGGCGGCGTCCCCGGACGGTCGACGGCGAGGCGATAGCTGCCTTCTTCCAGGCGCAGTTCCTCGCTCAAGGTAAAGTAGGCCAGGTTCTCCAGCACCCGCGCACTGTTCACCCGAATATGCACCGGCGCGGTTCCACCGGCGAAGGGCGCCAGATGCAACACGCGCACCCGCGCCTGCGCCCGCCGCTCACGCGGGATCTCAATCACTCGTAGCGGCTGGCCGCCGGCCCCACCGACCACAAGCAGCACCACCTCCTCGCCTGCGGCAAAGACCCGGGGCGGCAGATCGAGGATCGGCGGCGTCGCGGGCTGCCCGGTCGGCACAATCTTCAGATCAAACTCAACACCCGCAGCGATCGGCAGCGGACCACGCGCCTGGCCGAAGGCGATGTTCAGCAGGCCCGGCACGGCCTGCCCGTTCTCAAGCACCACATCTACCGTCGCGGCGGCGCCAGCGGCAAACGGCGCCGCGTGGACCACGCGCAGGCTTGCCGCACCGTCCGCGGGCGGGGTGACGCTGTCGGTGAGCGTCAGCAGTTGCAGGGGAAAGCCACTGGCCCCGCCCGTGACCACCAGCGTATGATCCCTGGCGGCTTCCAGGGTGGCCGTTACGGTCAGCAACGGTGTAGCGCCAGCGAGTTGCTCCTGGGTCAGCGCACCGGCGAAGATCAGCACAGGGTAGGCGCCTGCGGGCAGTTCGCGGTACGGCAAGCGCGCGCCAAACTGCAATCCGCTGCCGATGACGGTATCAACCCCGTCGATGCGCAGCGCAACAGTGACCGGGGCGGCGCCACCGAGAGGCGCGGCGTGCAGCACAGCGACACGGGCAGGCGCAACGGCCAGCGGCGCGGCGCGCCCGGCGGGAAGGGCGCCCGTCAGTATGATCAGGGCGGCCAGACTTCCGATCAAGCGAATGAAACGGGGAAGGGACATCAGACCCATACGCTGCTCCTTTGCTGCAAGGTCGGCGCGGCAGGCAGGCGCAGCCAGGGCGTCCCGCCTCTGCCCATACCCGAGGGCATATTCCACGGCGCATGCTATGGTACGATCAGGAGCGCGTTCTGTCGAGTTTGGAGGGCAGGAAAATGAGGTTTTCGCATGCCCCGGTTCAGGATAAGGCGTTGGGAGGGCATAGCCCTCCCAGGCCTCCCTGGAAGGGGTAATTGAGCAACTGGCCCTGCCCCGGGGTTTAAGGGCGGACAGAACCTATGGGCGCCGACGGGTGTTATGGCATTGGGATGCGCCCGCGGGAGGGTTTGGGAGGGCTGTGCCCTCCCAAGAATAATTATTTTCATTCCGGCGTTGTGCGGCGCAGCCGCATGGAGGACTGGAGAGGGGAGACCAGAGCCATGCGCGGGGGCGTTCCAATGCGGTATACGCCACGTTGACCTGGATGGTACGTGTTCACATGTGGTAAGGCATCACCCCGGGTGCGCAGGCGTCCCGTCCGCAATGGCATGGATGCGGGCAGGATGCCCGCGCTCCCAGGAGAAGGGTGAACACGTACCTCACAATCAGGCCATTCCCGGCCTCAGCGCACCGCAAACGGCAGGAAGACCCGCGTGAGCGTCAGATCCTCCAGCACCAGCAGATTGGGTTCCTGGTTCGTCACATCACCCACAGCAATGGCCGTAACCACCTGGCCATCGGCGAAGGTCAGCGGCGGCAGATTGAGAAGCGGTGTACCTGGCGTAAGCGCCGATACCAGACGCAGATTGAACGGCGTCAAAGCGGGCACCGTCAGGTAGCCGGCAACTTCGGCGTAATCAAGCCCGGTCACCAGCGGCGGGCCACCGGTCGTTGACACGATGTGTACTTGATTGGCCTCGACGGTGGGAGCAAACGGCGCGGCATGCACGATGCGCAGGCGCGCCTGGCCCAGCGGGGGCCGCGTCGGGTCGTCGGTCAGCAGAAGCACAGCGATTGGATATGTCGTCGTGTTCCGACCAATTGCGACTGCGGTATAGTTGGTTTGCGGCAAAAACACCGCCAGTCCATCGAAGACCGGCGTACCAGTCGCCGAGGCGCCGGCAAAGATGCGCACCCGGTAGATCCCTGCGGGGACATTGCTGTAGGGTGTGATCAGACCGAAGGTCAGAGCGTTGGTCACCACCGTATCGTTGAGGGTCACGGTTGCCGTGGCAGGCCCGCTGGCAAAGGGTGCGGCATGCACCAGGCGCACCTGAGCGTTACGCAACTCAGCCGGTACGACCAGCGCCCGCACGGGCTGGTTCGTGCCGTCGCCAATGGCGAAGACCGACAACCGCTGCCCTGGCGCGAGGGTGAAGGCGTCCGGATCGATCAGCACCACATTGGTGCCGGCGAAACGCGCCTCGACATCAATCGGCGTGCCGCTGGGCAGAGTGAGGAACGGGGTAGCGTCGCGATACCGCACATTCGAGGCAATCGGCGCGCCCCCGGCATCAGGGACGACATCAACGGCTGTCGCCGGAAGGCCACGCGCGAAAGGGGCGGCGTGGACCACGCGCACCTGCCCTTCAGCCGAACCGGGCGGCGTAGTCGTGGGCAAGCGATCCACCAGCGGCAGGAGTTCGAGCGGGAAATCATTGCTACCACCGACCGCCGCTACCGTGTAATCGGTGTTAGCTTCCACCGTCACAGCCGGCACATCGAGCGCCGGGGTCACACCGGTCGGGATGCTCGAGAATGAGCCGACGAAGATGCGTACCCGATACGTGCCCGGGGGCACGTTGAGGTAGGTAATGACATCGCCGAAGTCGAAGGAGTTATCAATCAGGAGGTCATCGAAGAAGACCGAAACCCTGGCGTTGCCCGCGGCGAAAGGCGCAGCGTGCACAAGGGCGACCCGGGCGGGAATGACCTGCTCGGGTTCGACTTCCTGCGCAAACAACGCTGTGGACCGGGTGACCGCGAACCAGGCGGTGGACAGAAGGATCGCCATCACCGGGGCGATCCGCACCAGCACGATCCGACGCATACAGAGGCTCCTTTGCTTCCAAGTCGCGGCAGGGCTATACCATTTGAGATTTTAGATTTGAGATTTTAGATTTGAGATTTTAGATTTGAGATTTTAGATTGCTGCAGTGGTGATTGCGTGCGCGCTGGCCGTGGCGCGCGTGGCTGTGTTCCCTACTTACATGGCAGCTTAATAGGTAATACGTAGCTACGGCGCAAATGGATGTCTCACCAGACGCCCATGCGGCTGCGCCGCACACTACAAGCATGATTTTTGGGAGGGCTTGCCACCCCCACAGGCAGGGGTGCGGTTCGACAGGCTCACCGCAGGTGGGGAAACCCGGTTTCCCCATCTGTTCACCTCAGGGCCGCGAGCGAGGAAAGGCGCAGCGGTACAGGGAACTGATATAATACGCGAAACGACATTGACTCCAAGGAGCTACGCGTGCGCCTGTTCACCCTCGTGCTGCTCATCGCCGCCGGGCTGCTCCTCGCCGCCTGCGGCGCCTATTCGCCCCCCTCGCCTACCCGCTCAGCAGTGGAGGAGATGCAGACCAGCGTCGCCCTGCAACCACGTGCCACACTTGCCCCCATCGATCCAGAGAAGATCCCCACAGCGGCGCCTCGCCCCGCGCTCCCTGATATCTCCGAGGCCCTGCAACTGCGCTCCGATGATCCGCGCGCCCTCGGCGACCCCAACGCGCCGGTGCTGATCATCGAGTTCACCGACTACGAGTGCCCGTTCTGTCAGCAGTTCTTCCGCGACACGCGCCCGCAGATCATCGAGTCCTTCGTGCAGACCGGCGCGGTACGCTTCGTGGCGCGCGACTTTCCTCTGGCCGACATTCACCCCTCGGCGCCCCTGGCCGCCGCCGCCGGACAGTGCGCCGCTGACCAGGGGCAGTTCTGGCCGATGTACGAGCGCCTCTTTGCCACGCATCAGGAGGAGTGGGGCGGCGTGCCTAAACGCGACCGCGAGGTGTTCATCGAGTTCGCCAGCGACCTGGGGCTCGACAGCGACGCCTTCTCCGCCTGCCTCGACGACCCGGCCACGCTCCAGCGCATCGAGCAGGAACAGGCGGCCGCAGCGCGCTTTGGTATCAACTCCACACCCAACTTCCTGGTCAACGGCCAGTTGCTGCGCGGAGCACTGCCCTTCCGGGTGTTTGAGGATCTGGTGCAGCAGGCGCTCCAGTAGGGGAAGCTGCTGCCCGTACAACGAGTGAAGGGGAACCCCGGGTTCCCCTTCACCTCCTGGCGCAGGTTCTTGCGAGAGCTGCGCCCCCCATCCCCTCCCCGTGCGGGGCGCGCCACCCCACCGGGCAGGGGGGGAACCCCGGGCTTCCTGTTGAACCCCGTCTCAGGGTCTCAAGCCTTCAGCTCATCGATCGGATAGAACACCGCCTCGGGGGTCACGGTGGCCTCAGGAGCGGGACCGGTATCGGTCCAGCCCTGGTTTTCGCGGGTCATTGCCACTTCGGCGATAGCCATATCGTGGTCACAGACGATCTGGCAGGCCAGACGGTACTGGCCAAACAGGTCGCGTTCGGTGAGCTTCTCGTACTCGGCGCGGGTCATCGTAGCCGGTTCGCCCTCCGCAAAAGCAACCCGGCAGGTCGTGCAACGGGCATAGCCACCGCAGCGGTGTCCGATTTCTACACCTGCTTCCTCGATTGCCAGCACCAGACGCTTCCCGGCTGGCACCTCCAGGGTCTTCCCTGCTACGGTCAGGTTCGGCATGCGCACAACTCCATCAGTTATGACTGGTACGTTTACTGCATTTTTACCGTAACACAAAGCCTGCGGCGCGTCAATGGGCGGTGTATGCAGTGCGGGCAAGACACGGGCAGCCGAAACGGGGGCATGCCCGGGAAAGGACGCCAATAATCCGGTGGCCCGCGAATGACTGAAGCCTAAATATTCGCGATTTAGAACTAGAAATGTGTCGTAGTTTTTGCTATAATGCAAAACAGGGTCAGCACTTGCGACAGAACTTTGCGGCTGCGCACCTGCACCGTGGCTGATGGCCGCTGCGGAAGCACACCGCGCTCACCGCGCTGTCAATCGGCATAGTTCCACGACCCGGACAGCACGGTCTGCCAGCGTCGCCGTGGCGGCGCGCCCGGGAATGCTGCCAGGCAGATGCTGCTCGGCCTGAGGAGTGAGCCTTGTTACGGCAGCGGCGCCGTGCGAGTAAGTGGAAAGCAACCATCCCGCGGTGATAGAGGAGGGCGACCATGTCCAGCAGCGATAGCCCGAGCGAGCCCGGGTCGCGCACAATCGCCAGTGAACTGGAAACGTTTCTGAGCGATATTCAGCGCGAGCACGGGCTGAGTACCAACACGATCACATCGTACCGGTGTGATCTGCGCACGGCCGCAGCGGCGCTGACGATGCCGCTGGAAGCCATCGCGACCAGCGACATCAAGGCGTTTCTGGAGAGCCGGAACGAACAGCCGGGGACGACCAACCGGCGCATTGCCAGTCTGGGGCGCTTTTTCCGCTGGGCGCTGAGCCAGGGTTATGTGACGGGCAACCCGGTTGAACAGGTGGGCGCGCGCTACCACGCCGAGCATCGCCCGCAACCCATCGCCAGCGAAGCCGAACGCCGCGCGCTCGATGCAGCGATTAACGCCAGCCCGCAACCCTACCGGCTCATCTTCACCCTGCTGCGCGAGATCGGCGTCCGCACCGATGAGGTGCTGAACCTCAACGTTGGCGATGTGATCCTGGAGCCAGGACGCGAGGTGTTGCTGGTGCAGGACACGAAGAGTGGCACCAAGCGCATGGTGGTGTTGACGCCCGACGCCATGCCGCGCAGCCTGCGCGGTCTGCGGAGCTGGCTGCGCGAATTGGGCGACGACGTGTCGCCCGACACGCCGCTGTTCCAGTCTTCGCGGGGCAACCGGGCCTCGTACGATACCCTGCACCGCCGCTGGGTGCAGGTGTGCAAGCAGGCGCGACTGGTGGACGTGGTTGACGGCAAGGAGGTGCCGCGCTATACGCTGCACCACTTGCGCCACACGGCCGCTGCCGAGTTGATCGCCTTTTACCCTGAGCAGGTAGTGCGGCGTATTCTCGGCCATCGCGACCCGCGCAGCACGCGCCGCTACGCCGAGATCGTGCGCAGCAACGGCTACAAGTCGAACAACACCGGCGCCGCGAACCAGGTTGGCCAGCGACGAGAGCAGCAGGCGTCGTAAATGCTCCAGAGCGAGTGCCGGACCGGGCGCCAGCCTGCTGACGCTACGGCCCGCGCACCCGCTGACGGCACAGATGACCGCGTTCGTCGCACCCGCCGGCGTATGGAGGCGCGCCGCTTGCCTCAGGCGCGCAACCAGGCCAGGAGCGTTGCCATTGTCGCGGCATAGCCGGGGCCGCGAAACATATTGTGGTTCGTTCCCGGCACCTCTTCGACCCGACCTCGACCGTCACGCAAGCGAGCGCGTAGCTCCTCCAGCACCGGGGCTGGAACGACACTGAATGCCGGCTCGCACACCAGCACGAGCAGCGGCACATCTGCGCGTTCCACCCGTTCTACCAGGCTCCACTTCTCCTGCGGCAGAAAGAAGCCTTCGACCTGGGCGCGCCGACACTGCTCCAGGGCGATGCTCTTCCAGTACACGTCACCCTCGTCCCAGGCGGGGTTGTTGGCGCGCACCTGCGGGCGCACGGCTTCAGCCGGCTCACCGACGCCGGCCAGAAACTCGGGCAGACGCGCCGCGCCCCACTCCGGCGCGAGCGTCAGCGCCGGGTCCACCAGCGCCACCCGCGTCAGGGCGGCGCGGGCAGGGTGGGCGCCGGTTGCCAGAGCCAGAGCGGTGGCCCCGCCCCAGGAGTGGCCGATCAGCCGCACCCCGCGCAGCCCCAGGTGCTCGATCGCCTCGCCGGCCAGCCCGGCAATCGTGTCCAGGTCATGGGCCGGAGACACGTCGCTCTCACCGTGACCGGGCATGTCCAGGGCAATGGGGCGGAAGCCCGCCGCGCGTAGCGCCGGGGCCACGCGCCAGAAGGTGGCGGCGCTGCTGGTGATTCCATGCAACAGAACCACCGGCGGCCCGGAGCCACCCCAGTCCAGATAACTCAGCCGAATGCCCCCGGCGGCGAGGTAGCCGCGCGTGGCGTCAAGCGCGTTGCTCATGATCTCCTCATTGCCCAACATCGTGGATCAGCCGCCATTTGTTTATGGGAGGGCTGCGCCCTCCCAAACTCTCTCCACAGGGATGGGGTTGGGGAAACCCGCTTTCCCCATGTCCCAACCGCTGGTGGGAGCGGCTGCCACCCCCACAGGCAGGAGTATGGGGAAACCTGGTTTCCCCGTATTTTCACATCAGGCCCCATGCGCGGGGCGCACAACGCGGAATGAAAATACGTGTTCTTGGGAGGGCGCAGCCCTCCCAAACCCTCCCCGCAGAGAGGGGATCGGGGAAACCCGGTTTCCCCATGTCCCAACCGCTGTTGGGAGCGGCTGCCACCCCCACAGGCAGGGGAATGGGGAAACCCGGTTTCCCCAAATGTTCACATCAGTGTAGCTGGAAACAATGAGGATTCGCGCGCATCAAGTCATCGGCGCTGCGAAAGCCCTGCAACACCAGGGGCGTCCCCAGGCTGCCCAGGGCCACAATCGGCCCGGTGATCATGAACGTATAGCGCCCGGTGCGCTTTGGATCGGGTAACGAACAGTAGCGCGCGAAACCTTCTTTGCCCAGTTCCGTTTCCACATATTCACGATCAGCGCCCAGCTTGAAGCCCTGGCCGAAACACTTGACCTGGAGTTGCCGCAGCACGATCTTATCAAAATCGTGGAGCGTCTGGGTGATGAACATCCAGCCCACGCCGTACTTGCCGGTCATGCGCACGCTCTGGGCCAGCAGGGCGCGGGTGCGCGCTCCATCGCCGGTCTCGGTGGCGTGCTCCCCGGCGAAGAGATGGGCCTCGTCGAGCACCACCAGCGCATTGGACTGCTGCCCGTGGTTGAAACTCCGGTGGATGACCTGGCGCAGCCGGGTCAGGATCTCGTTGAGCAGAAAGTAGGGTACTGCGTCGTGCGAACCCTCCTGGGCAAACGAGAGCACAACCACCTCGCGATCGGAGAGCACCCGCTGGATGAGCTGTGAGAGGGGCACGCGGCCCGTGTCGGTGCGAAAGGCCGACAAGGCGCCGGCCCAGACCCGTTTGAGGCGGGCCTCATCGAGCTGGAAGCGCGCCAGCACGTCCTGGGCGCGCTGACCCTCGCCGGGGGTGGTGCCAGGGCGACTGGCGTAGATCACATCGGCGAAGCGCGCCAGGTCGCGCACCAGGAGCGGCAGATCGGCGCCGCGCAGGTCGCGCACGGGTCGGCGCCGACCCTCGGCATCGGTCAACTCGGCGATGAGGTTGGCCAGCCGTTCGCTGGCCTCGCGTTCCTTGCTGGCCCCTTTGAAACCCAGACTGTCGAAGAACCCGGCCCGCCGCAGCGTCTCGGTGAAGGCTTCAGGGCCTTCGAGGGCCACCTCGTCGGTGCTGACCACCCGTACGGCGCGACTGACGCGCAGGCTGCCAAGCAGGCGCTTGATGCTAAAATCAACCCGGTGGTCGCCGGCGGCGAAGCGATCGCGCCCGAACTCGCCCTGGGGATCAAGCACGAGCAGACCCATTTGCGGATTGCTGGCGAATCCGGCCAGGAGTTGCGCGGCGAGAATGGACTTGCCACTGCGGGTCTGGCCGAAGATGCCCATCATGACCGCTTCGCCGAATCCGCCGGCCTCGGTCGGCCCGAAGTGGCGCAGGGTGAGGGGCACGGGCAGGCCATCGCCGGGGGAGGTGCCGGCGTAGAAGATGCCCGGCTCGGTATCCACCAGCGCCTGGAGCGCCTCGGCGGTAGCGGGAAAGACGGGAGTGCCGCTGGGCGGCGGCGTGGAGAGGGTGGTGCGGCGTCGCACCCGCCCGTCGTCTTCGAGCAAAAACACGCCCAGGGCCGTCAACTGGGCGCTGGTCAGGTCGCTCTCGCCGGAGAGGGCCGGCAGGGCGCCCTGGTGCTTGATCACCGCGCGGATGATCGGGTCCTCATGCCAGCGGTTACGGGTGACAATGCCGCCAAGCTGGCAGAGCGCCCGCTTGCGGTAGGCTCTGCCGTTGAAGCGTTCCACCACCTCAAAGGTGACCCAGGCGTGGTCCAGCGCCCGGTCGCGGGCCGTTTCGAGGATATCTACGGTGAAGGTGGTGGTGCTATTGGGCGAGCCGATGATCGCAATTGGCTGCATGAACGTTTGTGTGGCACAAAAATACTAAACACCCGTTCTGATTATAGCAACCACTGGTGATATGTCAATCCAGGGGTTGTTAAGGGTATGCCACGTCGTTGGGGCACGCCCCAAACCCCGGTTTTCTAATGGCTTGTCAATCTGGTTGTGATGAATAGTTTGTTGCGGGGAGGGCTTCGCCCTCCCACGCCACCTCCGGTCGCATCCCGCACTATCAGTGTGGACGTCGCTCAAGCCCTGTTGTTACTCAAATCGGAGACTATCCCACTCCAGTTCGGCATCGGCGATGCGGACCGTATCACCCTCCTGGAGACCGGCCTCGATCAGGGCCTGGCTGATGCCACTGGCCTCGAGCACGCGCTGGAGGCGGTCGAGCGCCTCGGGTTGGGCGAAGTTGGTCATCTTGATCAGCCGCTCAATCCGCACCCCGCGCACGCGCCAGGCGTTATCCTCGCGGGTAATGGTAAAGGCATTCTCGTCCACCGGCGGGAGGGGCCATGTGAGCGGCGGCTCTTTGGGATCGACCGGATCGCGCACCGGAACGGGCAGGGTGCGCAGCACGTCGGCGACGCGGCGCATCAGCGCATCAACGCCCTCGCCGGTCGCGGCGGCAATCGGGAAGAGATCCTCGGGCGCGACGGGCAGCTCGGCGCGCAGGCGCGGCAGGTTCTCGCGGGCCGCGGGCAGGTCCATTTTGTTCAGCGCCACGATCTGGGGGCGCTCAGCCAGGGCCGGCTGGTAGAGGCGCAGTTCGGCGTTGATGGCGTGGTAGTCGGCAACCGGGTCGCGGAAATCAACCCCTGCCGCATCAATGACGTGGATCAGCACACGAGTGCGCTCGATGTGGCGCAAAAAGTCGTAGCCCAGCCCGACGCCGGCATGGGCGCCCTCGATCAGGCCGGGGATGTCGGCGACGACGAAGCGATCGTGGACGCCGACCTCGACGATGCCCAGGTTGGGCTGGAGGGTGGTGAAGGGATAGTCGGCAATCTTCGGGCGCGCGGCGCTGACGACCGAGAGCAGGGTTGATTTGCCGGCGTTGGGAAAGCCGACCAGGCCCACATCGGCGAGCAGCTTCAACTCGAGCTGCAACTCCAGCTCCTGGCCAGGTTCGCCCAGTTCGGCGATGCGCGGCGCCTGGCGCGTTGGCGTGGCGAAGTGGACATTGCCCAGCCCGCCCTTGCCCCCGCGAGCGGCAAGCAACCGCTGCCCGGGGCGCGCCAGGTCAACTTCGTAGG
This sequence comes from uncultured Chloroflexota bacterium, assembly GCA_937120965.1. Classification (GTDB taxonomy): domain Bacteria; phylum Chloroflexota; class Chloroflexia; order Chloroflexales; family Chloroflexaceae; genus JACAEO01. Next base: position 21,527 of record CAKZKA010000108.1, read on the forward strand.
TGACCCCATCGATGGTAGCGCGCACGACCGTGCCAGGGGGCACGCGGACTACCCGATCCTTGCCCTGGCGCCCGTGCATGTTGTTCTTCTGCCCGCGACCGCCGTCTTCGGCAACGAACGTACGCTCGTAGCGAAAGTGGAGCAGCGTGTTGAGGTTCGGATCGGCCAGCAGATACACGTGGCCCCCGCGCCCGCCATCGCCGCCGTTAGGGCCGCCGCGGGGCACGTACTTTTCGCGGCGGAAGGTAGCGGCGCCGTTGCCCCCCGCCCCTGAACGCACTACAATCGTCGCGCGGTCGTAGAAATCTTCAGCCATACAACGTGTTGAGTGGCTGCGCCACACACTGACAAGATGAAAACAGGTTTATGTTTGGGAGGACCGCGCCCTCCCAAACCTTCCCCACAGGGGGCGCAGCCCTCCCGGGAAACAACCCATGCTCATCTCGTCGTTGTGCGGCGCAGCCGCATAGACGCCAGCACAAAAGAGGGGCGGAGGGTGATCCGCCCCTGAGGTTCAAGCTACGTTTCGGCGCCCGGCAGAAATCAGAGCGCTGTACGCTACAGCTCCCGAGCGTGCAGCGTGAGGCGTGGCACGGCAGTGGCGCGTACAGGCTGCCCGGCAGCGATGGCGCCGGATGACAGCGACCCCTGCTGGCCGGAAGGAAGGAAGCACCCGGGATCCGATGGTTTCCCGGGTTCCCGGATAGCGCCGGGTGACAGCGACCCCTGCTGACCGGAAGTTCCGCGACGCGAGGCGCCGCCTACGCCTTGGTCTCGCCCTCGGCCTTTGGCTCAGCCTTGACCGCGGGCGTTTCATCCTCCTTAACCGCCTTCTTGAACTCGCGGATGCTGCTACCCAGCGCGCCGCCGATACCGGCCAGGCGCCCGGCGCCAAAAATGGCGATCACAATCACAAGAATGATCAGCAACTCACCCCAGCCGAGGCCGAACATATGCCTATCTCCTTCTATCTCGCCATACAGCGCGAGGGGGACGCGGATCAAGTCCTTTTCGTTCGGCTTTATTATACCCCAGGGAATGGTCGTGTCAAACCTTTGTCGTTTGGTGGGTGTCCGCATGTGGGGCCTCAGCCCTCTGCCCCCCTTCGGCTTCGCTCAGGGCAGGCCTCTCCCTGAGCGGGCTATGCATCGCCCACAAGTTGAGAGGGGGGTCGGGGGGTGAGGACAAAGCCGCCTGAGTTGCCCTCAACCGCTCCGTGGGTCCATAGGATTGCTGGCGCTCAGGGGTGGGCAGAGGTCCTCACCCCCGGCCCCCTTCGACAGGCTCAGGCTTCGCCCTGAGGCTCAGCCCGAAGGGGCGGGCCGCTCCAGCTTCGCTGGAGAGCCTGCGCTGAGCCTGTCGAAGCGGGGAGAGCAGAGCCGCGCGCGGGGGGTTCCCATGTGGTATACGCCACGTTGGCGCGGATGTTCTGTCCGCTCTTAAATGCCGGTACGAGGGTGGGGAAAGCGGGTTTCCCCGCACCCCTCTCGGAGGCCCTCACCTTCGTCCCCTCTCGCGCGCGGCTGGAGGCGGAACGAGTGCCACACGTCGTTCAGCGACTGCATCGTACCCTGCTACCGGAGGCAAACGTGCGCGCGTTTCTTCCCGACCCGGGTTGGCAGCGCGCATTCGTGGTATGATAAGGGCATGCTCGACGATTGCACCAGGCTGGAGTTTCCCCCCAGTGGCATTGCCGAAGCGCCCCTGCGCTTGAGCCCCCAGGTGCTGCGCTGCACGGCGGCGGGTCCTGGCGGGCGCCCGCTGACGGTGTTGATTGACACCGGCACCGATCCCTCGGCGATTGACCTGGGACTGGCCCGGCGCCTGGGCCTGCGTATCGGCGATTTCGCCCTTGGCTCCGACGCTACCAGCGATGGTGTGCCGTTCACCGAAACGGTGCTGCCCTGGTTGCGCCTGGGGGATCTGTACCTGCGCGATCTCTACGCGCTGGCCGTGGATCTGCGCCAGGCGCCGTTCGAGGTGGATGTGGTGCTGGGCTACAATGTTCTCAGCAACCTTTCCCTCAGTATTCACTACGCAGAGCGGCGCGTGCGCCTGTGCCACCCCGATCTGGAGCCGCCCGCCCCCGGCGAGACGGGCGCGGTTCTGCCTTTGCAGTTCTTTGATCATTTTCCGGCCCTGGCCGGCGCCAGCCTGCTGGCGCCGGGGGGCGATCACGCCACGTTGCAGCGGTGTCTGGAACTGCCATTGTTAACGATTGATACTGGCTCCAACGGCGCGCTTACCTTGAGCGCCGATCTGGCGGCCCGGGTGGGGCTGAGCCACGGTAGCGCCACCGCCGAGGGCCACGGCTTCGCCAGCGGTTGCGCCGTGCGGCGGGGCGTGGCCGCGGGGCTGCGCATCGGCCCGTTTGAGGTGCGCGACGTGGCCCTCGACGCCCCTGAGGGCGACCACGGCGACCTGTGTCGCGCCGGGCGCGCCAATCTTGGCAACGGTGTTCTGGCTCGCTTCGACCGGGTTACGCTCGATTACCGCCGCGCCCTGTGTGTGCTGGAGCCGGGCGCAGCCGGGCGAGCAGGCATTGCCATCCGGCAACGACAGGATCTGGTCGGGTCGTTGTAGCCCGCCGGAGGTAGCCGCGCGGTTGCGCCGCATCCGATGGGTATGAACAGCGATCTTTCCGGGCGAGCCTGGCCCTCTCGAACCCGCCCGCCCATGGTCCATCCGCGTCTCAAGTTCAGGCGCTTCGCCTGGCTCATCGCCATGGCTGTGCTGGTAGCCATCCCGACATCGGGGCTGCCGCTGGCCGTCGCGCCTGTTGCGCCGCCCATCCGCACCCCCAACTGCCCTGCGGCTACTTACCCCGACACGGCGGCGCTGCTTGAGGTGCTCCCCGGGGCCGGCTATGCCTGCGCCGAAGACCTCGCCGCCGCCCTGCGCCCCCGCACCGATCTGGCCCTCACCGACACGCTGCTCGACATGGCCGCCCACGGCTCCCACGCCCGCGCGCGCCGCAATGCCCTGCGGGTCCTGGGGCGCTTCGCCGAGGCGCCGCGGGGCAGCCGGGCCCACGAACTGGTGATGCGCTCCCGCGCCAGCGCCCTGCGCGCCACGCTTGCCGGTCTCCTCGCCAATGAACGCGATGCGTCGGCGCTTGCCGACGCGATCTGGCTGCTTGACACCTTCTTCTACCCCGACTTCGGCGCCGGCCCGGCCCTGGAGCGGCTGGCTGAGGACACGACGCTCAGCCCCTCCCTGCGCCATCGGGCCGCCCTGGCGCGCGCCCGCCTCGTTCACAGCCGTCCGGGCTTGCTCAGCGCCGCCGACCGGCGCTTCATTGCGACCGGGCTGCGCGCCGACGATCCCGGTGTGCGCACCGCCGCCGCCACGGCTGTGGCGCATCTGCGCAACGCGCAACTCGACCCCGGGACCAGAGCCGAGCTAGATGCGGCCCTGGCCGCGGCGCGAAACGCCGAGCTACCCCTCAGCCTGGCCGCTGATGACCCGCTGCCCGCCGGCCCGGGATCAGGCGATAGCCAGCCCACGACCCTCACCGCCGCCGCCGCCATCGCCCGCGGGCAAGACCGCCTGGCCGGCGGCACGGCACACCTGGAGCGGCTGCGCGCCGACTACGAGGCCCTGGCCCTGCCCTACACCCACTCCGGCGGCGGCGTTCGCATCCGCTCCGGCCTTCCGGCGGCGCGCCTTGCGCCGCTCCTGGCCGAGATCGAACAGGCACAGGGGAACTTTTTTTCCATCGTGGGATCGGCCTTGCGCGCGCCCATCCCCGGTGAAGAGGCCGCGGCGCTCACCGTGCTGATCTTCGCCCGTCAGGGCATCTACCGCGACTACCTGCGGGCCTTTACAGCCTTTGGCGTCGAGACCGACGGTGTGTACGACGAGAAGACCGCCACGCTGTACACCTACGCCCGAACGGCGGAGCAGAGTGAGAATCGGCTGGAGGAGAGCCTGCGCCACGAGCTGAGCCACCATCTGGCGGGGCGGCACCTCTTCCCCGGCGCCTGGCACACGCCGGGCTACCACCGTGAACCGAAGGGCTGGGCCGACGAGGGTCTGGCCGAACTGCTCGCCGGCAGCGGCCCCGCCGGCCCCGCGCCGCGACGGGCGCAACTCCAGCGCCTGTGCGCCCGGACCACGCCCCCGGCGCTCGGTGAGCTACTGGCGCGTCGCGAGGGTTACGACCGCTTCGGGCAGTTCGACTACGACGCCGCCTGGGCCCTCAGCTTCTACCTCTTCACCGAGCGGCCCGAGGGGCTACGGCGCCTCTATCGGGCCTATCGGGACGGCAGCTACCGCCTCGGCGACTGGCCGCGCCTGGCGGGGGCGCCCCTGGCAACAATCGAGCGCGAATGGCACGCGGCCATCGCGCGCTGGTGCGTGGGGCATGCGCCATCCGGGCGCCCTTGAAGCATCAACCACGCTGTGGGATAATCAGGGCAAGCATGTATCTACCATTGGGAGCAACCTATGTCGGGCGACCTGCTCTCGCTGCTCGCGGCCCGCGCCGAAGCGGGCCGGCCCTTGCGCGTCGGGTTGATCGGCGCCGGGAAGTTCGGCACGATGTTCCTGGCGCAGGCCCGCCGCGTGCCCGGCCTGCACGTGCTGGGAGTGGCCGACCTGGCGCCTGAGCGCGCCCGGGGCGCGCTGCTGCGCGCCGGCTGGCCCGAGGCCCGCTTCGCCGCCGGGAGCCTCGCCGAGGCCCTGGCAACCGGCGGCACCCACGTGGGCGATGACGCGGCAGCGCTCATCGCTGCGGCGGGCCTGGATGTAATCGTTGAGGCCACCGGCGTGCCCGCCGCGGGGATCGCCCACTGCCTCCTGGCCATAGACTACCATCGCCATATTGTGATGGTCAACGTCGAAGCCGATGCCCTCGCCGGACCTATCCTGGCCCGCCGGGCCGCCCAGGCCGGGGTGGTCTACTCCCTGGCCTACGGCGATCAGCCCGCGCTGATCGCCGAACTGGTCGAGTGGGCCCGCATCTCCGGTTTCGAGGTGATCTGCGCTGGCAAAGGTACGCGCTACCTGCCGGCGTACCACTACTCCACGCCCGAAACGGTCTGGGAGCATTACGGGCTGACGCCTGAGCAGGTGGCGCGGGGCGGCTTTAATCCCCAGATGTTTAACTCGTTCCTCGACGGCACCAAATCGGCGATTGAAATGGCTGCCGTTGCCAATGCCTGCAGACTCACCCCCCAGCCCGATGGGCTGCGCTTCCCTCCCTGCGGGGTAGACGACCTGCCCCACATCTGCCGCCCCGAGGCGGAGGGCGGGCGGCTGGCCCACGCCGGCACCGTCGAGGTCGTCAGCAGCCTGGAGCGCGATGGCCGCCCGGTGTACCGCGATCTGCGCTGGGGGGTCTATGTCACCGTGGTTGCTCCTGATGATTATGTCAAGCAGTGTTTTGCCGAATACGGACTGGTGACCGATGCCAGCGGGCGCTACACGGCCCTCTATCGGCCCTACCACCTGATCGGTCTGGAGCTGGCGGTGAGCGTCCTCCGGGTGGGGTTGCGCGGCGAGGCCACCGGCTGCCCGGGCGCCTTTCGCGGCGATGTGGTGGCCGTGGCAAAGCGCGACCTGGCGGCCGGCGAGCGTCTCGACGGTGAGGGCGGATACACGGTCTACGGTCGGTTGTTCCCCGCGGCGACCTCGCTGGAGCGCGGCCTGCTGCCCATCGGCCTGGCCCACGAACTCACCCTGCGCCACCCTGTGCCCGCGGGCACGGCCCTGCGTTGGGAGGATGTGCACTACGAGCCGACCAACCCCACCGTGCGGATGCGGAAGCTGATGGAACGCACCTTTGGAGGAGCAGGATGAGCGCGCAGGTCAGCATGCTCGGCCTGGGACTGATGGGCCGCCCGATGGCTCAGACCCTGCTCCGCGCCGGTTACGCCGTGCGAGGCTGGAATCGTTCGCCGCTCGACCCGGCGCTCGTCGCGGGTCTGCCCCTGTGCGCGAGCCTGGCCGATGCAGCGGCTTCCGACATCTGCATCCTGATGCTCGCCGACTCGCCCGCCGTAGACGCCGTGCTGGAGGGGCTGGAGCCGCACCTGCGCCCCGGACGCCTGGTGGTGGATATGGGCAGCTCGGACCCGGCGCGTTCGGTGCTCCACGCCGCGCGCCTGGAGGCCCGTGGCATCGGCTGGGTAGACGCTCCGGTCTCCGGGGGACCCGAGGGGGCTGCGACCGGCACGCTGGCGATTATGGCCGGCGGCGCCGAAGCGCACGTGGAATGCGCTCGCCCCGTGCTGGAGGCCCTGGGCCGCGTGGTCCACGTGGGCGGCCCCGGCGCCGGCCATAGCGCGAAGGTGATCAACCAGCTCATCGTCGGCCTGACTATCGAGGCCGTGGCTGAGGCCACCGTCCTGGCCGAGGCTATCGGGGTGGACCTGACGCGGCTGCGGCAGGCCCTCGCGGGTGGGTTCGCCGACTCACGCGTGTTGCACATCCACGGCGCGCGGATGGCCTCGCGCAGCTACGTTCCGGGCGGGCGAGTGACCACCCAGCTCAAGGACCTGCGCCTCGCCCGCGCCCTGGCCGACACAGCGGGGGTGCGCCTGCCCCACCTCGACGACACCCTGGAACGCTACGAGCGTCTGGTGGCGCGTGGCGACGGCGCGCTCGACCACTCCGCGCTGCACAAACTCTTGCTGGAAGAACAGCGCCCTGCCGGTACAGTTACTGCCGCAGGAGCGCCAACGAGTGGAACCGAGGGGGCATGAAACGCATTCAGATTGTCCAGATCGGCCTTGGCAGCGTTGGGCGGGAACTGGCGCGGCAGATCCTGGCCCGGCGCGAGGCCATTCTCCGCCGCTACGGCTTTTCGATTGACTACCTGGCAATTGCCGACAGCACCGGCATGTTCTTCTCCGGCGCGCCCCTGCCTCCAGAAACGGTGCTGACCATCCTGGAGGCCAAAGCTGCCGGGCGCACCCTGGCCGACCAGGGCGCGCCCCGGCGCGGCAGTCTGGGTGTGCTGCCCATCAGCGCCCAGGGTGTTGCCGTGGACGTCTCGGCGTATGCCGGCACGACGGTGATCCTGGCCGACGCGGTGCGCTTTGGCCACCGCGTTGTGACGGCCAATAAGCAGCCCCTCTGCGCGGCCTACCACGATTTCCGGACGCTGACCGAAAATGGCGCGACTCGCTACGAGGCTACGGTAGGCGCTGGCTTGCCGGTGATCGGCACCCTCCAGGGCCTGCTCGACAGCGGCGATGAGGTGCTGCGCATTGAGGCCGTGATGAGCGGCACCCTGGGCTACCTCTGCACGGAACTGGAGGCCGGCAAGCTGCTCTCGGTCGCCCTGCGCGAGGCCCACGCCCTCGGCTACACCGAACCCGACCCCCGCGATGATCTGAGCGGCCTGGACGTGGCGCGCAAGGCGCTCATTCTGGGGCGCACATGCGGCCAGCCCTGGACGATTGACCAGATCCCTCCGGAGCCGTGGTACCCGCCGGAGTTTGCCCATCTCGAACTGGACGAGTTCATGGCACGCCTGGAAGAGCTTGATGCGCCAATGGCCGAACGAGTGGCTGCGGCGCGGGCCACGGGGGGCGCCTTGCGCTACGTGGCCAGCGTCACGCCCGAGGGCGCCCGTGTCGGCTTCCAGATCGTGCCTGCCGACCATCCGCTCGCCGGCCTGCGCGGCCCCGACAATCTCTTCAGCTTCACCACCACGCGCTACGCCGAGCGCCCCCTGGTTATTCGCGGCCCCGGCGCCGGCGTTGCCGTCACCGCCGCCGCGGTGCTGGCGGATATCGTCGCCACGGGCAGGGAGATGCACGGGTGAGCCGGATGCCCGAAGGTGAACAGAGGGGAAACCGGGGTTCCTCTCTGTTCACCTCAGTCATCCACGAGGGCTGCGCCCTCCCAAACCCTCCCCGCAGGGAGGGGGGTGGTTCGGCAAGCTCACCACAGGTGGGGAAACCCGGTTTCCCCATTTCCCAACCGCGGTTGGGAGCGGCTGGCGCCCCACAGGCAGGGGTATGGGGAAATCCGGTTTCCCCGTATGTTCACATCAGTCATCCATGCGGCTGCGCCGCACAACGACGGAATGAAAATAATTATTTTTGGGAGGGCGCAGCCCTCCCAAACCCTCCCCGCTGGTGGGTTGTTTCCTGGGAGGGCTTCGCCCTCCCAAACCCTCCCGGTGGGGAGGGCTTGCCGCCCCCACAGTCAGGGGTATGGGGAAACCCGGTTTCCCCGTATGTTCACATCAGCATGACAACCTTCACTGCACGTCAGATGCTACTCGCCTTACTGGCGCTCCTCGTGCTGGCCGCCTGTGCCGCGCCGCCCGTCCCGCCTCCGGCCACGGCGCCGGTGGCATCGGCGAGCGCCACGCCGGCCCCGATTACGCCGGTTGCGTCACAAGCCACGCCGCCCGCGCCGGCGCGCCGTCCGCCGCTTGGCACGTTCTTCTTCTACTGGTACAACTGCCCCGAGCAAGAGTGTGACCCGGCTCAGGTGCGCTTTCTGCCCCCGGGCTGGATCACCCCGCTGCCCAACGATCCCGACCTGCGCGACGGCGCGAGCTATTCCTCCTACAACTATGACTGGTACGAGCAGGAACTCCGGACCATGGGCGCAACGGGGATTGATATGGTCTTCCCGGTGAGCTGGGGCGATCATCCCCATCCCTGGTTCAAGCAGGATCGCATTGACCTGCTGGTACAGGCGAATGGTGTGCTGGAGCAGCCGCTGCAGATCGGCATGTTTCTCGATACCACCGCCCAGCAAGGCATGTTTCAGGCCTACCTGGGCAATGGCTACCGGACCGGGCCAGACGTGCCGCGGATGCCGGTGAGCGATCCGCGCAGCGGCTACTTCTTCTACGACAGGCATATTCGCGATTTCTTTCGGCGGGTGCCGCGGGATATGTGGGCCACGGTCAATGGTCGGCCAATCATCATCACCTACACTACCATCTGTTGCGACGACATTGGGGTGAGCGGCGAACTCTGGAGCAGCGTCAAGCGCGCCTTCGCCGCCGATTTTGGCGTAGCGCCGTGGCTGATTCTGGAAGAGACGTGGCTGAGCGCGCCGCCACCCGCTGGCCTTCCCGCCGCTGCCGACGTGGCCGATGGCGTCTATCGCTGGGGCACAGCTCTCAACGGCCCCTACACCGGCGAGTTGCGCGGCTACCGGGTGAGCAGCGTTGGTCCGGGCTTCGACAACTCGCGCATCCCCCGGGTCACCGAGCCACGGGTGCAGCCGCGCGATCTGCCCCCCGGCGGTGGACCTCGCGCGCCCGGCGCGTTTCTGCGCGCCAGCCTGGCGGCCGTGCCGGAGGACGCCGATCTGGTGCTGATCGAGACCTGGAACGAGTGGCCGGAGGGCACAGCCGTTGCCCCCGCGGCCTACACCGACGCCAGCGGGCGCCCCCTGCCCGCCGATTTCTACCTGCGCATCATCCGCGCCTGGAAGGGCCAGTAGGCCCTCAGCGCCCCCCTCCCGACCCCTTCTCAGGATACGGCTGGCGAACGTCGTTTTGTCCAGGCCGCGTGCGCGGGCGTCTCGCCCACATGCGGGCCGGAGGCCCGCGTGCCCGGGATTCGCCAGCGGTATCTATGCATCAGCCGTCCATGCGGCCGCGCCGCACAACACCAGGGTGAAAATGATTGTTCCTGGAAGGGCTGCGCCCTCCCGAAGCCTCCCGCTAGCCCTGGGTAGGCCCCACGCTTGCACACTATTGACGCAGCGTGTTATGATAACGCATAGCAGCATTTCCTGTCTCTAGCTGGGATCGCCAAAGGAGCAAAGCGATGGCGCTTGATACTGACGAGACCGAGGTTCCGTACCACCAGTTGTTCATCAATGGCGAGTGGTGCGATGCGGAGGGTGCAGCGACCTTCGATGTGACCGAGCCGGCCACGGGCCGGCTGCTCGCCCGGGTCGCCAGCGCCAGCACCGCCGATGTGGATCGGGCCGTGGCGGCGGCGCGCAACGCCTTCGACAACGGCCCCTGGCCGCACACGCCGCACTTCGAGCGCGCCCGCATCCTGCACAAGATCGCCGATGTGATGGAAGAACGCGCCTTTGAACTGGCCGAGCTGGAGAGCCGCGACGTTGGCGTGCCCATTCGCAAAACCACCTACAACGACATCCCCCTCGGGCTGCACATGATGCGCGTTTTTGCCGAACTGGCCCGCCGCTCGCCCTACGAGCCGTTACCCTGGAACGACTTCCCCACTCTGACCTGGAGCTTCGTCTGGCGCGATCCGTTCGGCGTCTGCGCGCAGATTATTCCCTGGAACTACCCCTTCTGCATGGCCGTCTGGAAACTCGGCCCGGCCCTGGCCACTGGCAACACGGTGGTTTTCAAACCGGCCACCCAGGCGCCGCTCACCTCGATCGAATTGGTGCGCATGATTGACGAGACCGGGTTGCTACCCCGCGGCACGATCAACATGATCACCGGCCCCGGCGGGAGCATCGGCGACTACCTGGTGGCCCATCCGCAGGTTGACAAGGTTGCCTTCACCGGCTCCACTGAGGTCGGGCGACGAATCATGGCCCTGGCTGCGCCGCACATCAAGAAGGTGACCCTGGAACTGGGCGGCAAGTCACCCACTCTGCTGCTCCCCGACGCCGACCTCGACAAGGCGATTGACGGCGCTCTGTTCGCGATGTTTTACCACGCCGGGCAGCTCTGCGAGGCGGGCACGCGCTGCTTTGTCCACACGTCTATGTACGATGAGGTGGTCGAGCGCATGGTCGCGCGCACACGCCAGTTGCGCATCGGCGATCCCCTGGAATTGGAGACGGACATCGGGCCGCTGATCAGCTTTACCCAGCGCGAACGGGTGGAAAACTACATCCGTATCGGGCGCGAGGAGGGCGCGCGGCTGGCCATCGGCGGCGGGCGGCCCGTCGGCGCCCTCTACGAGCAGGGCCCCTACCTTGAGCCGACGATCTTCACCCATGTAGACAACCGCTCCCGCCTGGCCCAGGAGGAGATCTTCGGTCCAGTGCTGGCGGTGATCCGCTACGAAGAGATCGGCGACGCGATTGCCATGGCCAACGACTCGATGTACGGCCTGGCCGCCTCGGTCTGGTCGCGGGACGTGCAGCAGGCCATCGAGGTCGCCAAGCGTCTGCGCGCGGGCACGATCTGGATCAATGACCACCACATGCTCAACCCCCACGCGCCCTTCGGCGGCTTCAAGGAGAGCGGGATCGGACGCGAGATGGGCGTGGCGGGGATGCTCGAATACACCGAACCCAAACATATCCACGTGGATTTCCAGCAGAAACGCTCCGGCAAGATCTGGTGGGACGCCCTGTTGCCGCCGGAACACGAAGAGTAGGGCCGAAGCATTCGCACCCACCCCCACCGTGGGCGCCCTGGCCGCCCACGCGAATGCTTCGGCCACACCCCCCGCCCCGGGATCGCCCCGGCGGGCCCCCACGTGCCCGGTCGGCGCCGGGGGATTATCACGACGCCCACCGTAGGGCCGAAGCATTCGCACCCACCCCCACCGTGGGCGCCCTGGCCGCCCACGCGAATGCTTCGGCCACACCCCCC
>CAKZKA010000109.1 GCA_937120965.1 uncultured Chloroflexota bacterium
TGCGCATTCGTTTATTCGTTTCCCATTCGTTGGCCCATTTCCCCTCTGCGTCCCAGGAAGCCCATTCCAGAGCAGGTAAAACCCGTTGAAGGGCGCAGCCCTTCCAAACCCTCTCCGCTGGCCGCCTATTTTCACCTCAGGACACGAAACACCTCCGGCAGGAGCGGCGCATAGATCGCGCTCAGACGCAGCAGCGGCGCGGCCAGCAGCGAGGTCTGCAGCGCCTCGCTCCAGAGGGAGAGAGGGTAGGTATGCATCACCAGCACGAGCGCGGCGGCGGCGAGCAGCGCCTGCGCCAATCCCAGCAGGCCACCCAGCAGATGGTCAAGCCAGCCCAGGAAGAGCAGGCCGACAAACAGCCGCAACAGCGAGGCCACCAGGCTGGCTGTGGCGCTGACCAGCAGCAGCACGGCCAGGAAGCCCGCCGCGCCAGCCACGCCCGGGTCGGCGATAAACGAACTTAACCAGATCGCCACGAGCGGACCGTAGCGCCCGGCGAGGGCCACTCCCACCACCAGACCAACCACGGCTATCACCTGCCGGATCAGCCCCCAGTAGATGCCAAGGACGACCAGCAGCGCGACGCCGGCCAGGATGGTGTAGTCAAGCGCGTTCACGGTCGGTCTCGACGCTCTGGCGCCGTTTGGTTTCGTAGCGAATCAAACCGGCGACGCTCATCTGGCTCCAGCAGCGCGCCACCAGGGCAGCCGGACTGTCGTCGGGGTAGGGCAGCCAGCGGGCGGCCAGGGCGTTCACATCGGGATCACCCGCGGCGATGGCGGCATCCACCAGAGCGACCAGTTCTTCGAGCTTCTCCTGGGCGCGGTTGAGTTCGTAGTCTACATCGTCATGAGGTCCGTAGTGGGTAATGTAGATTCGTGGGAAGTGGTAGCTGCGAAGGCGCGCGATCGTCGCCCGGTGGGCTTCCAGGTCATAGGCGGGCACGGGCGTCACCGGGAGCGCCAGGCGCCAGCGATCCATGGCCAGCCCTGCGGCGTCGCCGATGAACAGGCCGCCGCTCTTGTGATCCCAGTAGGAGAGGTGGTCGGGCGAGTGACCCGGGGTGGCGATCGCTTCCAGCACCACGTCGCGGCCCAGGTCAAGGCGCAGGTTCTCGGCAGGAAGGAGGCGATCGGCGGGGATGGGCTTGATGTCGCCGTGCAACGGCCAGGCCTCTTCGCCAACCGCCCGGCGCACGCTCGGCAGAAGCTTGCTCGGATCAACCAGGTGCTTGCTGACCGAACTGTTAATGTAGACGTGCGCGCGGGGCAGCACGGCGGCCAGATAGCCCGCGCCGCCGGCGTGATCCATGTGGATGTGGGTGCACAGAATGTGCTCAACCTCTTCGGGACGAATACCGAGCTGTTCAAGGCCAGCGAGAGTGTGGGGCACGGTCAACGAGGTGCCCGTCTCAACCAGGGCTACGGTCTCGCCGCGAACCACGTAGGTTACACCGATACCGGGGATACCCAGGAGGTTATGGTCAATCGCGGTAATGTGCGCATCAACGGGGATGATCTCCACGCAGGGCCTCCTTGAGCCATTCTGAGTCGTCTAATATGAACCTATGGGAAAACCGGTTTTCCCCACGCCCCTCCCTGGCGGGAGGGTTTGGGTGTAGAGACGCAGTGGCGCTGCGTCTCTACGCGTTTCATTTCATGCTGGCGTTGTGCGCCTCGCGAATGGGGCCTGATGTGAACATATGGGGAAACCGGGTCTCCCCACGCCCCTGCCCCTCCCTGTGGGGAGGATGTGGTGGTCTTCCAGTGCATTATCCGCTCTAGCCCGCGAAGGCGAGCCTGGCTTCCCATAGCCAGGGGCTTCAGCCCGACGGGGTCAGGCGCATAGCGGATTAATTGCTGAAAGACCATCACCTCCTCGTCGCCGGCATTATTCGGGTGGCTTCGGGTCGCCCCGCCCGCTCCGACGGCGACGGCGACGCGTGGCGGGCGCCAGCGCAGCGTCGGCGGGCGCGTCGGGAGCGTTGTCGCTCTCGGGCGAGCCGGCAGGTGCGCTGAGCTCCAGATCAGGCGCGGTGATCGGTGGGGTCAGGGCGGTATCGTCCTCGTCCTCGAGGAAGTCGAGTTCATCAAAGGCATCGTAGGTGTCGATCTCGTCACGCAACCGGCGCCGCTCGCCACGCTCGCGTTCAGCCCGGTGCTGCTGCGCGGCGGGCGTGATGCCTTCGGCGTTGCGCGCCTGGGCCAGCGCAGCCACCTGAGCCGTGGACACCTCAATCTGGTCCAGATCATAGATCTCCTGCATGCCGCTACTGGCAAGTTGCACCAGCAACTGCTGTTTCAGCACAAGCTGGGCTATCACCTCACCGGGGCCGTCCGGGGTCTGCACCCACGTGCCCTTGCGTGGCAACTCGGCGCGCATGGTAACATACTGTTCGTGCTCGTATGACAGGCAGCACAGCAGTCGGCCACAGACACCGCTGATCTTGCTGGGGTTCAGAGGCAGATCCTGGTCCTTGGCCATTTTGATACTCACACGGGCGTAATCGGGCAGGAACGAGGCGCAGCAGAGGATGCGCCCACACGGGCCGATCCCGCCGAGGAGCTTGGCCTCGTCGCGGGGGCCGATCTGCCGCAGCTCGATGCGGCTGCGAAAGGTGCGCGCCAGATCGCGGACGAGCATGCGAAAGTCTACGCGCTTTTCGGCGGTGAAGTAGAAGGTCAGCCGTGAGCCGTCGAAGCTGTACTCGGCCTTGACCAGTTTCATCGGCAGCCCGTGCTCGCGCACCTTCTCGGCACAGCGGGCCAGGGCTTCGTCATGCCGGCTCTGTAACTGGCGCAGGCGCTCGAAATCTGCCGCTTCGGCGCGGCGTACCACCGGCTTCAGTTCGGCGACGATCTCCTCCGCCGGTACTTCACGGCGTTCATGAGCCACCCGGGCCAGTTCCAGGCCACGTACGGTTTCAACAATGACATACTCGCCGGCGCGCAGGTCGAGATCGCGCGGGTCGAAGTAGTAGACTTTGCCACTATCCTTGAAGCGTATTCCGACAACAACAGGCATTGTGTTTTGATGCTTCCTGAGGTAAAAATACGGGGAAACCGGGTTTCCCCATACCCCTGCCTATGGGGCGCCAGCCGCTCCCAACAGCGGTTGGGAAATGGGGAAACCGGGTTTCCCCAACGCCCTCCCTGAGGGGAGGGTTTGGGAGGGCTGCGCCCTCCCAAAGATACCCCATGTTCATCGCGGCGTTGTGCGCCATGCGCATGACCGTCTAACCTGAACGTATGGGGCAACCGGGTTTCCCCCGCCCCCCGCCCTTTTAAGAGCGGACAGAACATCCGAGCCAACGCGGCCTGTACCGCGACGAAAAGTACGGCCTGGTGAAGGCGGTCTTTGACTTCATTGGAACGCCCCCGCGCCCGGCTCTGGTCTCCCCGCTTCGACAGGCTCAGCGCAGGCTCTCCAGCTTCGCTGGAGCGGCCCGCCCCTTCGGGCTGAGCCTCAGATCGGCGCCCATACGTTCTGTCCGCCCCTGAACGGCGGCTGAGGGGCGCTGCCTAGGCCGGTCCAAGCACCTTGAAGGCCCGCACACGGCGCTGGCGCCCCTTCAGGGCCAGTTCGCCCACCTCTTCAAGCCGAAAGCGATCCCCCAGCAGGCTGGCGGTCGTCTCGCCGATCAGCACACTCCCCGCTTCGGCCCGGCCCTCGAGGCGCGAGGCCGTGTTCACCGTATCGCCGATAGCAGTGTACTCCAGGCGATGGCGTGTGCCGAAGAAGCCGGTGTAGGCGGGGCCGGTGTTCACGCCGATGCGAATGGCAAATGATCGGTCAGCCTCCCAGCGGCTCACCAGACGTCGCTGGGCAGCCTGCATCTCCAGCGCGGCGGCTACGGCGCGAACAGCGTGCTGGTCGTCGGGCGGCTCATCGGGCAGGCGGGGCGCGCCGAACAAGGCCATGATCCCGTCACCGGTGTACTTGTCCACAGTGCCATTGTAGCGGAAAATCACCTCGGTCAATTCATGCAGGTACTCGTTGAGCAGGTCCTGCACTTCACGGGGCGAGAGACGTTCGGCGAGGGCGGTGAAACCCTGGGCATCGGCGAAGAGCACGGTCACGATCTCCTCCTGGGCCTCCCAGAGCCGCCCGTGCTGGGCGAAGTAACGCGCCAGCGCCTGGGCCAGGTTGGGCGAAAGAAAGCGTTCGAGGTTCTGGCGCAACTGCCCCTGCATACGCAGTTCTTCGGTGAGACGGGCGCGTTCAATGGCGACAGCGGCGAAGTTGGCGATGGCAACTACCAGGTCGCGGTCGCGTTCGCTGAACTGCTCACGGCCCGGTGAGTCGAGCAGGATCAGACCGATGGCATGACCTTCCGCCATCAGCGGAGTGCACAGGGCCGAGCGGATGTTGGCGCTGATGATGCTCTCGGCGCCGGCGAAGTCGAGGCGCGCATCACGGGTCAGCACTGCCTCGCCCTCGTGAAGCGCTTTGCGGACGATGGTGCTCGAGATGGCCACTTCGCCGGTGCCAGGGGGTACCACGACCCGCGGCACGAGTTCCTCACCCCGGGTGAGCAGGAGCAGGCCCCGCTGCGCCGGCACGACCCGCAGCACTTCCTCCATCACCTGTTCGAGCAGTTCGCGGTAATCCATTACCTGGGTGAGGCGCATGCCGATGGCGTAAAACTCTTGCAGATCGGCGGGCGCCAGGCGCTGCTCGGGCGCGCCCACGGCCTGACCGTGCGAGGCCAGAGGAAAGTAGCGGTTATCGTCAAAGACGACCTCCTGGGCCGCGCGGTCTTCGTAGCGCAGTTCAAAGGGGCCAACGCCGATAACGTCGCCGTCGCTGAGTAGCTCCTCTTTCAGCCGCAGGCGGTTCACGGTGATCCCGTTGCGGCTGTCAAGATCCATTACCCAGGCTTGATGACCACGCAGCTCGATCCGGGCATGATGGCGCGAGACCGTCGCGTGGTTCAGAACAATCTCATTATCGAGCTGCCGCCCAATCTTCAGCCCGTTGGCGCCCAGGGGGAAGATCCGCGCTTCGCCATTGATTACGACCGATACGCGCGCCATAGGCTCCTCCAGGAAGCAGGCAAAACGTGGCCCTGATGTGAAAAATGCGGGGAAACCGGGTTTCCCCACGCCCCCCTGAGGGGAGGAGCCCGGTTCCCTCCCCCAGCGGGGGAGGGCCAGGGAGGGGGTAGCCCTCCCACGGTTGCATGCTGGCGTTGTGCGCCTCGCGAATGGGCCCTGATGTGAAAAATACGGGGAAACCGGGTTTCCCCACCTGCGGTGAGCCTGTCGAACCGCACCCCTGCCTGTGGGGGTTCCAGCCGCTCCCACCAGCGGTTGGGAAATGGGGAAACCGGGTTTCCCCACGCGCCCTCCCTGCCGGGGCGCCAGGCGCCCCCCACGCTGGCTGGGGGATGCGGAAACCGGGTTTCCCCGTGCCCCTCCTTAAGGGCAGGCAGAGGATTGGGGAAACCCGGTTGCGCCTATTCTTACTTTAGTTTGTCTATTATAGCTTTTTCAAACCTTAGCAGCAACCGCTGGACCCGCCGGACGTCCTGCCCCGGGCCGGTATGCTATAATCCCAGGGCGAAGGACACCACAGGAAAGCGCGGTATGGAGCGGTTTGAGGTTCGCACCGGCCAGTTCGGGCTCGTGGACGGCAACGACCAGGAGCCTGACGAGTTGATCAGTGCAGCGGAGAGCGCCGCCCCCCCTGCCCCGGAGGCGCGCAAGGGCCGGCTGTATCTGGTGGTAGAGGCTGACGGCGATGGCGCCCGCGGTGTCGCGGCGTGCAAGCTGGCGCTACGGGTGTTCCGACGCGCGTTCTACGATGATGACAGTTTCAGCGTGACGGCGGCGCTGCGGGCCGCCCTGCGGGCCACCAACAAGGCGCTCTACGAACAGAACTTCAACCTCCCCGCAGCCGAGCGCGTTACCGTGGGCTGCACTGCCGCCGTGTTACGCGAGGGGACGCTGTATGTGGCCCAGGTGCAGCCCGCTCAGGCCTATGTGTTGAGCGAGGGCCGCCTGCGGGCCTTGCCGGCCCATCCTGTCTGGGACCCGGCGGCGGTGAGCGCGGCACTGTTTGCGCGGTCGGGCGCGCTGGGCGCCAGTCTGTTCATCGAGCCGGAGCTGTTCCGTTGCTCCCTGGGGGCGGGTGAAGGGGCGATCGTCTGCTCCAGCGCCTTTGCCAGTCTGCTCAGTCGCGCCGAGGTGGAGGCCCTGCTGCGCCCCGGTGACGCCGGAGCAACGGCAATGCGCCTCAAGGAGCGGGCCCTCGCGGCGGGGCTGGTCACGGCCCACGCTCTGACGCTGACGGTACACTCCCTGCCGCGCCAGCGCACCGCCGGGGGCCTGTGGCGGGCAGGCGCTGCCCCGGCGCAGCCGGATGCCGCGCCGGTCGCCCCATCCTGGTTCAGCGGGCTGGCGCAGCGACTGGGGTTCGGGCGCCCGCCTGTCGCTCCGACGCCTGAGCCAACCCCTGACCCTCTCTACACCATGCCCGCGCAGCCGGCGCACTCCCCGGCCCCACCGCCACGCCCGGCGCCCCTCGATGTCGGCGAGAGTATCGCCGAGCGCTACACCCGCAGCCGTGAACAACCCGAACTGGCTCCCCTGCGCCGTGAGAACCTGCCACCGTCGGTCTTTCTGGGTGAAGAGGGTCCCGCAGAGGGGGGCGTGCGACGGATCGATCTTGCTGATACCGCGGCGATCAGCCAGGGGCGGCCCTACCAGCCTCGCTACATTCACCGCCCGCTGGTGGATATGACCTGGCAGGAGCGGCTGATGCTGCCCTTCCACCGCCTGCGCATCGCAGTCGACGAGCGCCTGCGCCGTCCGCGCACCCGCCGGCCCGCGCCTGCGCGCCCCATCCCCCGCCGCCACGGGCTCTCGTATCGCCGCACCCGCCCGCCCTTTCCCTGGGCCTTGCTGACCATCCTCTCCCTGGTCATCGCCGCGCTGATCTTCTATGGCATTACCCTGACCCGGCACAACGATCAGCAGGTGGTGCTGGCCTACTTTGCCGCCGCCGACGAACGCCTCAACCAGGTGCGCGCTGCGCCGTCCGATGGGATGGCCCTGGAGGCGCTGGAACTGACCCGCCAGGCCATCGAGCAACTGCGGGCCAGCCCCAGCGTGACCGATACCAATCCCCCCCTCTGGTTGCGCTACCAGGAGTTGCAGCGCGAGTATGAGCGCGCCCTGGCCGCTGTGCAGCGCCTGACTTTTTTTGATGATCCCGTCGTGCTCGCCACCCTGCCCGCCGGGCGCTTCGCCGATGTGATCGTGCCGCCCCCCACCGGCACCATCACCGATACGGCTGTGCTGGAGGCCTCACGCTTCCTCTATGCCCTGGATACCGACCAGCGCGCTGCCCGCCTCTATCGCATTCCCCGCGATGGCGGCACCCCTGTGCCCTATCTCAGCCCCGGACAGCCCGTGGGCAGCACGGTTGTCGGCGCCCTGCGCGCGGCCGTCTGGCGCATTGATCAGGTGGTGGCCGTGGATCAGGCCGCCACCGGCGCCGGGTACTACTTCCGCACCGGCGGTAACTGGAACTACTCCAGGCTCGGCGCCAGCGAGATCTGGACCACCCGCGACCGGCTCGATGTCGAGGAGTACGCCGGGAACCTCTACGTCTGGGGCGCCCAGCCCAATGAGGTGCTGCGCTATCGCTCGGGTAGCTTCGGCGACCCGCCAGATTACTGGCTCGACCCGGCCAGCATTGCTGAGGTGGACCTGAGCACGGTCGTTGATATGAGCGTGGACGGAAGTATCTACCTGCTCCGTTCCAATGGCACTGTGCTGGTCTTCAGCCAGGGCCAGCTTGTGGGCGAGGTCACACCCGAGCCAATCACCCCGCCACTCACCAGCGTGACGCGCTTCTTCGTCACCGGCAACGGCCCGGAGAATGGCTATTTCTTCTTGCTCGATACACTCGGCGAACGGATCATTCAGATGGAAAAGGTCTCCGGCACGATCATCCAGCAGATGAAAGCGCGCCCGGACGGCGCGTTGCAACTGGCTGAACTGGCGGGAATGGCCGTTGATGACGGCGGCGCGCGTCCGATCATGTACCTCGCCAACGCCGGACAGATCGTGCGCGCCGAACTCCCGCCCCCGCCGCGGCCTTTCCGGGAAACGGCTCCGCCGGCCACGCCCGCGCAGCGGTAAATATGAAACAAGGGAAACCCCGTTTCCCCACGCCCCTCCCTGTGGGGAAGGGGCGCGCGCTCCCACACCTCTTTTGAAGGAGTGAAGGGAAACCCGCGGATCCCTCACAATCCGAACCGGCATATGAGATGGTATCGCTTCAGGCTGCTCCCTGCGCTCCTGGCCGTCTTGCTCCTGCTACCGGCCTGTGGAGCCGGTCTTTCTGAGGAAGATCTCGTTGGCCGCGGCGGACCAACACCGCAGGCCGTGGTCGAGAGCTTCCTTACTACCCTGAATGAGGCGCTCCAGGCCAATCTGACCGACGAAACCGCGCGGCGGGGTTGGGCCGAACGCCTGGCAAGTTACTTTGCCCCGAGTGAACGGGCTGACCAGCGGCTCGTCTTCAGCCGCATGCTCGCCACTCACGCCCAGAGCGCTGCGCGTCCGGTCTATGGCACCATGGTCATGGTGCAGATCACCTTCACCGGCACGGAAGTGATTGAGCGAAAAGATGACCGGGCCGTTGTGCGCGTTGTTGACGGGCAGGTGACGCTCCAGTGGCTCGATGGCGAAGGCCAGGTGGTGCGTGAACGCACCAGCGCCCTTGCCACGCTGATGGGTGGAACCGAGGGCCTCCCCGTACTGCGGGTCGGGGGAAGCTGGTTCATCACAGAGGGGTGATCGCTGCCGCTGTTCATCTCAGCCGTCCATGCGGCTGCGCCCCGCACAAAGCCAGAATGAAAATATTATTGTTCTTGGGAGGGCGTAGCCCTCCCAAACCCTCCCCGCTGGCGAGTTGTTTCCTTGGGAGGGCGTAGCCCTCCCAAACCCTCCCCGCAGGGAGGGGGATGGGGAAATCCGGTTTCCCCGTATGTTCATCTCAGAAGGTGCATCGTCGCCCGCAGGGCCGGGTAGACCCCGGTGTAGGCGGCATAGCATTCGGAGTAGCGCCGGGCGCGCTCCGCGTCAGGTTCGGTGACGCCGGCCAGGCGCACCCCGCGACGCACCGCCTCGGCAACGTCAGCGAAGAGGCCGGCCCCTACCCCGGCCAGCAGCGCCGCGCCGTGGGCCGGTCCCTCCTCAGCGGCGAGCGTCCACACCGGAACGCCGTACACATCAGCCTGGAGTTGCAGCCAGAGGGCGCTTTTTGCGCCGCCGCCCGTGGCGCGGATCTCGGCGATCGGCGTCCCCAGGGCGCGCATGATCTCCAACCCATCACGCAGAGCAAACACGACGCCCTCCATCACTGCGCGGGCCAGGTGGCCCAGGCCATGGCGACTGGTCAGACCAACCCACGCGCCGCGGGCCAGCGGGTCGAGGTGCGGCGTGCGTTCGCCGGTCAGATAGGGCGCAAAGAGCAGTCCCTCGGCGCCGGGCGGGGTGGCTGCGGCCAGGGTGACCAGTTGCTCGTAGCTCAGATCCGGGGCGATGGCGCGCAGGGTATCCCGCAGCCACTGAAAGGCGCCGCCAGCGCTCAGGATTACGGCCATCAGATGGTAGGCCCCCGGCACGGCATGGCAGAAGCCGTGGAGCCGGCCCTGCGGGTCGAGCGCCGGGGTGTCGCTGTGGGCGAAGATCACCCCCGACGTACCGATTGAACTGCTCACGACGCCGGCGCGCACCACGCCGGCCCCCACCGCCGCCGCGGCATTGTCACCACCGCCGGCCACCACCGGTAAGCCGACAGGCAGGCCCAGATCGGTCGCCACGTCGCGACGCAGGCCCCCCGTTACCTCCGGCCCCTCGTGGACCTGCGGCAGCCAGGCGCGCGGGATCTCCAGGGCCTCGAGCAGTTCCGGGCTGTAGTCTCGGGCGCGCAGATCGAGCAACAACGTGCCGGCGGCGTCAGACGCGTCGGTAGCCAGCTCGCCGGTGAGCAGGAAGCGAATGTAGTCCTTCGGCAGCAGCACGTGAGCGACGCGGGCATAGTGGGCCGGTTCTTCGGCGCGCAGCCAGAGGATCTTGGGCGCCTGGAAGCCGGTCAGGGCGGGATTGCCGGTAATCGCCACCAGGCGCTCGGCGCCGACGCGCCGGGTCATCTCGGCGCAGGCTGCGGCAGTGCGCTGGTCGTTCCACAGGATCGCCGGGCGGATCACCTGGCCAGCAGCGTCGAGGAAGGTAGCGCCGTGCATCTGCCCGGTAAGACCGAGCGCTGCCACCGCCTCACCACGTACCCCACTCCTCGCAAGCACAGCGCGCAGAGCTTCGCGCGCCCCGCGCCACCAGTCGGCGGGGTCCTGCTCGCTCCAGAGCGGGCGTGGCTGGCTGAGGGGATACGCTGCCGTTGCCGTGGCACACACGCCACCCTCCGCATCCACAAGCACCGCCCGCGCGCCCGACGTGCCAAGGTCCAGACCGAGCAGGTAGCTCATCGCACCCCCAGCAACAGATCGATAGTCAACTGGTCGAGACGCTCGTAGGCCAGCCCTCGCGCGCCCAGGGCCGCCCGGTCAAACTCGCGGGCCTTCAGGGCGTCGGCATGCTCGCGGCTGTATACGACAGGCCCCTGGTCGCCGGCATTGATCTCGGCCAGCAGGGCCTGGATCTCCGGGTCGGCGTTCCAGCGGCGCGCTTTCTCCTTGAGGATCAGGTAGGTGCGGATACACCCTCGCGCAAAGTCCTTGACCCCCTCCAGATCTTCGGTGCGATAGGCGTGCGCGTCGAACTGTCGCGGGCCATCAAAACCCACATCTTCCAGAAACTTCACCAGGAAGAATGTCGCCTTCAGATTGGCCGAGCCGAAACGGAAATCCTGATCGTAGCGACCGATCACCTGGTCGTTCAGATCGATGTGGAGCAGCTTGCCCGCCTCCCAGGCCTGGGCAACGCCATGAAGCACGTTCAACCCGGCCATAGTCTCGTGGGCCACTTCGGGGTTGACGCCGACCATCTCAGGGTAGTCGAGCGTGGTGATAAATGCCAGCACGTGGCCCACAGTCGCCAGGTAGATGTCACCCCGCGGCTCGTTGGGCTTCGGCTCAAGGGCGAAGCGCAGCGAATAGCCCTGGTCCTTGACGTAGGCGCAGAGGTAGTTGATCGCCTCGCGGTAGCGCTTGAGCGCCTCGCGGGGATCTCTGACGGCATCGGTCTCCGTGCCTTCGCGGCCACCCCAGAAGATGTACAACCCGGCGCCGCACTCCACCCCCAGGTCGATCCCGCGCATTGCCTTTTGCAAGGCATAGGCACGCACCTGGGGGTCGTTGGCGGTGAAGGCCCCGTCCTTGAAGGCGGGATCGCTGAACAGGTTGGTCGTTGCCATAGGCGCCACCAGGCCGGTAGCGGTGAGAGCGGCCTTGAAGTCGCGCACAATGCGATCGCGTTCGGCGGGAGTGGCGTCAATCGGCACCAGATCGTTATCGTGAAAGTTGACCCCGTAGGCGCCAACCTCGGCCAGCAGGTGCACGAGGGTCACCGGGTCGTAGCGCGGGCGCACCGGCTCGCCGAAGGGATCGCGGCCGGGATTGCCGACCGTCCAGAGGCCAAAGGTGAATTTATCAGCGGGTGTAGGGGTGTAGGTCATAGAAACGTTCCTTTCCCGCGGACCTCGCCGCGCAGCCACGCGGCCCAGCCGCCGGTGGGGGTCGCCTGCCACCCTCGTGAGCAGAGGCGCGGGGAAACTGTGGCGAGCCTGCGGCATCGTCGCGAAGCACCGGTATCCACATTGTACAATGAAGAGGGGACGGTAAGAGCGACTTGCCCTCGCGAGGCCGGGGCAGCGGCCTGCCCGCACCCGACCGGGATGCCACACGTAGAGGCGCGGCGGCGCCACGCTTCTACAACCCAAACCCTCCCCTCAGGGAGGGGCACAGGGAAACCCGGTTTCCCCGATGTTCAATCAGGAGAGCAGGTATGACCATGACAGAGGAAGAGCGCCCGCGAACGATCCTGGTGGTAGTGGCGCACCCCGATGACGCAGAGTTCGGGTGCGGCGGCGCCATTGCCGCATGGGCTCGTGAGGGGTGGGAAGTCACCCTGGTGATCTGCACCGATGGCGGCTCCGGCGGCCCCGATGACGCCACCGAGGTTGGTCCCGAGGCCCGCCAGCGCGTTTCCCAACTCCGCAAAGCCGAGCAGCAGGCCGCAGCCGCCGTGCTGGGCATCAAAGAGGTGGTGTTCCTCGATTTTCCCGATGGCTTGTTAATGCCGACACCGGAACTGCGCCGCGAGATCGTGCGCCAGATCCGCCGCACCCGCGCCTACCGCGTCGTCTGCCAGTCGCCGGAACGGGTCTGGACGCCCAGCTATTCCCTCGGGCGCTTCCACCCCGACCACCTGGCCGCGGGTGAGGCTACCATCGCCGCGGTCTACCCCGCCGCGCAGAATGGCTGGGACTTTCCCGAACTCCTGGCCGAGGGCCTGGCCCCCTGCCGCGTGCGCGAACTCTACGTCATGGGCGCGCCCCATCTGAATTATGCCGTGGATGTGTCGGAGACCTTCGAGACCAAACTGGCCGCGCTGCGATGCCACATCAGCCAGCTTGGCGAGGACCAGAGCGAGCTGGCCGAACGGCTCCGAACCTGGTCGCGGGAGCGCGGCGAAGCCTTCGGCCTGCCCCTGGCCGAAACCTTCCACCGGGCAGAGAATTGAACTCCTGCGGTGAAAATAGCCCGCGCGCGCGAGAGTTTGGGAGGGCTACCCCCTCCCAGAAATCATCCCCCACCGGTTTAAGAGCGGACAGAACATCCGAGCCAACGTGGCTTGTACCGCATTGGAACGCCCCCGCGCGCGGCACTGGTCTCCCCTCTCCAGCTTCGCTGGAGAGGGGGAGGGGGTGAGGACCAACCAGCGCATCCCAACGCCATCAAGCCCGTCGGCGCTCATACGTTCTGTCCGCCCCTAAACCCCCACCGGGAAGGGTTTGGGAGGGCTGCGCCCTCCCAGAAACCAATCTCCCGGCGTGAAGGGTTTGGGAGGGCTGCGCCCTCCCAACTCAAACCGCTCCACCACAACCGGGTTGACAAACCTCTAAGGGTTCAACTCAACCGTCTGACCGGTAGTGTGGAAAATCACTCGCTCGGCAATATTGGTGGCGCGGTCGGAGATGCGCTCCAGATTATGGGTAATGAAGAGCAGATCAGCGGCGCGCGGCGCACTCTCCTTGTCGTGCGCGAGATTGTCGCTGAGAAGGGCGATCACTTTATCATAGAGTTGATCGACCTGTTCCTCCCTGGCGCCGACCGCCCGGGCAAGCGTCGCATCGAGTGCCTCAAGGGCGGTAAGCGCCTGCCGTAGCACCTCAACAGCAACGGCGCCCAGCTCGAGCAGCTCAGCCGGCGGTTGAAGCGTCGGCGGGCCATCGGGACCAATCACAAACTGCGCGATACCCTTGGCGTAATCGCCGATGCGTTCCAGCTCGCTCCCCACAGCAATCGCCGACAGAATGCTGCGCAGGTCACGCGCAACCGGCTGCTGCGTGGCAATGAGCAAAAACGCGTGAGACTCGAGGGTCTGCTGGGCCTGGTTCACGCGCAGATCCGCCGCCCGGACCTCACGGGCCAGCTCCAGATTGTTGGTTGCCAGGGCCTCGAGAGCCTGAGTAACCGCCGTTACGACCAGGCGACCAAGGTTGACCACCTCGTTGTGGAGCGCGAGGAGTTGATCATCGTAGTGCTGCCGGACACGCATGGCACACCTCCTTGTGTGGCACACGGGACAATGCCTATTATCAGTATAATCCCTGCATCCGGCCCGAAAGGATAAGAGGCGGCTACAATCGGCGAGGGCGCCGCTACCGATGCTCAGGCCGTCTTTGCTGAACCCGGACCAGCGCCATTACCCGTCTCCAGGGAACTATGCCAGATCATCTGGCCATCGCTGTACATCGCGGCGCGGACGATATCAGCAATCGTCTTTTCGGTCAGCCGCGGCAGCCCTTCCATCCCACGCAACTCCTCCAGGATGCGCTTGATCGTGCGGGCGCGCACCTCGGCCTCGGCGACGCCTCTGGTCCTGATGCCAACCGCCTCGATCAGCGCCTGATGGCGGGCCTCGGCAACTTCGCCCTCCTTGTTGCGGTTCTTGCGCTTGATGATCTCCTGGTCAATCGTGATCGACTCGAGCACAATCCTGCGCACCTCGATCCCCCACTCGAGGGCATCGGTATGCATTCTGTGGCGCAAGCGTTCGGCCAGGCGGCGCCGGTTCAGACTGAGGGCGTAGGGATCGTTCTCGGGCGCGGGGCGATCTGGTTTACTGGGCAACAGAGGTTGCACCCGTCGTGGGTCGTGGTCACCCATCTCGGCGGGCCAGTCCCACACCACATCGCGGAGACGATCATCCAGCAAAGTGCTCATCAGCACCTGCAGCACCCTGCGCCATAACTCCGGGTCGTTCTGGCTCAGCTTCTCGCGCGTCTCCAGCTCTTTGATCGCCTGGTACAGGTTGACCGACGCTTCGTAGCAGGTGGCAGCGTCCGTCACCTGGTATTCGCAACGCACCCGCACAGACTTGATCGGGCTCAACCAGGCCGTGCGCGTGTCGATGTTTTCAACCTCGTGCTCGAAGCGCAGGGGGTAGGCCGGCATCCGCGCGAGGTTCTTAAACAGGAGGGGGATGTGAAAAAAGCCCCGATCTTCCACGACATCGACACTACCGAGCAAATCGCGGCGCACCCAGGCCACATAGCGCTCACGGGGCACCCACTGTACCAAAAAGCCGATCGTGACCAGCGCAGCAGCGGGGATAAACACGCGCAGCGTATCCCAGAGCACCCCCGCCCATCCGATGCCAAGCCCGAGACTCGCCCGCAGCCAGGAGAGTAAGAACAGAATGATCAGCGAAGCGATCAGGAACGAGCGGCGGAGTGGGTCCATTGAAAATCCCTGTTGAATATATGTTCCTATATTAAGAAATGCCCGGTTCGCTACCACGAAAATTCATGCTTATTACGCTGTATTATACGCAAGAGATTGCGCGCGTCTACGGGGAGTATGATCAGGATTTTGACATTCTGGCCCGGGGCTGAGGTGGACATGGGGAAACCGGGTTGCCCCACGCCCCTGCCCGCCGGGGTGGAGGCTCTCCTCACCGGGCCATACTCCACAAAAAAAACGCGGGAACTCTTCTGAGATCTCGCGTTGCGGTGTGGTGGGCCCCCAGGGATTCGAACCCTGAACCAATTGATTAAGAGTCAACTGCTCTACCGTTGAGCTAGAGGCCCACACGCTATTATAGTCAGCCTGCGCCGCCGTGTCAAACTTGTGCGGGCGCGCAAGGTTCTGTACAATAGGGCAGCGGCGCGCACCAGCGCGCCCTACGTGCCTGTGGCGCCGGTAGCCCGTATGCCTGTTGACGACTATTTTCAAGAGTACGGTCCGATCCAGCGGCGGCGCGCTGGCGGCACGCCGCCCGAGTTAGAACCACCCCCCCGCGAACCGCTGCCGCCCCCGCGGCGCCGCCCGCCGCGGCGTCCCGCCGCGCGCCGCCGCCGCCGGGGGGTGATGGGCCTGTTTGCCGCGCTGGCGCTGCTGGTCCTCGCCCCGTTTATCCTTCCCTACGCTCTGGACCTCGTCTATCCCGATACGGCCCTTCCCGGCGTATCGATCCAGGGCCAGTCTGTCGCCGGGTTGCCAGGCGAGGCGATCAACACCGAACTCATCGAACGTTACCGCCCCTTCCTCTCCCAACCCGTCGCCCTGACTTACGCCGGCGAGAGCTGGACGCCCTCGCTCGCCGAGTTGGGGGCGCGCTTTGATACCGCGGCTGTTGCTAGAGCGGCTGTGACCGCCGGACGCCACGGAGATCCGCTCACCCGCCTGCGCGAACTGTGGCAACTCTGGCGCCACGGCCTCGATGTGACCCCACGCCTGGTCGTGGACCAGCGGGCCTTGCAGAGTTATTTGCTTGGTCTGGCGCTGCTGATTGAGCGTCCGCCGGAGAATGCGGCGTTGAGTATCGCCACTGCGCGCGTGGTCGGCACGCCCGGCGCTGCGGGCGTGCAGGTGCTGGTGGACGCGACCGCAAACGACGTTCTGCTGGCGCTGCGCGAGTTGCAGCCCCGTGAGGTGCCTGTGCGGACGCGCCGGCTCGACCCGGCCATTGGCGATGATGCCCTGGTGGTGGCGCAGCGCCAGGCGGTTGCTCTGCTGCAAAGCCCGATTGAAATGCGTCACAACGAACGCGTCTGGCTGTGGGAGCCGGAGCGCCTGGCCGAGTTGTTGCGGGTTGAACCCGTAGCTGGCCGCCTGGAACTGCGGGTGGATGCCGAACGCCTGGCCCGGGCCGTGGAGGGGTTGGCCCAGCAGGTTGACAGTGGCACCGCCGAGCCGCGCCTGCGCTTCGCCGATGGCGCGCTGCGGATCGTCGAACCGGGCCGCCCCGGCTGGCGCTTGCGGCAGGAGGAGACCATAACGGCGCTGGAAGGGTTGCTCCTCAGCCCCTCGCCGATCACGCGCACCCTCACCCTGCCCGTGGACGAGTTGCAACCCCGCATCACCGCCGCGAGCCTCGACAGCCTGGGCATCACCGGGCTGGTGGCCGAGGGGAAGAGCAGCTTCGCCGGCTCAGCGGCCTACCGGATCACCAACATCAAGGCCGGGGCGCGTCGTATGGACGGGGTCCTGATCGCGCCCGATGAGGAGTTTTCGTTCAATCGCCAGCTCGGTGAGGTCAACGCCGACAATGGCTTCGTCGAGGGCTACGCGATCATCGGCAATCGCACCCAGCTCGAATGGGGCGGCGGCGTCTGCCAGGTCTCCACGACGGTCTTCCGCGCCGGCTTCTGGGCCGGGCTGCCAATCACCGAGCGCCACGCCCACGCCTTCTATATTAGCTGGTACGACCGCTTCGGCCTGGGCCCCTACGGCGATGGCCAGGGTCTCGACGCGGCCATCTACACCGGGGTTGCCGACCTGAAGTTCGTCAACGATACCGGGGCCTGGCTGCTGATGCAGACCGAGGTGGACGAAGCGAACCAGGTGCTGACGGTGCAACTCTACGGCGCGCCGCTGGCCCGGCAGGTGCAACTGGAGGGGCCGCTGATCACCAATGAGGTGCGGGCCCCGGCAGAGCCGGTCTATGTTGATGACCCGACCCTGCCCCGCGGCACTGTGCGTCAGAGCGACATGGCCCGTAGCGGTCGTGACATCACCGTGTATCGCGTGATCGTCGAGAACGGGGCCGAGGTGGCTCGCGAGGCGTTTTTCACCCGGTTCCGGGCCTGGCCGAACATCTTTGTCCGTGGAACCGGCTGATGTGAACATATGGAGAAACCGGGTTTCCCCATACCCCTGCCTGGGGGGGCGGCAAGCCCTCCTCACCGGGAGGATCTGGAAGGGCTGCGCCCTTCCAGGAGATGTCGCTGTTCATTTCTGTGGTAGAACCTATGGCGCTTCCCGCTGTGATGTGCCCCACCTGCGGGCACGCCAACCCGCCAGGCTCGCGCTTCTGCAACGCCTGCGGCGCGCGAGTCGCGCCGACCATACCCGTTGCGCCACCTGTGGACGGCACGACGCCGGCGGACAGCGCGGGCGCGGCACAGGCCGGGTTGCCCCGCGGCGCGGCAATTGATCCGCAGGGCCGCTACATTGTGGAGCGCGCCATCGGCAAAGGCGGTTTCGGCGAGGCCTACCTGGTCAATGATCGGCAGTTGAACCGCTTTGCCGTCGCCAAGCGCCATTGCCCCAATCCGGCCTGGAGCGCCCGGACGCGAGAGTTTGCCGCCCGCAACTTCGCTCGCGAGGCCGAACTGCTGGTCACGCTCAACACCCCTGGGCATCCCAACATTCCGGAGATCTACGAGTATCTGCCCGAACAGGGCGTGCTGGTGATGAAGTACGTCGAGGGCCGCGACCTCAGCCAGATCGTGCGCGAGCGCGATGGCGTTCTGCCGCCCGAGGTAGCGTTGCCCATCGTCCGCGATGTCGCCGCGGCCCTGGCCTACATGCACAGCCGACGCCCCGAACCGGTGCTGCACCGCGATGTGAAGCCCTCGAATATCATCATTGATAGCGCCGGGCGGGTGTGGCTAATTGACTTCGGTCTCTCGCGGGTGGCGCCCGTGCAACCCGATCTCAACCCCCGCCACACGCAGCTTGCCGGCACTCTCGGTTTCACGCCTCCGGAACAGTGGCGCGGGCAGGCCGAGCCGCGCAGCGATGTCTACGCGCTGACAGCCACGCTGCACAGCTTGCTCACCGGCTATCAGCCCACGCTGACCCGCGCTGAGTTGCCCGATTTTCTGCGCGGGGCGATCAACCCGTTTCCGCCAGTGCGCAGCCTCAACCCCGGCCTGCATCCCGATGTGGAGGCGCTGATCGCCCGGGGCCTCGCCCTCCGCCCCGAGGACCGGCCCGGCGCCGCGGAGCTGGTGGCCGCCCTCGACCGACTGATCACGCCGCCGAAACGCGCGCCCCTCCAGGCCCCCGACGGCACGGCCATCGCCGATGAGTATGCCCTGGCCCTCTGGGCCGAGGCGCACTGGGAACAGGCCGCAACCTGGCTCTACGACGCCCTTCCCGACCAGGTCACCCGGTTGTGGGGGCGCAACAAGCTTGCCGCCGATATGCGCGCCATTATCAACCGCCATCCCGCCGATCGCGACGCCGCGCTCGACGAACTCCTCGCCGCGCTCGACCCGGCGGGCTTTGGCGCGGCGCCCCCGCGCCTGGTGGCCGACCGGCGCGTGGTCAACTACGGCGTCCTCGGCCTTGATGAGCGGCGCGCCGAGTGGGTGGTCCTTTCAAACGCAGGCCGGCGCGTTCTCCGCCTGGAGATTGAAACGCCGCGCTGGGCGCTGCCGGCGCAACCAGAGCTGAGCCTGCGCCCCGGCCAGCAATACCGGCTCAAGGTCACCGCCGATATGCGCCGCCTGAGCGATGGCGGCAAGCTCCAGGGCACGCTGCTGCTGCGTGAACGTTCGGGTGTCGCCTTCCGCGTCGAGCTTCAGGCCCAGCTCTCGCGCTGGCGGGCGCTGTGGGTGCGCGGTGTCGTAGGGCAGCGCCCGCCCGACTGGGAGCGGGGCGCGGTGCGGCCCCTGCGCCAGCTCAGCGGGCATCGCGGGGCCGTCTGGGGCCTCGATCTGTCGCCCGATGGCCGCTTGCTGGTGTCGGGCGGCTGGGATGGCACCGTGCGGCTCTGGCGCACCAGCGACGGCGCGCAGGTGGCAGTCCTCGATGAGCAAGGCGGCAATGTCCTCAGCGTTGCCTTCAGTCCCGATGGTCAGAGCGTCGCGGCGACGGGGGGCAGCGAGGTCATCCGACTCTGGCAGACCCGCAGCGGGCGCCTGCTCCGTACCATCGGGGGCAGCCGGGGCTACTTCAGCAGCGTGGCCTTTGGTCCCCAGGGGAGCATGCTGATCACCACCGGCGCCGACCGGGTGGCGTGCCTGTGGCGACCCGGTGATGGGGCGCTGCTCGAACGCATCGCCCCCGAAGGCGGCGCCCTGAGCCTCGCCGTTGGCCCCGGAGGGCACAGCCTGGCCCTCGGCTGCGGCGACGGGCGCATCAGGGTTTACGACCTGACCCGCGGCACGGTAAAGAGTATGCTGGAAGGCCATCGCAGCGGGGTAATCGCGCTGGCGTACAGTAGCGATGGTACGCTGCTGCTCTCGACCAGCGGAGAGGGGCCGGTGCTGCTGTGGGACATGGAGGCGGGAACGCTACGCCACCGTTTGCAGGGTCACGAGAGCAGCGTGCGCACGGTTGCCATGCATCCGGAGGGCCTGGTGGCGGCCACCGGCGGCATTGATGGGGAGATCCGTCTGTGGCAGACGGTTGACGGTACACTGCGGCAGGTGCTCACCGGGCACAGCAGTGGGGTCATCAGCCTGGTGTTTGCGCCAACAGGCGCGTTGCTCGCCTCGAGTTCGGGCGATGGCATGATCACGCTCTGGAAGCCGGGGGGATAGCCGGCTCCGCGACAGGCTTGCGCCGCGATGGCGCGAAGATCTTGCGGATCAGGAGGGGCGCGCCGTCGCGGGAGCGCTTTGAGAGTATGTGTTCATATTTCGGGCAAGGCGCCAACCCGGGTGCGCGGCGTCCCGCCCGCAGAAGTGTGAACACGTAGCCTTTGAGGGGGATCAAGCTGCTCCCGCCCCCCTCTCCACCTACGGTGGAGAGGGGGGGGATGGGGGGGTGAGGACCTGCCCACCCCTGAGCGCCAGCAGTCCTACGGACCCACGGAGCGGTTGAGGGCAACTCAGGCGGCTTTGTCCTCACCCCCCGGCCCCCCCCTCTCCCTTAGCGGGTTTAAGGGCGGACAGAACATCCGCGCCAACGCGGCTTGTACCGCATTGGGACGCCCCCGCGCGCGGCTCTGGTCTCCCCGCTTCGACAGGCTCAGCGCAGGCGCTCCAGCGAAGCTGGAGCGGCCCGCCCTTTCGGGCTGAGCCTCAGGGCGAAGCGTGATCCTGTCGAAGGGGGCCGGCGGCGGGAACCAACCAGCGCATCCCAACGCCAGAACGCCCGTCGGCGTCCATACGTTCTATCCGCCCCTAAAAGAGGAGGGAGAGAGGGGCAGATTGCCCGTCCCGGGCGCACCGGCTCATCCCTGCTTCACCGAGCGCAGCAGCACATCGGCGAGTTCCTGGTAGCGGCCCATCGAGCGATACTTGGCATAGCGGCGTTGCAGCAGCGTGGGCAGATCCAGGGCGCACAACTCATCCAGGTGCGCCTGAATGCGCTCGCCCAGGGTAGTGATCGCCGCCTGGGGGTTAAGATGCGCGCCACCGGGTGGTTCGGGCACCACCTCATCAATGATCTCCAGAGCGTAGAGATCCTGCGCGGTGAGCTTCAGCGCGCTGGCGGCATCGGGGGCCCGGGCGGCATCGCGCCAGAGGATCGCAGCGGCAGCTTCGGGCGAGGCCACAGAGTAGATCGCGTTTTCCTGCATCAGAATGCGATCACCCACGCTGATTGCCAGCGCCCCGCCACTGCCACCCTCACCGATCACTGCCGCAACAATCGGCGTGCGCAGGTTGGTCATCGTCTGGATGCACTCGGCAATCGCATTGGCCTGGCCACGCTCCTCCGACTCCTTGTTGGGGTTGGCGCCGGGGGTGTCAACGAAACAGATCAGCGGCAGACCAAACTTCTCGGCGTGGCGCATCAGCCGCAGGGCCTTGCGGTAGCCCTCGGGGTGGGGCATACCGAAGTTGCGGCGCATGTTCTCGCGGGTGTCATTACCCTTCTGGTGCCCGATCACCACCACCGTGCGCTCGCCGAACGCGGCGAGGCCGCCGACAATCGCCGGATCATCGCCGAAGCGCCGGTCGCCGTGGAGTTCGACAAACTCTTCGCACAGCGCAAAGACATAGTCCAGCGTATGGGGGCGCTGCGGCTGGCGGGCGCGGAGCACCCGGTCCCAGGCCGTCAGTTCCTGGTTTGCCGTTGCGAGTTCGTGCTGCTCCATCAGGGCCTCCCATTGGCATAGGCCGGAGCCTCGCTCGCGGGCACGCTCCGGGTCTGACGGCGGCGGTCGTAGTGGCGCAGCAGCCGCGCGAGCACATCGCGCAACTCGTTGCGTGGCACCACCAGGTCAATCATCCCGTGCTCGAGCATAAACTCGGCTGTCTGGAACCCGGCGGGCAACTTCTGGCGGATAATCTGCTCGATCAGCCGCTTGCCGGCAAAGCCGATGTTGGCCCCCGGCTCGGCGATGATGATGTCGGCCACCGAGGGGTAGGAAGCGGTCACCCCGCCGTAGCACGGGTCTACCAGGACCGCGATATGCGGCTGGCCAGCCTCGGCCAGCCGGTTCAGGGCCATGGTCACCTTGGCCATCTGCATCAGGGCGATGACCCCCTCTTGCTGGCGGGCGCCGCCAGAGGTGTTGATGGTGAGCAGGGGAATGTTCATCTCGGCGGCACGCTCGGCGGCGCGGGCCATCTTTTCGCCGTAGACGCTACCCATCGAAGCGCCCATGAAGCTGAAGTCGCCCACTCCCAGGGCCAGCACGATCCCATTGATGCTGCCCACGCCGGCGATCACCGCATCGGCCATGCCGGTACGCTGCTGCGACTTCTTGAGCTTCACGGCATAGCTTTCGTCGGGCGTCACGAAGCCGAGCGGATCGGTGGGCAGCAGGTGTACGTCGGTCTCGCTGAAGGACCCCACATCGAGGAGGCCCAGCCACTCGTGGGCGCTCATGCGCATGTGGTGCCCACATTTTGGGCAGACTTTCAGGTTGTCGTACAACTGCTTCTTGTAGATGATCTCGCGGCAGGCACTGCACTTGACCCACAGGTCATCGGGGATCTGCGCCTGCTCGGAGATCTCGGCCGAGGAGAAGCTCTTCCTGGTGCGGCGGAACAACTCTTTCACGTCCGGGTGCTCTTTCTAAGGGTCAAACCCCGTGAATGAGTTCACAACTCTTTGTGTTGTACATCACAGATGGTCCACTTGTTATTATAACATGCTTTTGACGCAACGGGTCATGTACCCTTCTGCGCTCAACGTGAAAATATGGGAAACCGGGTTTCCCCACGCCCCTGCCCGCCGGCGTGGCAAGTGACCCCGACATACGACCTTCGCCCGCAGCGCCTCAATGGTATAATGAGGAGCGGCGTGCTCTCCATTGCGGAGGCTTATCCTGGCAGGAGCGCTCCCATGTCCGTCAGTGCATCTCCCGACACCGCTGCGCTGGCTGCCTGCCACGAGCGGCTACGCGTTGTCTTTGCGCCGGATCAGCCAGTCTTCATCACCGATGAGGTCTACGACCCGGTCGGCCCGCTCTGGCGCGTGACACTGGTTCACCGCGATACCCACGGCAACTGGTATCGCCGTCGCTATCGCTATGACGTTCCCAGCGATACGTTGTACTTCGCCGGCGAGCAGCCGATCAACAGCGACGATGCGCGGGCCGCGCGCCGCACCGGACGACCACCTGGCGCCCGCGGGCGGTCCGGGTGAAGGTCCCGGGAGGGCGTGGAAGCGTGTAGAGACGCGGCAGCACTGCGCCTCTACGCCCCAAACCCGCCCCTCAGACAGGTTTAAGGGCGGATAGAACATTCGAGCCAACGTGGCGTGTACCGCATTGGAACACCCCCACGCACGACTCTGGTCTCTCCGCTTCGACAGGCTCAGCGCAGGCTCTCCGGCTTCGCTGGAGCGGCCCGCCCCTTCGGGCTGAGCCTCAGGGCGAAGCCTGAGCCTGTCGAAGGGGGCCGGGGGTGAGGACCAACCAGCGCGTCCCGGCGCCGTCACGCCTGTCGGCGCCCATACGTTCTGTCCGCCCTTAAACCTCAGGCAGGGGCGTGGGGAAACCTGCTTTTCCCATATTGTTCACGTCAGGCGCATAAACGACGAAAGTGCCACTATGTCTTCTTCATCCGTAGATGTACCACAGAAAAGCGGCGTATCGCGCCGGACGGTCGTCGCCGTCTCCGTGATTGCGGTGCTGGCATTGATCGTAGTCATCCTCAGCCTGAACAACGGCGGCGCGGTGAACTACCTCACCGGCGGATCGAGCGTGCTGGTGCTGGCCCTGCCCGTCTTTCTCACCGGAGTGCTCAGTTTCCTCTCGCCGTGTACCCTGCCCATCCTGCCCGCCTACTTCGCAGTCACCTTCCAGGCGCGACGCCGCAACATCTTTCTCATGAGCCTGGCCTTCTTCCTCGGCCTGGCCACGACCCTCACCCTGCTCGGCGGGGCGATCAGCGCCCTGACCGGCTTGCTCTTCGCCGGTCGCGATCTGCTACAGGTGATCGGGGGCATTGTGATCATTGTCTTCGGGGTGCTGGGCATCTTCGGCAAGGGCTTCGCCGGCATGCAGATTGACGAGCGCCCGACCACAACCCTGCTCGGCTCCTACCTCTACGGCGCCACCTTCGCCCTGGGCTGGACGGCCTGCGCCGGGCCGCTCTTCGGCACGTTTATGACCATGCTCACCGTCTCGGGGAACGTCGCGGTGCTGCAGGGCGCGGTGCTGGCCTTTATCTACGCCGTGGGCCTGGGCTTGCCGCTGATCATTGTCGCCACCTTTTTTAACCGCCTGGGCCAGGGCTCGCGCTTCTGGCGCATGATCAGCGGGCGCGGGTTTGAAGTGCGCCTCTTCGGCCGCTCCTTCTACATGCACACCACCAGCGTCATCGGCGGTGTGTTGATGATCACCATCGGCGTGCTGCTGGCCACCGGGCGCCTTGAGGCGATGACCCAGGTGGCCAGCAGTAGCGGCCTTGGCTCCTGGTTCGTGACCATCGAGACGAAGCTCAGCGAAGTGTTTGGCCTGCGATGAGCCAGAAGCCTGTGCGCGCCGCGGGCGCGGTTGTCTACACCCGCGGGGACGACGGCGCGCTGCATGTGTTGGTGATCAAGGATCGCTACGGGGCATGGACCATACCCAAGGGCCACCTTGAGCCGGACGAAGCTGAGGAGGCCGCGGCCGTGCGCGAGATCGCCGAGGAGACCGGCATTCTCTGCACCATCGAAGGCCCCCTGGCCCGGGTGTGCTACCCGGTTCTCAAGCACGGCGCGTGGCGTGAAAAGGAAGTGACCTATTTCCTGGCCCGCGCCGACTATGCGCCTCCGGCGCCTGCCCTCGATGAGGGCATCAGCGAGGCACGCTGGATGTCACCCGCCGAGGCTCTTGCTGTGATTACCTACAGCCAGGTGCGCGATGTGACCCGGCAGGCTCTCGCCGCGCTGAACGCGCCGGTTTGAGGCGCATCGCTTAACCCTGCGCTCCGGGCGCGCGGCCCCGGCCCTGCTCGCGCGCTGTCGCCACCACAGCCCCGGACCTCCCGCAAGTCCGCCGTGGGGTCCAGAGCGGGCCGTAGCCTTCCCGCTCAGGCCCCACGGTCAATCCGCGGCAGCACAATCCCCACCTGACCCTGGTACTTCCCGCGCTTGTCGGCGTAGGACACCTCACACACCTCGTCACTCTCCAGAAAGATCACCTGGCCGATCCCCTCATTGGCATAGATCCGCGCTGGCAGCGGCGTGGTATTGCTGATCTCGATCGTCACGTAGCCCTCCCACTCCGGCTCCAGCGGAGTGATGTTCACCAGGATGCCGCAGCGGGCGTAGGTGCTCTTGCCGATCACAATGCACGAAACACTGCGAGGGATACGGAAGCGCTCCACCGAGCGGCCCAGGGCAAAAGAGTTCGGTGGAATGTCAATGTGATCTACCTTCATATCCACGAATGATCGCGGATCGATCCGTTTCGGATCAACTATCACGTTCCAGACATTCGTGAAGACTTTGAATTCATTCGCCACGCGCAGATCGTATCCATACGATGTCAAGCCATACGAAATAACCCCTTCACGCACCTGGCCGTCAACAAACGGCTCGATCATCCCGTGCTCCAGGGCCATCTTGCGGATCCAACGGTCGGACTTGATGGGCATTGGCGTTCTCCGATCGATCATGCGGCTCTACCCCCGCGCCTTTCTTCACGAACTATGCGTCTTCCCGGCGCATGTTCGTTGTGCGGGGCTCCGCGAGGCTGGTTGATGACCGTCTCATTGTAAACGTCTCCGGGGCCGGTCCTTATCATACCGGGGTGAAACGTGGGGAAACCAGGTTTCCCCACACCCCTGTCTGTCGGGGCGGCACGCCCTCCCCGCCCCGGCAGGGGTG
>CAKZKA010000110.1 GCA_937120965.1 uncultured Chloroflexota bacterium
GTGACCGGCGCGGGGGCCGGGGCGGGCGCGGCCTTGCCGTTGGTGGGCGCGGCGGCCGGGGCGGGGCGGGGCGCTTCGGTGTACACCGGGCGCGCCGGGATCTCGGCGCGGCGACCATCGTCCACCACCCGCGGGCCACTCTCGGCAGGCGCGGCGGCGCGCACCGTCGGGCCGGTGCCCGGCTGCCACATACTCGGCGCCGGCACGCGGGTCGGCGCGCCTTCGGCCTTCACCCGCAGCACCCGCTGCACGACCTCGGTCTCGGGGCGGTCGTAGCCGCTGACCTGGGCCAGCCAGTAGTCGTAGCGAGCGCGATTGTCAACGCGGTTGGGGCCGCCGGGCACGCGCCGCAGCAGCGTGATGGCGATCTGAGACCCGAAGCCAGCGGCGAAGTGGATGGCGTAGCGCACCGGGTAACGCCCGCCGCGGCTCAGGTTGAGCGTGCCCAGTTCGGGGTCCACCTCGCGGTAGTTGGGCACCGGCGGCACGATCCCGTGTTCGAGGATCTTCACCGCGATGACATCTTCGATGCCCACGCCCATCGGATGGCCAGTGAAGCCCTTGGTATTGGCAACCACCACCTCGCTGGCGGCGGGGCCGAAGACGCGGCGCAGGGCCGCCACCTCGGCGGAAGCGCTGCCACCCCGGGCGGGCGTGTAGGTCTCGTGCGAGACGAAGACCGTCTGGGCGGCCATGGCGTAGCGGTCGAGGCCGAAGCGCCGCTCGGCGGAGGTGATCAGGCTCTCCAGCACCTCGCTGATGTGGTCCACGTCCAGCCGGGTGCCGTGGAAGGCGCTATTGCGGGTCTCGCTGGAGAGCAGTTCAGCGATGCCGCGCATACCACGCTCGCGCACCGCATCTTCGCTCTCGACCAGCAGGGCGCAGGCGCCCATCCCCAGGAGGGTCCCGTGGCGGCGGCGGTCGAAGGGCAGGGCGGCCTCCTCGACCTTATCATCGGTGGCGGCGGCGCCGGTGGCCAGGAAGCCCGCGCCGATCCACTCCAGCAGATGGTCGCTGGTGACATCGTCACCGCCGACGACCAGCACGCGGCGGCAGCGGCCGCTGCGGATCCAGTCTTCGGCGATGGCGACGCCCTGGGCGGTTGAGGCGCAGGCCGCATTGACGGCGGTGTTGGGGCCGCGCGCGCCGATGTACTCGGCGAACTGGCTGTGGCCCATCGCAAGAATGCGGAAGAGGAAACGCCGGTCGAACTGGTAGGGATTGGCGGCGATCTCCTCGCGCAATGCGGCGATACGCCGGGTCAGCGCCGTGAGGGTCTCCTCATCGAGGGCGTGGTTGCGCAGGTTCTCCAGTTCCTCCAGCAGATTGAGGCGGTTCTCGTGCTCGTAGTAGCGCTCCATCTCGCCGGCAAGCTGGTCGTAGCCGGGGAAGGCGCTGGCGAAGATCACGCCCGTCTCATCGCGGAGGGCCTCGGGCAGCATCCAGCGATCGGGCAGGAAGGTGCCCTTGCTGGTCTTACGGTAGGTCTGGACGAGGGGAATACCGGCTTCGCGCAGGGCGTCGAGGCCGGCGGCGATCGCCAGTTGCGAGGTGATATCCAGCGCCTCGACCAGCTTGGCGGGCACCCCGTACTCCGCGCTGAGGTCGAAGGGGCCAGGGCGCCCGGCCAGGCGAATGACATCATCGGCGTTGTCAATCGTCTGGAAGCTGCCCCCGCCGTCCTCGCCCTTAACCACGCGGGTCACGCCCTTGCGCACCATCTTGCGGCGGAAGCGCTCGGGAATGAGATCCACGAACTGCTCACCGCGCAGAATGCGCTCGACATTATCCTCGGCCATCACCGGCTTTTCGGCGCCGGGCAGACCCAGGCCGGTGCCGGAGATGATCACCGAACCGGCAGGCGGCAGGTTCCGGTCAAAGACCTCGGGCTGCCCGGCGTGGGCTACCGGCCGGGCGCTGGCCTGTTGCAGCGCTTGCGCGAGCAACTGCCCGAGGTCGTTGAGGCTCGCCGCGCCAGTGGCGGAGGCGCCATTGCCATTCGTGTGGGTCACGATCGTATCCTCTACAGATGAAGCCTGAGCCGCTTCGCCATTCACAGCAGACAGGTGCGGTCGGGCCGCCGGGGCGGCCATTTCGGGCTGCGGGGCCTCCTCGTGGGCCGGCTCTGCGCCCAGACCGGCGGCATACAGCCCGCAGAGGGCCTGGTTGAAACTGGCGATCTCGCCGGTCTTCGGGTGGTTGGTGAAGAGCGAGACCACATCGGGCTTGCTGCCCACCACGTCGTCCACGAAGCCCTTGAGGGCCTTCTTGGGTCCGCACTCGACGAAGATCCGGCAGCCCTCGCGGTAGAGCGTCTCCAGGCCCTTGACCCACTGCACCGGCGAGGCGATCTGCTGCTCCAGGATGTCTTTGATCGCTTCGACGGTCGTGGGGTAGAGCTCACCGGTAACATTGGCCACCAGTGGCAGCTTCGGCTCGGCAATGTGCAGCCGGTCGAGCACCTTGCGCAGCGGCTTGGAGGCCGGAGCGACGATGCGGGTATGGAAGGCGTGGCTGACCGGAATGCGCTGGGCCTGGTAGCCCTTGGCGGTAAAGACGCTGATGGCCTGCTCCACCGCTTTGCTATTGCCGCCGATCACCGCCTGGCTGTAGCTGTTGAGGTTGGCGGGGATAACGTAACCGTCAACCTCCTGCAAGGTGGACTGGATCACATCGAGCGGCGCCATCACGGCGGCCATCCAGCCATTGTCCTCGACGCTGACCCTGGTCATCTCGGCGCCGCGGGCCGCGGCGGCCTCGAGGGCCTCGGCGAAGGGCATAATACCGGCGGCCACCAGCGCGCCGTATTCGCCCAGCGAGTGCCCCATCACCATATCTGGCTTGATGCCATACTCGGCGAGCAGGGTCAGCAGGGCGATGTCGAGGGTAAGCATGGCCGGCTGGGTAATCGCCGTCTGCATCAAGGCCCGTTCCGCCTCCTTGATGCGCTGGGGGTCGTCGCTATCGAGGAAGAGGTAGTCGGTGAGCGGGCGGCCCAGGATGGGGGTCATCACCCGGTCGGCCTCGGCGAAGACCGCGGCCACCGCGGGCGAGACCTTCGCCAGTTCGCGGCCCATGTTGAGATACTGCGAACCCTGGCCGGGGAAGAGGAAGGCGACCTTACCGGGAACCTTGCCGCTGCCGCGGAAGATGCCCTGCGCCGCCAGGGGCTTCCAGGCGGCGGGAGCGTTGAGACCGGCGGCCTTCTTCGCCTTGTTGAGTTTATCGAGCAGGTCAGCGTGGTCGGCAAAGTCAATGACCAGACGCTCGGCCCTGCGCAGGTCGGCGGGGTCGGGCGCTGCCACTGGCGGCGTCCAGCCCTCCTGCACCTTGCGCAGAACCTCATCGAGGCGGGCGCTCAGTTCGGCGGGGGTATCGGCGCCGAGGGCGAGGATGCCGCGCAGGGGCGGCTTCTGGGCCACCTTCGCGGGCGCAGTGTAGTGACCGCTACCGGAACCGCCGCCCGGATTGGGCACCTCCACCCCCTGGTAGCGTTGCGGCTCAGTGCGGATCATCCCCGGGATGTACTCCTCCAGCACCACGTGGAAGTTGGTGCCGCCGAAGCCATAGGCGCTCACGCCAGCGCGCCGGGGCACATTGCCGGGGCGCTCCCACTCGCGGGCCTCGTTGAGCAGGTAGAACGGGGTGGCGTTGAAGTCAATATTCGGGTTGGGCTTCTCGCAGTTCAGCGTGGGCGGCAGGATCTTCTCGTGGAGGGCGAAGACCGTCTTGAGCAACCCGGCTGCGCCAGCGCCGGCCTTGAGGTGGCCGATGTTGCTCTTGGCCGAGCCGAGGCCGATACGGCCGCGCTCGGCGCCGCCGAACACCTTTGCCAGGCTCTCGACTTCGGTCACATCGCCGACGCGAGTGCTGGTGCCGTGGGCCTCAACCAGGGTGGCGGTGGCGGGGTCGAGACCGGCGTGGCGCCAGGCGCGCTCAATCGCGTAGACCTGCCCGACGGGGTTGGGGGCGGTAATGCCCTTGCCCTTGCCATCGGAGGAAGCGCCCACGCCGCGGATCACCGCGTAGATCGTATCGCCGTCGCGCTCAGCATCGGCCAGGCGCTTGAGCAGGAACGTCGCCGCGCCTTCGCCCATCACGAAGCCATCGGCGCCGTCGCCAAAGGGGCGTGTGCCAGTCGCCGACAGGGCGCCGATCTTGCAGAACTTCACGAAGGTCGAGGGCCCCATATTGCGGTCCACGCCGCCGGTGATCACCGCGTCCACGTGGCCCTCACTGAGCATCTCGACCGCGGCAGCCACGGCGGCGAAGGTCGAGGCGCAGGCCGCGTCGGTGATGAAGTTCGGCCCGCGCAGGTTGAGCACATTGGCCACCCGTCCGGCCACGATATTGGGCAGCTCGCCCGGCATCGAGTCTTCGGTTACGGGGGGCAGGGTGCGGTCCATCTCAGCGTGGAACTGCGCCAGGATAGCCGCGCGCACATCGGGCGGCAGGGCCTGGAAGGCCGGCGTATTGCTGAGGTAGCGGGCGTACTCCGGGAAAATGACGCGCTGGTTGGTGAGGTAGTGCAACTCACCGCCCATAGCCGTACCGAGGATCACGCCGGTATTCTCAGTGTTGAGCGGGCGATCGGGGAAGCCGTAATCGGCCAGGGCCTCGGCGGCGATAGTCACCGCCCACTGCTGGCCCTCGTCCATCGCGGCAGCCACACGGGGCGGAATGCGGAAGCGCTGCCAGTCGAACTTGAAGCCCCGGACCCAGCCGCCGATCTTGGAATAGGTCTTATCGGGGGCGCTGGGGTCGGGGTCATAGTAATCGGCGAGCAGCCAGCGCTCGGGTGGGGTCTCCGAAATGCTGTAGCGCTTCGCCAGAATATTCTCCCAGAAGGCCCGGGCGTTGGGCGCGTCGGGGAGGATGGCGCCCAGGCCGACGATGGCAATGGCGCGGTTTGACATATCCATGTGGATCGCTCCTTACGTTTCTCACCTCTTTTCGTGCGCGTGCCCGCTCCCGCCTGCGCGGGAGCGGGGCAGGTGAGGCGAGAGTGGATAGCTATTCAGCCGGGAACGCCTCGATCAGGCGCTGCGCGACAATGTTCATGTCCTCGATCTGGCCGGCCTGGGCGTTGAAGATCGCCGGCAGATTGATACTCGCCGCCAGGTTCGGGTCGGTCTGGCCGGCGCTGATGCACCAGCGCAGCCCGTCGGCGGCGACTTTCATCGCGGCCTCGCGCGCATGGACGCGGGCCATGGTCTTCAGCGTCTCCTGCGAGAAGGGCACGGCCGTGCTCGGTTTGGTGGCGGAGCGCTCACTAAAGATCGCCGCGGTCTCGGCCCAGGCAATCAATTCGCCGAGGCGGAAGAGAATGTGCTGGTTGCGGGTCAGGCGGTCAATACGGGCGCGTTCGAGAATAACCGCCAGGGCGCGCATGCCCAGGGCCGCCGTGGCTGCGCCGCTATCGGGGTGCTGGCGAGCCAACTGGTCGAGCTGGGCGGCCCAGTCGTTGTAGAAGGTCCCGCGGGTCTTCAAGTGGGCCTGCCAGCGATCGCGAGCGATGGTCCACTCCATAATCTCCGAGGTGCCCTCGTAGATGCAGGTGATACGCACATCGCGCTTGATCTTCTCGACCATGTACTCCTTGGTGTAGCCGTAGCCGCCGTGGGCCTGAATGGCGTCTTCGGCGGCCTTGTTGCCGCTCTCGGTGGCGAAGTACTTCGCCACGGCGCCCTCGGTCTGCTGGTCAGGGTCACCGCCATCAATGCGCTCGGCGACCCACTCGATGTAGGCCCGCGAGGCCTCGAGGCGCACCGCATTCGGCACCAGGAGCTTGTGGGTGTAGGCCTGCTTGGTGGAGAGCAACCCGCCACCCTGCACGCGGGTCTGGCTGTAGCGAATGGCGCGTTCGAGGGCTGCCCAGCCGGCTCCAAGACCGAACGAGCCGACCATCAGGCGGGTGTAGCCAAACACCGCCTGGGCCTGGGCCAGACCCTGCCCCTCCACACCGCCGACCAGGTTCTCAACGGGCACGAAGACCTCATCGAGGAACAGGGCCGCAGTGTTCGAGGCGCGAATGCCGTGCTTGTCCTCCGGCTTGCCGTAGCTGAAGCCCGGCTGCCCGGCCTCCATAATGAACCAGGAGATGCCGCCGGGAGCGTTGGCCAGAATGGTGTAGAGTTTGGCCACGCCGCCGTTCGAGATCCACTGCTTCCGGCCGGTGAGCTTGTAGCCGATAATCTTGCCATCCTCTTCGACCGGGACGGCCCTGGTCGTGAGTGTGCCCAGGTCCGAGCCAGCCTGGGGTTCGGTCGCCCCGTAGGCCACCAGCAGACCCTCTGAGGCGATGCGGCCCATCCAGTGGGCCTTTTGCTCCTCCGTCCCACCCACCACGATCGGGTCGGTGCCAAGGAACGTCGCCAGTACACCGGTCGCAATACCGAGATCGATGCGGGCCATCTGCTCCGAAACGCGGTAGACATCGTAGGCGCCACCGCCGAGACCGCCGTACTCCTCGGGGATGAAAATAAGATGCAGTCCGAACTTCTCAGGGTCGTAGAGGTCGCGGAGGACGTCGTGGGGAAACTCGTCGCGCTCATCGAGTTCGCGCAGGAACTCGGGTTTGAGCTGCTTCGCCGCGTAGTCGCGAAGGGTCGTAAGCACCATCTCCAGCGTATCGGTGTCCAGGGTCGTCATCGGCCTGATCCTCTCCACTAGTGACTTGCTGCCGTTCCGTCCGCACGCGCGCAACGAATGGCCAGGGAGCGCGACAGGCGAGCTCCTTTGCCGGCAGCAAGTTCTACATACGTTTAGTTCTGCCTGCAATCATATGCGACGGATTGCGAAATGTCAGGTGAAGGGTCTTTCTTGTGAGAGGAGGTTTGTTCACTCTTTAGCAAGGAATTCTTCACCTGATGGACGCTCCATGCTGCCGGGCTGCGCCCTACCGGGCATGGCCTTCCGGGGCGGGCTTTGTCTCCCCAACCCTCTCACCGGGCGGGGGCCGGGAAGAGCTGCGCCCCCGCAAACCCTCCCCTGAGCGGGGGCGTGGGGAAACCCGGTTCCCCCTGGTTCACCTTGGCACCTCCTTGCGCTGGGGCCGATACCTGGTATACCGTGAACAGCGGCGAGCCATCCAGGGGCGAGGGTACTTGCTCGACCGTGCCGTAGGGAAAGGCGAACTGCACCA
Organism: uncultured Chloroflexota bacterium; assembly: GCA_937120965.1. Classification (GTDB taxonomy): domain Bacteria; phylum Chloroflexota; class Chloroflexia; order Chloroflexales; family Chloroflexaceae; genus JACAEO01. The sequence goes on from CAKZKA010000110.1 coordinate 7,145, forward strand.
GCCCCAGTTCGCCCGCTCGCTCAGGCACGAAGACGAAGATGGTCGGGCGGTCGCGGGCGGCGAGGGCTGGCTCTGGCGGTTCCCGCAGCGTATCGTGAACGTCCAGCCGCTCGAGGTGCGGGGCCAGGTAGGGGATGGCGCCGAAAGTCACGCTCATCCGCGGCCAGCCGAAGAAGACCAGCCGGCTGGCCGGCGCGAGGTGTTTTTTGTTGACATAATGAGCAAGTTCGGTCGCCAGCACGGCGTTGGCGTTGCCATAGACACGGGTGGGTGTGTATTCAACAAAGTAGTAGCGCACACTCAGCGCCGCCAGGGCGACGCTCGCGACGCCAAGGGCCGGCGCCAGGCGTCGGGGGCGCAGCGCGCCCAGGGCCTGCGCCAGGCCCTGAACCAGCAGGGTCAGCCCCAGGGCCACGAAGACAATCGCCGGGATGGCCGTGGTCACCAGGCGCTGGCTCGAGGGTGGGCTTTCGGTGAGCATCCCTCCCATAACGATGGCGCCGCCCCACCAGGCCACCAGGGGGAAGATCCGCCGGTCGAAGAGGCGGGTGAGGGCGAAGCCGAACCCCAGGATGAAGAGCGCGCCGTGGGCCAGATCGAAGAGCGGGCGTGGCGAGCCGTACCAGGCCGTGCGGTCGGGGTAGGCGTTGTAGGCCAGGGCGGCGCGCCAGAACTGGTCAATCAAGATCGGCAGGGCCCCCTGGCCGCGAACGACCTGCTCGCGCTCCAGCCAGCCGCTCTGGATGATGCCGATGGCGTTGAGGCGGGCGTTGTAATCATCGGGGAAGCGGATGGCGTACTGGATCATCGGTGCAGCGACGAGCAGCGCCGCGCCCGCCAGGGTGGCCACGCCCCAACCCTGCCGGCGCCAGAAGCCCCGCCCGTCGCGTATGGCCAGCACAAGCAGCACTGCGGCAACCAGGACCGCAACAAAACGCGCCCCGGCGTAGAAGTACTGGGCCACGCCGATGACCGCGCCGCAGAGAGCGTAATCGAACGGGCTGCGCCGGTCATAGCCCCGGTAGAGGCAGAGCAGCGCCAGGGTGGCGAAGAGACCGTCGGCGATCTGGTTCGAGCCGAGGCGCGAGAAATGGAGGTGGTAGTGAAAGCCTGCCAGGAGCACGGCGCTGATCAGCGCCAGGGTCCGGCCGTGCAGCCGCGCCACCAGCGCATAGGCGGCGATCACCGTGGCAGTGCCGACGAGCGCCCAGGGCAGGCGCAGAGCGGTCGCGTCCTGGCCGAACAGGGCGATGCTGACGGCGTTGAAGTAGAAACTCATCGTCGGCACGCCGAGCCAGCCAGTGCTGAAGGGGTTGCGAATCTCTCCCGCGAGCACTCGCAGGGCCTCCAACCCCTGCGAGCCTTCATCACCACTCAGGGTGGGCGGAATGGCGCCGATGTTCCAGGCCCGCAGCAGCAGCGCGAGCGCCCCGATGGCCAGGGGCGTGAGCAGGGTCGCTGGCGCCACACGTCGCTGCCCGGATCGACCGGCGGGGGCGATCATTGCTGCGAGGTAGCAAGCCAGCCCCAGAGCCCAGGGCAGGAAGGTCCAGTTCAAGTTATGCTGCGGCGTGGCAGACTGATCAGGACTCAGCGCCACGAGCGGCAGCAGCGCCAGCAGGCCTGCGGCCAGCAGCAGCCCGACCCGCCACGGCGCTAGCGGCAGGGCCGTCGTCGCGCGGCGCTGTTCGGCGGGGCCGGCGCCGCGCATCCACCACAGCCGCTGCCGGGCGAAGGCCAGGCTGATAGCCACGGTCGCCAGCGCCGCCAGGCCCAGCGCCGGCCACGACAACGCAGCGCGTTGCAGAAAGAGGTGCTGGGCTACCGCAGCGCTGGCCGCGCCGCTCAACGTCAGCGCCAGAACATACAGGCGCGCCGACGCAACGCGTGGTTGGGCAGCATCCCCCGCCGCTGCCCCTGGCGTAACGCGCGGCGTCACCCGCGCCCCCGATGCCGGGTCCACCGGTTCGAGCGGCTGATAGATGCCAGCTTCACAGTGCGCTGCAACTGCGACCCTTTCAGGGCGCCGGTCGGCTGTGGTCGCGGGCACAGCGGCTGGCAAGATGTGCGGCCTGGAAGAAGGGTACATACGCTGGCGCACAGCAGTCGTGCCTGTCCAAATAATTCCGGATCACTCAGGCCAGAGCATCGAGCCGAGCGGTGGCGTTTGAACAGGTTCTTCGTTTACTGGCCGATGGATACCAGACAGTATAAAGATCCACGGGGCGCTCGTCAACCGTTTTCCTATCTGTGAAGCAATTCCCAAATGGCCTGATTTGTGCTATACTTGAAGTCTCAAGTGCCCAGGGCAAGTCCAGGGAATGAAAGGGTCTTGCACAGCGCTGTGCGAACTGCTCTGTGGGTCTTTGCGGTGAGCGTTTGTGGCATCGTGCATGGGGGTATCCATGATTGTTGGCGTTCCACAGGAGATCTTTCCCGGAGAGCAGCGTGTGGCGCTAGTGCCTGGCGATGTGCCCACGCTCAAGAAGTTGGGCCTGGAGGTGGTGATCGAGACGGGGGCCGGGTTGCGGGCCGGGTTTCCGGATGCGCAGTACGTCGAACGGGGGGCCACGCTGGCCGCCTCGCGGGCCGAGGTGTTCGCCGCCGCCGATGTGCTCTTCCAGGTGCGCGCGGGCGGCGCAGCGCCCTTGCAAGCCGAGGGCGATCTGCGGCTCCTGCGCGCCGGACAAACCATTCTCGCCTTCCTCGACCCGCTCTGGGACCCGCGGCAGGTTGCCGCCCTGGCCGAGCGCGGCGTAAGCGCGCTGGCCGTGGAACTGGTGCCGCGGATCAGTCGCGCGCAGAGTATGGACGCGCTGTCTTCAATGGCCACCATCGCCGGGTACAAGGCGTCAATCCTGGCGGCCATGCATCTGCCGCGGATGTTCCCGATGCTTATGACCGCCGCCGGCACGATTACCCCCGCGCGGGTCTTTGTCATTGGCGCAGGGGTGGCCGGGCTGCAAGCCTGCGCCCACGCCAAGCGCATGGGCGCCCGTGTCGAGGCCTACGACGTGCGCGCAGCGGTGAAGGAGCAAGTGGAGAGCGTCGGCGCCAAGTTCGTTGAGTTGCCGTTGGAGACCGGCGATAGCGAGGACAAAGGCGGCTATGCCCGGGCCCAGGGTGAGGAGTTTTACCGGCGCCAGCGGCAGTTGATGGGCGAAGTGGTCGCGCGCAACGATGCCGTGATCACCACGGCGGCCATTCCCGGCAAGCGCGCTCCAGTCTTGATGACCCGCGAGATGGTCGCCGGGATGCAGCCCGGCTCGGTGATCATTGACCTGGCGGCCGAGCACGGCGGCAATTGCGAACTGACCCGCCCCGATGAGATTGTGGTGGAGCACGGCGTCACCATCATCGGGCCGACGAACCTGGCCTCCACTGTTCCCAACCACGCCAGCCAGCTCTACAGCCGCAACCTGGTTAACCTGCTCAAGCTCGCTGTGAAGGATGGCCGGCTGGCCCTCGACACCGATGATGAGATTGTACGCGAGACGCTGGTGGCGCACAATGGCGCCGTAACCAACGCGCGCCTCCGCGAGTTGCTCGCTCAGACCGACACGGTCGCGTCCTGAGCCTGTGGATGCCATGTATCACCCACCCGATACGTTCTTGAGGAGACATCCGTGGAACTGCTGGTTATTTCGCTGACGGTCTTTGTGCTTGCCGTTTTCGTCGGCTTTGAGATCATCACCAAGGTTCCGCCGACGCTGCACACGCCGTTGATGTCCGGCTCGAACGCAATCTCCGGCATCACGCTGGTGGGGGCGGTGATTTCGGCAGGGGCCCAGATCTCGCTGCTGACGACGATCCTCGGTTTCCTGGCGGTGGTGTTCGCGACGATCAACGTGGTGGGCGGCTTTCTGGTGACCGAGCGCATGCTCGCGATGTTCCGGCGGAAGGATTGAGGGCGATGCGTGAGAATCTGATCAATCTGGCCTATCTGGTTGCCGCAGTGCTGTTCATTCTTGGCATCAAGGGCATGACCCATCCGCGCACGGCGGTGCGTGGCAACCGGCTCGGGGCAGTCGGTATGCTGATTGCCGTGGTGGCCGCGCTCCTCGACCTGCACGTGGTGCGCTACGAGTGGATCATCGCTGGCGTGGTGCTGGGCGCGGGTATTGGCGCTTTGATGGCCAATCGGGTGCAGATGACGGATATGCCGCAGATGGTGGCCCTGCTCAATGGCTTCGGCGGCATCGCCTCGACCCTGGTTGCCGGCGCGGCGCTGCTGGAGACGCTGGCCGTCGCGGTCAGCCCTCCGTTGCAGTTCACGATTGCCACTGCCGCCTCGGGGCTGATCGGCGCGGTGACGTTCTGGGGCAGCCTGGTGGCCTTCGGCAAGCTCCAGGGCCTGGTCGGCGATATCCGTATCACCGGGGCGCAGATGTTGAACGCCGCCCTCCTGGCCCTCACCACCGCCTTCGGGGTCTGGCTGGTGATTGACCCGAGCGCCACCTGGGCCTACTGGGCGCTGGTGGTTACCGCGAGCATCCTCGGCCTGTCGCTGGTCTTTCCCATCGGCGGCGCGGATATGCCGGTGGTTATCTCGTTGCTCAACTCCTACTCGGGTCTGGCCGCAGCGGCAACGGGCTTCGTGCTCAACAACAACGCCCTGATCATCACCGGCTCGCTGGTGGGCGCTTCGGGTATCATCCTCACCAATATTATGTGCAAGGCGATGAACCGCTCGCTCACCAACGTGCTCTTCGGCATCTGGGTGCCCTCCGAAGAGGCGGTGACCGGCGATGAGGTCTACGCCGGTAAGGTCAAGGCCGCCCACGCCGATGAACTGGCGCTGCTGCTGGAAGGGGCGCGCCGGGTGGTCATCGTGCCAGGCTATGGGATGGCCGTGTCGCAGGCCCAGCACGCCGTGCGCGACCTGGTGCTCATGCTCGAGGAGCGCGGTGTGGAGGTGGAGTTTGCCATCCATCCCGTGGCGGGACGGATGCCCGGCCATATGAATGTGTTGCTGGCCGAGGCCGACATCCCCTACGAGCAGATGAAGGAGATGGATGAGATCAATCCTACCTTCGAGCAGACCGATGTGGCGATTGTGATCGGCGCCAACGATGTGGTTAATCCCATGGCGCGCACCAACCCCAGCAGCCCGATCGCCGGCATGCCCATTCTGAACGTTGATAAGGCCCGCAGCGTGATTGTCATTAAGCGCAGCCTCAGCCCTGGTTTTGCCGGCGTGCCCAACCCGCTCTTCGCCGCCGACAACACGCTGATGCTCTTCGCCGACGCTAAGAAGGGCGCGCTCGATCTTATGAACGCGCTCAAGGCGGCGTAGCAGGGTCGCCTGTACCTGTTCACCCTGCTCCTGGAAGCGTGGGCAGCTTGTTCGCACGAACACGGATGTGGGTGGAATGCCACCGCTCCCGGGCTGGCGCTTTATACCAATTCTGCTCGATGGCATCGCATTGGTTCAGCTCCACAGCTCCACAAAGCCCGCTGTGGAGCTGAACCGGACAATGCGGTGGCGTCAGTTCCATCTGGTATCAGCCCGGGGGTGAACAGGTACGGGACGCTCTCCATTTGACCTCCTGCCATAAACCCGGCATGATGTAAAACAGGGTGATAACCGCAGTGCTGCACGTTGCCCCCGTCGGAGCGCAGCCCTACCATCAGGAGGGTCAAGGGGGGCGTTGCTTTCCCGGAAACCCTCTCTGAGACTATGCGTGTACGACCTCGGTGGGGCTTTGCTGCACAACGCTGGCATGAAACCCTGGGCGGGCCGCCCCCTCCCTGACCCTTCCCCGCTGGGGGAGGGAACCGGGCTCCTCCCCTCAGGGAGGGGGTTGGGGAACCCCGGTTTCCCCGTATTTTTACCTCAGACAAGGTTCGACAGCGGGCATGTCTACTACTTAAGGAGTTTGATTCGTGGCACAGCACTGGACCATTGATGCAATTCCCGATCAGAAGGGCAAGCTGGTGGTAATTACCGGCGCCAACAGCGGAATTGGCTTTGAAGCGGCGAAGGCCCTGGCGGGCAAAGGGGCCCATGTCATCCTCGCCGTGCGCAGCGACACGAAAGGTCAGGCCGCCGTAGAGAAGATCCGCGCTGCGTATCCGCGGGCGCAGGTCGAGTTCGACATCCTCGATCTGGCCGACCTGGCCAGTGTGCGGTCCTTCGCGGAGCGCTTTGTGTCGCGCTATGCCGCCCTGCCGCTGCTTATCAACAATGCCGGGGTTATGGCGACGCCCTACCGCCGCACCGCCGATGGCTTCGAGTTGCAGTTTGGCACGAACCACCTGGGACACTTCGCCCTGACCGGTTTGCTGTTGCCGGTGATCCTGGCTGCGCCGGGAGCGCGAGTGGTGACGGTGAGCAGCATGGCCCACAGCTTCGGGCAGATCAATTTCGACAATCTTGACGGCTCGAAGGGCTACCAGCGCTGGATGGCCTACAGCCAGAGCAAGCTGGCCAATCTGCTCTTCGCCTACGAGTTGCAGCGGCGCTTTGCGAGCGCGGGGGCCGGGGCGATCAGCCTGGCCTGCCATCCGGGCTACGCCGACACCGAGTTGCAGAAGGTTGGCCCGCGGATGGATGGCTTCGCCCTCGGCGAACTGATGTCGGGGATGTTGAACCGCGTCTTCGCCCAGAGCGCCGCGATGGGCGCCCTGCCGACGCTCTATGCTGCCACGGCGCCCGAGGCCCACGGTGGCGACTTCATCGGCCCCGATGGACTCGGCGGCGCTCGCGGCTACCCGGTGCCACAACGCTCCAATGCTCGCTCCTACGATCCGGCGCTGGCGCGCCGGCTCTGGGAGGTCTCCGAGCGACTTACCGGCGTGCGTTACGCCTTCCCCGCCGCGGTCTACGCAGCGGATTGACGCCCGGGAGGGTTGGGGGCCGCGCTTCTGAACCCGTGGGGTAGAGGGTAGCCGGGAGGGCGCAGCCCTCCCAAACCCTCCCCTCAGGGAGGGGATATGGCGAAACCCGGTTTCCCCATGTCCCAACCGCTGGTGAGAGCGGCTGGCGCCCCCACAGGCAGGGGTTCAGGGGCGGACAGAACGTATGAGCGCCGACGGGCGTTATGGCGCTGGGATGCGCTGCCTGGTCCTCACCCCCTCCCCCTCTCCAGCGAAGCTGGAGAGGGGAGACCAGAGCCATGCGCGGGGGCGTTCCAATGCGGTATAAGCCACGTTAGCCCGGATGTTCTGTCCGCCCTTAAACAGGCAGGGGGATGGGGAAACCCGGTTTCCCCGCATGTTCACTTCAGCCGTCCATGCGGCTGCGCCGCACAACGACAAGATGAAAATGAGTTTTTCTTGGGAGGGCTGCGCCCTCCCAAACCCTCCCGGTGGGGAGGTCTTGCCGACCCCACAGGGAGGGGGAATGGGGAAACCCGGTTTCCCCGTATGTTCACTTCAGGCGCGGGCTGACCCAGGGCACGTCGGCGGCCCCGGCACGCGCATTGACCGCGCGGGCCAGGACGAACAGCAGGTCCGACAACCGGTTGAGGTAGGCCATAACCTGGTCATTCACCGGCTCGGCCTGGGCCAGGCTGACCACCCAGCGCTCGGCGCGGCGGCAGATGGTGCGCGCCAGGTGCAGATAGGCGGCCGCCGGGGCGCCTCCGGGCAGAATGAACTGACGCAGGGGCGCCAGTTCGCCCTCCAGTCGGTCAATCCAGCCTTCAAGAAAGGTGACGTCACTCTCGCCCACGCGTGGAATGTTGGGATTCTCGCCGGGCGTCGCCAGGTCGGCGCCAACGACGAAGAGCTGGTTTTGCACCTCAGCCACAAGTGCATCGAGTTCTGATTCGAGACCCGTGGCGCGGGCAACCCCCAGGGCAGCGTTGCACTCATCAACGCTGCCGTAGGCATGCACGCGCAGGGCATCCTTGGCGACCCGCTGACCGCCAAATAGCCCGGTCTCACCGGCGTCGCCGGTTCTGGTGTAGATTTTCATGCGGTGATCCTTCGGGGTGATAGGAAGCCATTCATATTGCATTGTAGGGCCGAAGCGTCTGCGCGGCAAATACTCTCCCGCGCGACCAGGTTTCTCCACCTGCGGTGAGCCTGTCGAACCGCGCCCCTCGCCGAGGGAGGGTCCGGGAGGGCGCAGCTCTCCCGGAAGAGTCTCTTTTGATTCCTGTGGCGCGCGGCGCAGCCGCAGGGTGGCCTGCTGTGTTACACTGAGATGCGGGTGCAATGAGCCTGGCGAGGAAGTATGCAGCAGGGCAACGGGCAGGCGCTCGAAACCTGGGAGGCCGACGGGCTGGGTTCCAGCGCGACGCGCAAGGGTCGCCTGACGATCGTGCCCTCGCCGGGGCCGCACAACGCGCTCTGGTACTTTCCGCGGGTCACGGGCGGCTACGGGCGCGTGGTCCGCAACGCGGCGATTATCCAGCTTGCGCGCTACGTTCCATTTCTGCCTGTGAAGAACGCCCTCTACCGCGCGCTGGGGATGCGCGTTGGCGCCTGTGCCTCGGTCGGCCTGATGGTGATGTTCGATATCTTCTTCCCCCAGGATGTGACCCTGGGGGAGGATTGTGTGATCGGCTATAACTCGACCATTCTCTGTCATGAGTTTACGCGGCATGAGTGGCGGCGCGGGCCGGTGCTGATCGGGCGCGATGTGACCATCGGCGCGAATTGCACCATCCTGCCTGGCGTGGTGATCGGCGCCGGGGCGACGGTATCAGCGATGAGCCTGGTCAACCGCGATGTGCCGCCGGGGGCGTTCGTGGGCGGGGTGCCCATCCGGCGCCTGCGCTGAAACGATGGGGAAACCTGGTTTCCCACGTTCGTAATCAGCCGTCCACGCGGCTGCGCCGCACAACGCCGGAATGAACATATTATTATTGTTCTTGGGAGGGCGAAGCCCTCCCAAACCCTCCCCGCTGGCGAGTTGTTTCCTGGGATGGCTTCGCCTTCCCAAACCCTCCCGCGGGCTATTTTCACCTCAGGGAACCTATGACTCACGTGCTTGAGCGGGTGCTCAACCTGATCCTGCGGAACCCGCTGATCTTCTGGAGCTGTATGGCGGCCAATGCGGTCGGAGTGGTCTGGGGCGGCTGGGTCTGGTATGGGGCGCAACTGGCCGCCGCTCCGCTCTGGGCCTGGCCCTTTATTCCCGACTGTCCCCTGGCGGCCCTGCTGGCGACGGTGGCGTTCCTGGGGCTGTACTACGGGCGCCAGTGGGGCTGGTTCAATGCCTTTGCCGCGTTCGCCTGCATCAAGTACGGGCTGTGGACCCTGGCCTTCTGGTTGCGCCACTGGAGCGAGGCTGGCTTTGTGCCGGGTTACTGGCCGCTGGAGGCGATGCTGTTCGTGTCTCACATCGGACTGACGTGTGAGGGCCTCCTGCTTGCCACGCGCATCGGCCCGCCGGGGTTGCCGGTACGCCTGGGGATCGCTGCCTGGTATGCCCTGTCGATCCTGGTTGACTATGGTCTCGGCCAGCATCCCCCGCTGACCTACGCCGTGCCTCTGAGCTATGCCCTCTGGACGGCGGCGCTGCTCACTGCTGGTCTGGGGGGCGCTCTGGTGTTCCTTGTGCTACCGTTCAGCGGGAGGGCGCCGGTGCTCGCGGCCCGCGGGGAGGTGGGGAAGCCGGGGTACCCCCACCCTTCCTGATCGTCGAGGCTTGCCCTGCGTACCTGCCGTCTGTGTGGCTTCGCTTCCCACCGTCGGGAGGATGACGGGTTTCTCCTGGAAGGGGGTGAACCCGGGGTTCCCCTTTTTTTGCCCCAGATCCCACCAAAGACCTATGCGATCTCCTCGCACCTGAGTGTAAAATAGAATTGCCCCCTGCAGGGTTGCGCGAAGAAGGCCATACACGAGAGGAGGGTCCCCGATGGAACTGCTCGTTCTCGGCGGCCTGACCGTGGCGGTGTTTCTTGCCGCGATCCTCAATCGCGGCGAGCCAGAGGTAGAGACGGTGATCATCACGCGACCGACGTCTCAGCGCGCTGCGAACCCCCTGGCGCTTCTGCTCATCGGTCTCGGCTTTATCCTGGTCATGCTGGTCCTGCTCGATCGGTTGCAGCAGTGGCTGGTGTGGCCGTAGCAGTGGGCAATAGCGTGTGGAGGGGCCAGGCCCCTCCACGCTGATAATTGTGATGAACGCGGCGGGAGGGGGCGTGGGAGGGCGAAGCCCTCCCCGCAAAAAACTACCCATCACAACCTGGTTGACAAACCACTAGAGCAACTCCCGTAGCCTGGAACGCTGGAGCTTGCCGGCGGCGGTGCGGGGCAGGCTGGCAACGAAGCGCAGGCTGCGCGGGCACTTGTAGGCGGCGAGGCGTTCTCGGCAGAAGGCCAGCACCTCGGCGGCCAGGGTCTCTGTCGGCGACTCGCCCGCCGCCGGCACCACAAAGGCAACCGGCGCCTGTCCCCAGATCGGGTCGGGTACGCCGGTGACCCCGGCTTCGGCCACGGCGGGATGGGCCAGCAGCACAGCCTCGACCTCTGCCGGGTAGACGTTCTCGCCCCCGGAGATGATCAGGTCGCTGCGCCGGTCAACCACGTAGAGAAAACCCTCAGGATCGCAATAGCCCAGATCGCCGGTATGCAGCCAGCCGTCTCTGATGGCCGCGGCGGTAGCGTCGGGACGCCCGTGGTAGCCAGGGGTGACGGTAGGGCCGCGCACGCAGATCTCGCCTACCTCGCCGGGAGCGGCGTCGCGCCCGGCGTTGATGATGCGCACCTCGGCGGACAGCAAGGGTTGCCCGACGGAGCCGGGCTTGCGCAGGGCGTCGGCGGGGGCCAGGGTGGCGACCTGGGAGGCGGTCTCGGTCAGGCCATACGTGGGCGCTACCGGCACACCGCGGGCGGCGCAGGCATCGAGGAGTGACCGGGGGGCGGGGCCGCCGCCGAGCAGGGCGCAGCGGAAGTGAGCGGGGAAGGGCTGTGCGCCGCGCACCTCGAGCATGCGCTGGAGCATGACCGCGACCAGCGAGGCAATCGTAACGCCCTGGTGGTCGATGGCAGCGAGGGCGGCGGCAGGATCGAAGCGCTCGTGGAGCACCACCGGGATGCCGTAGATCGCCCCGCGCAGCACGATCGCCAGCCCGCCAACGTGGAACAGCGGCAGGACGGCCAGCCAGCGGTCGTCGTCGCGCAGGCCCAGATTGAGTACTGAACCCATGGCGCTCCACCAGTGGTTGCCGACGGTCAGCACGGCGCCTCTGGGCCGGCCGGTGGTGCCGGAGGTGTAGATGATCGAGTGCGGAGCGTCAAGCGCCAGCACCCGGTCGGCGATTGGCGCGCTGGCGTCGGGTGGCGGGCTGCCGAGCGCCTCGAGGGCCACCTGCGGCACGCTGCGAAGCGCCGCGGCGACGTCGGCGTGCTCGGTGTCGTGCAGCAGCAGCGAGGCGCCGCAATCGGCGAGTTGCCAGGCCAGCTCGGCGGGGGCCAGGCGGATGTTGAGAGGCGCCAGCACCGCCCCGCAGCGGGGCGCGGCGTGGATGGCCGCCACGCAGGCCGGGCCGTTGCGCGCCAGCACCGCGACACGATCCCCGCGGCGCACACCGAGGGCGCTCAGCCGCGTGGCAATATGCTCGGCCCAGAGGTTGAGGCCATTGAACGTCCACGTCCCGACAGGGGTGATCAGCGCCGGACGGTGGGGGTGCAGCGCTGCGCGACGGGTCAGCCAGTCGGGGAGGTGGGTCATATCAGCTCACCTGTGCGGCTGCGCCGCACAATAACAAGGTGAAAACAGGTGAATGTTTGGGAGGGCGCAGCTCTCCCAAACCCTCCCGGCGGGGAGTGCTTGCCCCCCCCCCACAGGCAGGGGTGCGGTTCGACAGGCTCACCGCAGGTGGGGAAACCTGGTTTCCCCATATGTTCACGTGAGAATCAGCCCCAGGGCCAGCAACGCGCCGAAGACCATGTGCAGGCGCGCGGTGCCGCGCAGGGCGAGGTTGAGCACGCGGCCCTGCTCGGTCCACACCGTCCGCAGCAGGGGCAGGGCCAGGGGCAGGCTGAGCCAGGGGAGCAGCGCGAAGGGTGATACGGCGCCTCCCCACCACATCGCCGGCAACAGGAGATAGGCCCCGAGCACCAGCGTGGCGTACTCGATGCGGGCGAAGCGTTCGCCGAAGATCACCGCCAGGGTACGCTTGCCCGCCTTGCGGTCGGTCGGCGCATCACGCAGGTTGTTCACGACGATGATCGCCGTCACCAGCATCGCTACCGGCAGGCTGACCAGGAGGGCCGTCAGGCGAAAGGCGCCGATGTGAAGATAATCGGTGCCGACGACGGCAATCACGCCGAAGAAGAGAAAGGCGAACAGGTCGCCAAGGCCGTTGTAGCCAAGGGGAAATGGCCCGCCGGTGTAGAGGATGCCGGACGCGATGGACAGTACGCCGATCAGCAGGATGGGCCAGCCACCGATAATGATCAGGTAGACGCCGCAGAGGGCGGCCAGGCCAAAGCAGAGCAGCATGGCCCTGCGCACCGTCGCTGGCGCGATGAGGCCGCTCTGGGTCACGCGGGTGGGGCCGAGGCGCTCGGGGGTGTCGGCGCCCTTGAGGTGGTCGAAGTAATCGTTGGCGAGGTTGGTGCCGATCTGGATGAGCAGCGCCGCCAGCAACGCCGCCAGAAACACCAGGGGCCGAAAAAAGCCATCGGCAAAGGCCGTTGCCGAGCCCACGAGGACCGGCACGACCGCGGCCGGCAGGGTCGGCACGCGGATGGCCATCAGCCAGCGCTTGAGTGGCCCGGGTGGCGCCGGGGCGGTAACGTTGGTCGCCATTGCTTGTGGCCCCCACCTGGGGGTGTGGAAAGGCGCGGCCCTTCCACACCCTCCTGCTTACGGAAAGCGCCGGAAGCGACGGAAGTTGGGCTTGCGCTTTTCGAGATAGGCCCGGTGCCCCTCCTGGGCCTCCTCGGTGAGGTAGTAGAGCAGGGTGGCATCGCCGGCGAGTTGCTGGAGGCCGGCGTGGCCGTCAGCGGCGGCGTTGATCGCTGCCTTGAGCATGCGGATCGCCAGCGGGCTTTTCTCGAGGATCTCACGGGCCCACTGCACTCCCTCGTCCTCCAGCCGCTCCAGTGGCACAACGGCGTTCACCAGGCCCATCTCCAGGGCCTGCTGGGCATTGTACTGCCGGCAGAGGTACCAGATCTCGCGCGCCTTTTTGTCACCGACGATGCGCGCCAGCAGGTTGGAGCCGTAGCCGCCATCGAAACTGCCCACCCGCGGCCCGGTTTGCCCGAACATAGCGTTGTCTGCGGCGATGGTCAGATCGCATACGACGTGGAGCACGTGGCCTCCGCCGATGGCGTAGCCCGCCACCAGGGCGATGACCGGTTTGGGGATAATGCGGATCAGTCGTTGCAGGTCGAGCACATTGAGCCGGGGGATCTCGTCCTGGCCGACGTAACCGCCAGCGCCGCGCACGGTCTGGTCGCCGCCAGAGCAGAAGGCTTTGTCGCCGGCGCCGGTGAAGAGGATGACGCCGATGCGTTCGTCGTCGCGGGCGCGTGAGAAGGCATCGAGCAACTCAAGTACCGTTTCGGGGCGAAAGGCGTTGCGCTTCTCTGGGCGGTTGATGGTGATTCTGGCGATCCCTTCGCCCGCGGCGTCGTGTTCGTAGATGATGTCGGTGTAGGTGCCGGCTCTGATCCACTCGATAGGCATACGTATGTACCTCGCTTCAGCTCTGAATATGCGGGGCCCGGGTTTTTCCTGTCTCTAAGTATCGTACCACAAGATCCTGGAAGGCTTCAGGTTGCTCCAGGTGGACGGTGTGGCCGGCGCCGGGCACGATTGCCTGGCGGGCCAGGGGCATGGTCGCCGCCATCCGCGCTCCGATGGCGACGTATTTTTCGTCTTGTTCTCCGCTGATAATCAGGATGGGTATGCGCAGGGCGGGGAGTTCGGCCCAGAGGCTGCGCTGGCGCCCCGCGCCCATGCCGCGCAGACTGCCGGCATAGCCCGCCGCGCTGCCGCGAAGCCGGCGCTCTCGTAGCGCGGCGCGTGTGGCCTCCGGCATGCGGGCCTGGCTGGCAAACAGGGGCAGACTGGCCCAGTAGTCCACGAACCATGCCAGACCTTCCCGCTCGATGCGCGCGGCGAGGGCATCGTCGGCGGCGGCGCGGGCGGCCCGCTCAGCGGCGTCTTCGATGCCCGGCGAGGCGCTTTCGAGGATCAGGCGGCCCACCCGTGCCGGGGCGGCCACGGCCAGGTGCAGGGCTACCCGGCCGCCCATCGAGTAGCCCAGCACGTCACAGACGGCGTGGCCCAGGTGGTCGAGCAATGCCAGCAGGCCGGCAACGGTGCGCTCCATCGTGTAGTAGGAGGGGTCGGCAGGGGGGAGGTCGCGCCCATGGCCCGGCAGGTCCACGGCAATGACCTGGCGCAGCGGCGTCAGGGCGGGGAGCAGCCCGGTCCACTCCTCGGCGCTGCCGGTAAAGCCGTGCAGTAGCAGCAGCGGCGGGCCGTGGCCGGTCCGCGTGTATGGCGGGTGCAGGGGCCGGTGCTCCTCTGCGGCTTCTGCGCTCGGGTCCATCAGATCACCTCAGCGGCGCGCAGGGCGGCGCTGACGCGGGGCCAGATGGCGCGGTGGTCGGTCACGTTGCGCTCGCGGTCGGTGCGCACCTCGACCAGGTGCAGGCTGCCCCCGTGCAGGCCGGCGCGCACAGCGGCGCGGAAGGCGGGCCAGTCGCGCGCCAGGGTGTAGTGGGCGCCGTACAGGTCGGCGAGGGGCCGGAAGTCGAGGCCGTGGGGTGTGCCGAAGAGCAGTTCGAAGTGCTCGCGCTCGTTGGCCTGGGGCAGGAAGGAAAAGATGCCCCCGCCGTCGTTGTTGATCAGCACAATGGTGGCATCGAGGCCGTGGAGCCTGGCGGCGAGCAGGCCGTTGGCGTCGTGGTAGAGTGAGAGGTCGCCCAGCACCATGACCAGCGGCCCAGCGCCGCCAGCGACGGCGCCCAGGGCGCTGGAAACCAGGCCGTCAATACCGTTGGCGCCGCGGTTGCCCAGGATGGTGAGCGGGTGCGCCGCGGCGGGGAAGAAGGTGTCGCAGTCGCGCACGGGCATGGAGTTGCCCACGAAGAGCGTGGCGCCGGGGGGCAGGATCGCGGCCAGGTGGAAGAAGACCCCCGGCTCAGTGATGCGTTCGTCGGAGCCGAGGACGGCGGTGATGGCCTCGCGCGCGCTCCGGTCGGCAGTGAGCCAGGACCGCGCCCAGGGGGTGAGGGCGGGCGCGGCGGGTAGACGCGCGCCCAGTTCGTGGCAGAGCCAGGCCGGGTCGCAGGAGAGATGCTCGCCGGCCAGACTGGTCGGCTCGCGCCAGCCTGCGCCTTCGTCAACGACGATCTGGTGGGCCGTGGGGTGTCGCTGGAGGAACTGGAGCACGGGCTTGGAGGTGGGCATGGCGCCGAAGCGCAGTACCACGTCGGGGGCGTAACGGGCGGCGAAGCCCTCATCGCGCAGAAAGGCGTCGTAGGTCGCCAGAACCAGGCGCTGGTCGTGGGGGCCGCAACGCACCCCGGAGAGGGGATCGGCGAGGAGGGGCCAGTTGCGCCTGGCGGCGAGGCGGGCTACTGCCGCGGGCAGATCGGGAGGACAGCCGGGACCGCAGAGGATCAGGCCGTGAGTCACGGAGGCGAGCCGCGCTGCCAGCGCGTCGAGGGTGGCCTCGGGGAGCAGCCGCGGGCCGGCGACCGTGGTCACCGCGGGGTGGACGGCGCCGCCGCGAGTGTCGGTAGGGTCGCCCGGGGTGGCGGCCTGGCCGGTAGAACGGCTCTTGAACAGATCCTCCAGCAGCGCCCGGTCGGGAATGAGCGGCTCGCGGAAGGGCAGGTTGAGGTGGACGGGGCCGGCGGGCGCGCCGCGGGCGCTGGCGAGGGCGCGGGCGGCCACGGCCCGGAGGTAGGGCAGCAGGGTGGGCGCGTCGTCGGGGGTGGGCAGGTCGCTGAACCAGCGGGTCATCGTGCCGAAGAGGCGCACCTGGTCAATGGTTTGCGGCGCGCCGTTGTCGCGCAGCTCGTGAGGCCGGTCGGCGGTGAGGACGAGGAGGGGCACGCGGGCGAGGTCGGCCTCGGCGACGGCGGGGTGGAAGTTGGCGGCGGCGGTGCCGGAGGTGCAGATCAGGGCCACTGGCTCGCCGCGCTGGCGGGCCATGCCCAGGGCGAAGAAGGCGGCGGAGCGCTCGTCGAGATGCATCCAGACGCGCGCGTGGGGATGGCGGGCCACGGCCAGGGCCAGGGGGGCGCTGCGCGAGCCGGGGCACACCACAAACTGGCTGGCGCCGCCACGGATGAGTTCGTCAATGAGCGTGCCGACCCAGAGAGTCAGCGCGCGGATGTGCTCAGTCATGGTTGCTGTGAAGGGCGGGGAGAGCGGCCTTCCCCGCGCCCCTGCCGAAGGGGTGAAAGGCTATCGAATAATGCAAATGAAAACAGGTTTATTTTCAGGAGGGCTTTGCCCTCCCAAGCCCTCGCCGGGCACGGGGTTGAAGAACCCCGGGTTCACTCCGCCCCCAGGGCGCCAAGCATAGCCCGAAGCTTGATCTCGGTCTCCTGCTCCTCACGGAGCGGGTCCGAGGCGGGCATAATGCCGCAGCCGGCGAAGAGGGCGGCCTCGCGCTCACCGATGAGCGCCGAGCGGATGGC
The DNA here is from genome assembly GCA_937120965.1 of uncultured Chloroflexota bacterium. Lineage (GTDB taxonomy): Bacteria > Chloroflexota > Chloroflexia > Chloroflexales > Chloroflexaceae > JACAEO01. Next base: position 23,717 of record CAKZKA010000110.1, read on the forward strand.
GACGGCGAACTCGCCCTGGCCACGGGCGTCAACCCAGCCCACCGGGGCGCCGTACCAGCCCCGGTCGAGGTGTTCACGGGCGCGGATCCAGGCCAGGGCAGCCTCGCGGGGCTGGCCGCCGAGGGCCGGGGTGGGGTGGAGCCGCTCGACGAGATCGAAGATGGTGTGCTCGCCGCGAATGCGCCCGGTGACGGGTGTAAAGAGGTGCTGCACATTGCGCAGGCGCATCACTTCAGGTTCGGCAGCAGCGCTCACATCGTCGCAGAGATCGGTCAGATTGGCGACAATGCGGCGCACCACCACGGCATGCTCGTGGCGATCCTTGGCGCTGGCGAGGAGGGTCCGGGCCAGAGCATCGTCTTCCTCGGGGGTAGCGCCGCGACGAATGGAGCCGGCGAGGGCGCTGGCGGCGACCTGGCCGGCGTTGAGGCCAACGAGGCGCTCGGGGGAGGCGCCGAGGAAGGTGCTGCCGCCGCGGGCCACGGCGAACACGAAGGTCTCGGGGTAATCGCGGCGCAGCGCATCGAGGGTGGCGGCGGGGTTGAAGGGCCGCGTCGAGCGGGCGCGGACCTCGCGTGCGAGCACGACCTTTTCGAGGCGTCCGGCGCGCAGGTCACTCACAGCATCGGCGACCATAGCGCGCCATGCTCCGGGCGGCAGGGCGTCCTCGAGTTCGACGCCGCCGGGCACCTGCGGCGGGCGCCAGGCGCGGCCGATGAGGGCGCGCAGACGTCGCGCCGCGGAGAGGTGCAGGTCAATTGACGATGTTTCGGGGCCGACCAGGCCATTGACGGTGAGACTGGCGGTGTCGCCGACGCGGGCCAGGATCAGGCGTGGCAGGAGCAGCAACCCATCGGGGTACCCGGCCCAGAGGCCGGAGGCCGGGCGCTGAGGGTCGAAGCTGAAGCCGACGGCGGCCATCGGGCCGCTGAAGGGCAGGGCCGGGTCGGCGGCGATGCAAGCTTCGGCGATGAGGTCGCGCCAGGCGGCGGCCACGGCGGCGAAGCGGTCGGGGCCATGGGCCTCGAAGCTCCAGGCTGCGCCGAGGCCGGTTACGGCCAGGCCCACCGCGGGCACGCTCCAGAAGAGCCGGTTATGGGTAACGCCGAGGCCACGGGCGAAGAGCGCCAGCGGGTCGCGCGGAGGGACGCGGGTGGTAACGCTAACCAGAACGGGGCGGCCCAGATCCCGGGCGCGTTGCCGCGCGATCTCGGCCTGTTCCTCCATTCGCGGACGCTCGCGCAGGGCGGCGGTGGCGACGCTTACTCCGATCATACTGGATTGCCGGGATTGCAGATCGCCACAGTGGCGCTCCAGTGCGCTCCGGCGATAGCGCGTAGATGGCCTGATCACTTCTCATAGGTATTATACCCCAGGTAGGCGCTGGCGCGGCGCAGCCGCGCGACCGTCCTGCGGGCGGGTGAGGGGCGAGCGCGGATAGATGTTTTGGGGCCAGGGCCTCTCCTCCTCACCCCCCCGGCCCGCCGCTCCCTTGCGGGGGGGCGGTCCTCACCCCCCCGGCCCGCCGCTCCAGCTCTGCTGAAGAGGGGGGAGCGGGCTGCTTGCGCCCCCTTGATGTCCGGTAGGGTTTGGGAAGCGCGTTCCGTATGAACACGGAGGGTAAGCGAAGGCAATCTGTGGTACGTTGACATGAGAATGAGGTGCGGCGCCGTCGCGCTGCTATGCCCGGAGCCTCCCGGTGCGGGGGTATCACCCTGGCGGGCGGGGGGGGTGGGGAAACCTGGTTTCCCCGATGTTCATAGCAGTCGTAACCGAAAAGGGTGTAACACCATGCTGGAGCTAACAGGGTATCTGGTGTGCGGGTTGCTGATCGGGGCGGCGAGCCTGATCGGGAAGCGACTGACGTGGCAGCATGTGAGCTTCAACCTGAGCCTGGGGCTGATTGGCGTGCTGGTGGTATCGCTGGCGCCCCATCTGAGCGCGCCGGAGACCGTGGTGCGGGCAGCGCTGAATAGCAACGCGGTTGCGGCCCTGGCCTTCTTCCTGGCGCTGCTGGCGGGCATGGTGCATCTGGGGGTCCAGGTCTTGACTGCCGAGGCGCCGGTTGAGGAGCGCCCGTGCCTGCTGCGCTGGGGCGACAGGGCGGTGAGCATCGGGGCAGCTTTGCTGGTGGTTGGGCTGGCCTCGGCCAAGCTTGCGCTGCTGGGGTGAATGGTTGAGGTGTTGCGCGCGCTGTGCGCCTCAGCCGTCTGTGCGGCTGCGCCGCACAACGCCAGATTGATTGGAGGGTGCAGCCCTCCCAAACCCTCCCCGCTGAGGTGAAAATACGGGGAAACTGGGTTTCCCCATCCTCCTGCCTGTAGGGGGTGCCAGCCGCTCCCAACAGCGGTTGGGACATGGGGAAACCGGGTTTCCCCAACCCCCTCCCGCGCGCGGCCTATGTTCACCTCAGGTTGCGAACCCCAATCCCCGTTCGCGCATACTGACGTAGCGGCCACGACCGATGACCAGGTGGTCGAGCACGTCCACATCGAGGAGCTTGCCGGCCTCGACGATCTGCCGGGTAATCAGCACGTCTTCGGGCGAGGGGGTAGGGTCGCCGCTGGGGTGGTTGTGGGCGACGATCAGAGCGGCGCTGTTGTGGCGGATGGCGCTTTTGAAGACCTCGCCGACGCGGATCACGGCGCTGTTCAGTGAGCCGATGTAGATCGTGGCGATCTGTTGCACCTTGTTTTTCGTATCCAGAAGCACGGTGCGGAGATGTTCCTGGTCGAGGTGTCCCATTTCGACCATCAGCAGGGTGGCGGCATCGGCGGGCGAGCGAACCTGAAAGCGCTCATCGTGACCGGTGATGAGCATGCGCCGTCCGACTTCAAGGGCCGCCTTGAGGGTGGCGGCTTTGGCGCTGCCGAGACCGTGCCGGCGGCAGAGGTCGAGGTAATCGGCATTGAGCAGCCCGGGCCAGCCGCCGTACTCGGCGAGGAGCATCTGGGCAAGTTGCAGCACGCTGGCGCCGCGCACCCCCACGCGCAGCAGAATGGCGAGCAGTTCGGCATCACTGAGGGCGCTGGCGCCGAGGGCAGCCAGGCGCTCACGAGGCTGATCGCCGGTGGGGAGTTCCTTCAGGCGCAGGTGGTATTCGGGCATAGCGGCCTTCTCCTGGTAGCAACGGGTCTACCAGATGTACCGCCGGTGAGGGGGCAAGGGTACGGGGGCCGGTGTTTACCCTGCTCATGGGGGCGCGGGCAGCGTGTCCTCGGACGCTGACGCGAGCGGGCCGTCCGCTCCCGAGCTTGTGTGGGCGCCGCGATGAGGTGTGGAGGTGTGGTCTGCTTGTCACGGCCCCACACCTCCACAGGAACGGCTATGCACTCACGGCCACTGCAACTTCAAGGGGGAGGCGCTCATCGAGCCAGGCGCGCAGGCTGGGATAGCGCAGGCTCAGGCCGAGGTCGTGGCGCAAGCGGCGATTGTCGAGCCGGACGGAGGCGGTGAGCGAGCCGACGATACTCGGGTCGAGGCCGGCGCGCAGGGCGGCGGCGGGGGAGAAGGTGCGCGGCGGCACCATACCCAGGCGCCGACGGATCTCGCTGGCGAGGTCGATCTGGCGCAGAGGCTCATCATCACCAACGTTGTAGATCGCGCCCGGCTGGCCCTCCAGCGGCACCCGCTCGAGCACATCGAGCAGATCGTCCACGTGGATATGGGACACGAAATTGCGACCGTCGCCGTAGATCGTGACCAGGCCGGTCTCGACAGCCGTCACCGGATCGCGCTCAGGCCCGTAGATTGACGCAACGCGCAGGATGATCGCGGGGAAGCGCCGCTCGCGGGCGACGCGCATAATGCTGCGCTCGGCCTCGGCCATCACCTCGCCGAGGAGATGGCGCGGGGCCACCGGAAAGTCCTCATCAACCCGGGCCTCTCCGGTATCGCCGTAGGGTGTCACATTCGAGGTAAAGACATAGGCGGAGACGGCGCCAGCGCGGTCGCAGGCATCAATCAGGTTAAGGTTTCCACTGACGTAGGTGCGGTGGAGGGCGTTACTCTCGAGGACCGAACACGAGGTAAGATTGAAGACGTACTCGGCGCCCTCGGCAATGCCGGTGAGCGTCTCGGGGCGAGTAAGGTCGCCGATCCAGACACTCATGCCCCGGGAGGCGAGCCGTTCGACAACCGGGGTGTCGGGGTTCAGCACCAGACCGCGTACGCGGTGCCCTGCTGCCAGCAAACGTTCCGCGAGCCGCGAGCCTACATAACCAGACGCGCCTGCGATCAGGTAGTACGCCATAGTCCACCTCGCATAGGCTTGGGATGAGGCAGCGACACCGCAGGGCCGTCGGGGCGGCAGCATCGCCGTTCTCACCACAACGACAGGGTACAGGCTGCCCTGACCGGCGCCCGCTCGCAGCTTTCCGCGATCCGCCTGTTCAGGTGCAGTAGTGCTTCAATTTTAGCATTTTTCAACCGGGAGTGCTAGTGTTGGGGAGCGCCTGCGACTGTGCAAGCATTGTGCATTTGATCCTGTGCTGATGGACAGGGGCGCGGGAAACGCGCTTCCAGGTGGCGGGGAGGAGGGTGGCCGGAAGGGCGCAGCCCTTCCGACGCCTCTTCCCCGTCACAGGCTTCCTGGCCTGCTTGCTCTCGCCGAGGTGGCTAATCGATCCGCTCGTAGGCTGGAAGGGTCAGAAACTCCACGAACTCGTCGCTGGTAGTGATTTCGTCAAAGAGTTCGGCAGCCTCTTCGTAGCGCCCCTCTTCATAGGCCGGGCCGAGAATCGCGCGCACCTTCTGGAGTTCCTCGGGCAGGAACTGACGGAACAGTTCCACGGTAACCTTGCGGCCGTCATCGAGCCGACCTTTGGGGCTACGGATCCACTGCCAGATCTGGGCGCGCGAAATCTCGGCGGTGGCGGCGTCTTCCATCAGGTTAAAGACGGGTACGCAGCCATTGCCGGCGAGCCAGGCGCCGAGGTACTGGATGCCGACGTTGATATTGAGGCGCATACCGGCCTCGGTGATTGGCCCCTCCGGACCGAAGGCGAGCAGATCGGCGGCAGTAACCTGCACATCTTCGCGGGTGCGATGGATCTGGTTGGGGGTCTTCATCACCGCATCGAAGGCTTCCAGGGCCACCGGTACCAACCCGGGGTGGGCCACCCAGGTGCCATCGTGGCCATCGTTGACCTCGCGCTCCTTATCGGCGCGGACCTTGGCGAGCGCCGCCTCGTTGGCCACCGGGTCGTTCTTGATCGGGATCTGGGCAGCCATGCCGCCCATGGCGTGGGCGCCGCGGCGGTGACAGGTTTTGATGCTCAGGAGCGAGTAGGAACGCATAAAATGCGTGGTCATAGTGACCAGGCCCCGGTCGGCCAGGCAGAAGTTGGGATCGTTACGGAACTTCTTGATGCAAGAGAAGATGTAATCCCAGCGGCCACAGTTCAACCCGGCGGAGTGGTCGCGCAGTTCGTAGAGGATCTCGTCCATCTGGAAGGCGGCGAGGATAGTTTCGATCAGCACGGTGGCCTTGATCGTGCCGCTGGGGAGGCCGAGGTAGGACTGGGCCTCGAGGAACACATCGTTCCAGAGACGCGCCTCAAGGTAGCTTTCCAGCTTGGGCAGGTAGAAGTACGGCCCGCCCTGGATCTCGATGGCCTGGCGCGCGTTGTGGAAGAAGTACAGGGCGAAGTCGAAGAGCGCGCCGGAGACCGGCTCGCCGTCCACGAGCACGTGCTTTTCGGGCAGGTGCCAGCCGCGGGGGCGCACGAAGAGCACGGCGGGGTTGTCGTTCAGCGCGTACTGCTTGCCCTCCGGCGAGGTATAGCTGATGGTGCGGCACAGGGCGTCGCGCAGGTTGATCTGCCCGCTGATCTGGTTGTCCCAGGTAGGCGTATTGGCGTCTTCGAAATCGGCCATGAAGACCCTGGCGCCGGAGTTGAGAGCATTGATCACCATTTTGCGATCCACAGGGCCGGTGATCTCCACCCGCCGGTCATTCAACTGAGCGGGAAATGGGGCGATGCTCCAGTCGCTGGCGCGGATGTGGGCAGTGTCGGGGAGGAAATCGGGGCGCCAGCCGGCATCGAGTTCGGCCTGACGCGCCTGGCGCGCGGCCAGCAACTCCAGGCGACGGGGGTTGAAGCGCCGGTGGAGGCGGGCGACGAGTTCCAGCGCCGGGGGCGTGAGGATAGTGGCATATTCCGGGGTTATGCGCCCGCGGATCTGCATGCCCGCGGGCAGGGAAAGATCGGCCATTGATCACCTCTTCTTGTCAGCCGTCTGTGCGGCTGTGCCGCACAACGCCGGAATGAATTATTGTTCTTGGGAGGGCGCAGCCCTCCCAAACCCTCCCGCTGGCGGGTTGTTTCCTGGGAGGGGGTAGGGGCGCGGCGCCGCCGCGCCCCTACGCCCAGAACCTCCCGGCATGGCGGGTGCGCCACCCCACCCGGGTCCTTCCGTGGCGGTACGTGGCGCCATCAATGGAACTGCTCGGCCTCGGTCGAGCCGGCCAGGGCGGTGGTCGAGCTGGTACCGCCTGAGATCACCAGGCTCACCTCATCGAAGTAGCCGGTGCCCACCTCGCGCTGGTGGCGGGTTGCGGTGTAGCCGTCCTTCTCGGCGGCGAACTCGGCCTCCTGCAATTCGGAGTAGGCAGCCATACCGCGGTCGCGGTAGCCGCGGGCAAGCTGGAACATGCTGTAGTTGAGGCTGTGGAAGCCGGCCAGGGTCACAAACTGGAACTTGTAGCCCATCTTGCCGAGTTCGACCTGGAAGCGAGCAATATCGGCATCGCTGAGTTTCTTCTTCCAGTTGAACGACGGCGAGCAGTTGTAGGCCAGGAGCTTACCGGGATACTTCGCGTGGATCGCTTCGGCGAAGCGGCGGGCCTCCTCCAGGTTCGGCTCGGCAGTCTCACACCAGACCATATCGGCATACTCGGCGTAGGCCAGCCCGCGAGCGATGGCCTGGTCAAGCCCGGGCTTGACGTAGAAGAAGCCTTCGGGGGAGCGCTCGTCGGTCAGGAAGGGTCGGTCACGCTCATCAATGTCGCTGGTGAGGAGGTTAGCGGCGTTGGCATCGGTGCGGGCGATGATCAGCGTGGGTACGCCCATCACATCGGCGGCCAGCCGCGCGGCAACCAGGTTGCGAATGGCCTGCTGGGTGGGCAGAAGCACCTTGCCGCCCATGTGGCCGCACTTCTTCTCCGATGCGAGCTGGTCCTCGAAATGGACCCCGGCGGCGCCGGCTTCGATCATCGCCTTGGTCAACTCAAACACGTTCAGCGGCCCGCCGAAGCCAGCCTCGCCATCGGCGACAATGGGCGCGAACCAGTAAATATCGCCCTTGCCCTCGGCATGCTGGATCTGGTCGGCGCGTTGCAGGGCCTGATTGATGCGCTTGACCACGTGCGGCACGCTGTTGGCCGGATAGAGGCTCTGGTCGGGGTACATCTGACCCGCCAGGTTGGCATCGGCAGCAACCTGCCAGCCGCTCAGGTAGATCGCCTTCAGCCCCGCCTTGACCTGCTGCATCGCCTGGTTGCCGGTAAGGGCGCCCAGAGTGTTGACGTAAGGCTCGGTGTGCAGCAGGCGCCAGAGGCGCTCAGCGCCCATCCGCGCCAGCGTATACTCGATCTGCACCGAGCCGCGCAGGCGGTAAACATCTTCAGCCGTGTAAGGGCGGGTGATGCCCGCAAAGCGAGGGGTGTTCCAGCTTGCAGCGATCTTCGCGATCTCCTGTTCAGCAGTCATGGTCTCTGGTTCCTTTCTTCAACGACGATGATTCGGAGGGCGAGACCTGCGCGGTCCTGGCGCGCGGGCCGGCTGCGTTTTCTGGCAGCGCGTCAGGGGAACATCGAGCGCAGCTCCGGTTGCAAGGCGCACGGAGACGCTGCCTATCAGCAGAAGCTGGACAGGCTCTCGGAGGTCGCCACTGACCGCTGCCGCCGCCACACTGCCTGCCTCGAATCGCGAAATGGATAACGCTAACGGAATGCACAAGTCTCTTTGTCCATTATAGCCGACTCGCAGTTACACGGTAGTTACAAATTCCACGTTACGGCGAAAATTTCCAACATGCGAAAAATAGCGCTCGGGCTACTCCCAGGTGCGCCCGTAGTTGCGCTGGAGCTTGTCGAGGATGGCCTGTTCGAGGTCAATGTTCAGCAGGTAGGCGAGTTGAAAGAGGTAGTTGGCCACATCGGCCAGTTCGCCGGCCAGTTCCTCCGGCTCCTTCGGGGTTTCGCTAAACTGAAAGTGCTCTAGCAGCTCGGCGGCTTCAACAGCGACGGAGATCGCGATGTTGCGCGGGGTCTGGGGGAAGATCGAGTCGGCGGCGTACCAGCCCTTGTCGGTGACGAACTGATTGATGCGGTCGGTGAGTTCTTTGATGTCCATAGGTTCTTTCTTCAAGTAAAGTTCGTAGCGGATGACCAAACGAATGGGCCAACCAATGGGCTAATGAATGGGTCAACGAATAAACGAATAAACGAATGCGAAGGTGCGCCTTCCAGGGGGGCGTGCCGACCCATCACCCGCGCGAGCACGGGCGCCATGATCCGCGCATGCCGTGAACGCGGCGGTCTCGTGATACTCTTTAGAAAGGACAAAGCCCTCCCGGGAAAAGACCATTTGCTTGTTGTCAATGGCGCGGCGCAGCCGCACAGGCGCCTCATCATGATACGCGCCCTTGCCGCACGTGATACAATACGCGGGCCGCAGGGCAAGGCTGCGCCGCAGTGCAATCAGGAGGGTGTATGCTCACTATTGATCAGCTTGTGGGCTATTGCGAGCGTACCATTGCCGAGCGCCACCTCGCCGGCGATCGAGAGGGCCTGCGCCGGGTGCAACTGGCGCTGGTGGTTTTGATGGAAGCCGCCCAGCACGCCGGTGACAAGGAAACTGCGCGGCGCTTTCAATTGCTGGCCTCGCGTTCGGCCAACTTGCAGGAGCAACTCGAGGGCGCCAACGACGCCGATGGGTGATGGCGGGCGCGGGTCGCCAGGAGCACAACCGTGACAGAGTTCCCCATCACCCTGGCCGATATTCAGCACGCGCGACAGACTATTCGCGATGTGGTCATTAACACGCCGATCCTGCCCGCGGCGCAGTTGTCGAGCGAACTGGACGCCCAGGTATTCTACAAGGCCGAAAATACGCAGCACAGCGGATCGTTCAAGGTGCGCGGGGCCTTCAACACGATCGCTCACCTGAGCCCCGAGGAGAAAGCCCGGGGGGTGATCGCGCCCTCGGCCGGCAACCATGCCCAGGGTGTGGCTCTGGCCGCGCGACTCCACGGGGTGCGCGCGGTGATCGTGATGCCCAAACGGGCGCCGCTCAAGAAGATCGTCGCCACGCGCCGCTTCGGGGCCGAGGTGATCCTCCACGGCGATAGCTTCGACGATGCGGCGGCCTACGCCAGTGAGTTGCAGTCCCGCCACGGCTACACCTACATCCACGCCTTCGATAATCCCTACGTCATTGCCGGTCAGGGCACGATTGGCCTGGAGCTTGCCGAGGCTCTGCCCAACCTGACCACGCTGGTTGTGCCCATCGGCGGCGGCGGGCTGATCAGCGGGATCGCGCTGGCGCTGAAGACGCTGCGGCCCGATACGCGCATCGTCGGGGTGCAGGCTGCCGGGTGCGCCCCCGTGCCAGGCTCCCTCGCCGCCGGGCGTCCTATCCCGGTCGAGGCGGTTCAGACCATCGCCGACGGCATTGCCGTCAAATGTCCGGGGCGCCTGACCCTGCCGATGATCCAGGCGCTGGTGGACGAGGTGGTGGTGGTGGACGATGAGGACATCGTGCTTGCCATCGCTCACGTGGTGCAGAACAGTCGCCTGGTGGTCGAGGGAGCCGGCGCGGCGGGTGTGGCCGCTCTGCTCGCCGGGAAGGTGCGCCTGGCCCCCGGCTCGGTGACGGCGGTGCTGCTCTGCGGGGGGAACATTGACGATGAGCTGCTCGCCCGGGTGCTGGAGACGGCGATGGTGCGCCAGGGGCGCTACCTGCTGCTCCGTACCAGTGTCGAGGACCGGCCCGGCGGCCTGGCGCGGTTGATCAACCTGGTGGCCGAAACGGGCGCCAGTGTGCTCGATCTGTTCCACCGCCGGGCTATGTGGCGCGTGCCGATCACGATGGCCGGAGTGGAACTGGTGCTGGAGGTGCGCGACGAGGAGCACGCCCGGTCTGTGCTGGAGTACCTGGGACGCCACGGCTATCGCTGCGAGCGCGACGGTGTCGGGCCGTGGCCGGGGTAGCGCCCGGGGAGCTGGAGGCGCCGGGGAGCGCTTTCAGGTGCAGGGTTGTCGGCGGATGGCGTCCTGATGGGTTGCTGGTCTTCACTCCCCTGTCCCCCCTTCGGCTCCGCTCAGGGCAGGCCTCTCCCTGAGCGGTTTAAGGGCGGACAGAACGGATGAGCGCCGATAGGCGTGATGCCGTTGGGAATGCGCTGGTTGGTCCTCACCCCCGGCCCCTTCTGCCCCCCTTCGGCTCCGCTCAGGGCAGGCCTCTCCCTGAGCGGTTCAGGGGGGGACAGAACGTATGAGCGCCGACGGGCGTTATGGCGTTGGGATGCGCTGGTTGGTCCTCACCCCCTTCCCCCTTCGACAGGCTCAGGCTTCGCCCTGAGGCTCAGCCCGAAGGGGCGGGCCTCTCCAGCTTCGCTGGAGCGCCTGCGCTGAGCCTGTCGAAGCGGGGAGACCAGAGCCGCGCACGGGGGCGTTCCCATGCGGTACACGCCACGTTGGCTCGGATGTTCTGTCCTCCCCTAATCTGGCAGGGGATAGGGGGCATTGCGGTGTACCAGCTCCGGGGGTGTGGCCCGGCCGCGTGGGGCCTATCGGCACACAATCGGCAGGCCGCTTGGCGCAGGGCCAAAGCCAGGAGGCAGATGCACCTCGACCCCCGGGGGCGTATTGAAGTGGGTGTTGAAAAAGTGGACCTCGAGGAGCTGCTGCCCCTCCACACCCCGGACGAAATTGAGGAATTGCTTGCTCGCTTCGATTGCGCCCGGCCCCTGTCGTGGGCTTTCGAGCACGTACATATACAGAGGGCGGATCAGCTCGGCTGGATAGTTCCACACATCGAACTGTGGGCTGAGCGGATCGGTTGTCAACCCTTCGTTATTCTCAATCAACACCGGAACCAGGTAGCTTTCCGGTTGCAGGCGCAGCCAGGAGAGACTCACCCAGTAGAGCGACCCGCGGGTGCTCAGGGTCAGGTTGAGGCAATCCGCCTGGGATTGACATCCTGTAACATACGAAGGGATACCGCTGTGGCCGAGGTACTTCAGTAGCACCAGATCGGTTGTTCCACTATTCTCACGGGCGAAGATGCGGATTGGCTCTGGAGAACCGCCCACTTCGGACCAACTGCGAATCGTGCCGCCGAGGATGCCCGCCAGTTCCGCGCGCGTAATTGGCCGCGTCAGGCGGTTGGTGATATCGGTGACGAAGACGATGACATCGTAGCCGATAGGCGCAGCGCATGTGAGCGCCACGCCAGAGGACGCAAGGCGAGCGATCTGTTCATCAAGGAGCGCTTCGGAGGCGGCAAGCAGATTGACGGAGCCATCGGCTGCCAGTTCAACCCCTCCCAGTGTTCCTACTGGATTGACGTTGAATCGGATCTTGCGTTCGATCTCCCCGGCTATCGGAAGTTCCCACGTCTCCGCGTTACGTTCCTGGAACGTCTTCACCCAGTTACTCGCCAGGCCCAACTCGCTGCCCAGAATGGTAGAGCTTCCGGCAATGGTCACCGAGGGCATCGGCGACACCATGTTGACCAGCGGCACGATCAGGCCGCTGGCATCGGCCAGACTGGCGACGAATGCCAGCAGGTTGCCGGCTAGCGTGGCGAAGAAGACCAGGAGGGCGAGCCGCCGGTCGGAACGGGCGTCAGCCTCCTTGAAGGCTTTGATTTGCTCCCGGGTGAGCTGGACTTCGGATGCGTTAACACTCGTTGCGCCATTGGTTTCGGATGCGTTGCTCGTAACACTCGTTCCGCGATTGGAAGATGGGGGCAGGTTTGATGGTGCTGACATAACCCCTTCTTTCACGTATGGAGTTTGATGATCGACCAGTTACGACACAACCCTGTCAGGTGTCCACGCGGCTACGCCGCACCCTGCCGGGATGAACACGGGTGTTTTCCTGGGAGGGCGTAGCCCTCTCAAACCCTCCGGCAAGAGTATGGGGAACCCAGCTTTCCCCGTGAGCGAGCGTTTGAACGTTACAGTTGATCCGTTGATCAACACCTTATCCCATAATGTGGTAGCCTCCATCAACGTAGGTGATCTCGCCGGTGATCAGGCGCGCGGCGTTGGTGGCGAGCATGGCCGTAAACAGACCAACATCGGCGGTGGTTACCAGACGCTGGGCGGGTGCGCGCTCAGCCGCGCGGGCCAGTAGTTCGTCGAAGTCTTCGATCCCCGAGGCGGCGCGAGTCTGGATCGGGCCGGGGGAGATGATATGGGTGCGGATGCCTTTCGGTCCCAGCTCGTAGGCGATATAGCGCACCGCAGACTCGAGGGCGGCTTTGACCGGCCCCATCAGGTTGTAGTTCTCCACTACCTTCTCCGCCCCGTAGAAACTCATGGCGTAGAGCGTCCCGCCGTCGGTCATCAGCGGCTCCGCCAGGCGCGCCATGCGGATGAAGGAGTGGCAGGAGACGTCCATCGCCACCAGGAACCCCTCGCGCGACGACTCGATCAGCCGTCCCTGCAAGTCCTCTTTCGGCGCGAAGGCGATGGAGTGCAGGGCAAAATGGAGGCGCCCCCACTGTTCGCGGATGGTGTCGAAGACGGCTTCGAGTTGCCCTTCGGCGCGCACATCGCAGGGGAGAAAGATCGGCGCTTCGAGTTCCGCCGCCAGTGGCTCGACGAACGGACGCGCTTTATCGTTCAGGTAGGTTATGGCGAGCTCAGCGCCAAGGAAACGAAAGGCCCTGGCGCAGGCGTAGGCGATCGACTGGTCGTTGGCAATGCCGAGGATCAGCCCTTTCTTGCCGTCCAGTCGCAGGTCGGCTGCACTGTACATAATCAGGAACTCCTTTGCTGGGAGTGGGCGACCACCGGGGGAACACGGGGCAAGCGAGTTGCCCCGCGCCCCCGGTAGTGCTCGGAGGGTGCGGGGCGAGAGACGTTCTCTGCGCGCCGGCCCGCCGGGGGATTGCCGATACTGGATCGTGGATTGCGATCCCGGACATCACCGTGCGTTATCGTGGCTCGGGTTATGCGGAATGTTCAACAGAATTAGTTGTTCCCGACGGCCAGACCCTGGCCCTGCTGGAGCCGGGCCAGCTCGGCGCGCAGGCGCTCGTTTTCGGCCCGCAGGTGAGCCACTTCGTCGCTTGCGTCACCGTTGGGCAGGCCAGCCACACTGAGCGCCGGGTGGTCCATCTCCAACCCCAGGGCCGTGGCGATCTCGTCCAGGACGGCTTTTTCGGCCAGGTTGGGTTTGTCGCCGGCCAGCACAACCTGGGCGGCCAGGGCCACGGCCTCTTCGCGCTCCTCACGGGTTGGCACGAGCCGGGGCAGCGCGGCAAGCGCGCCCTGCCGATCGAGCTTCAGGGTCAGGAACTGATCCTTGAAGAGCGCCCGCAACTCCTCGGCTGGCATGCCGGCAAAGCGGGCGTGCTCGACCAGCCGGGCGATGCTATTGATGGTCCGCGGCTCAACGTCACGATCTGCCCGCGAGAGCAAGAGGATGAGGCGCGCCGCGGCGGCCCGGAAGCCACCCTCGGCGATGCTGGCGCGCAGGTGCTCGGCCCTGGCGGCAAAGGCCCGTTCGGCCTCTGACTCAACCGCGACCTTGCGCTCCTGGCGTGGTGGGAAGAGCATGCCCAACCCCAGAGGGCCGTAGACGCTCTTGAACCAGAGTTCCAGCCCTGTGTCGCGCAGATTGCCCACCGACTCCAGCCAGGCCTCAATGGCGCCGGCCACCTCTCGCTCAAGGGCCAGGAAGGGGTTATTGTCCGCGACAGGGAGACGATTACGGCGCGCGCCCTCGGCCATAAGCGCGATGGGCCACATCCAGGGGTTGCGGTTGGAGAACACATAGTGCTGGAGCCGGGCCGGGTTCAGCTCGCGGAGCGCGGCTGCCGACTGCTCGGTCACCCCCAGACGCACCCAGGGGTCCGCAAACGTCTTGTACCAGCCTGTTGTGATCTCGGAGACCTGGGCGAAGGTGTCGAAGTAGCGTTCTTCGTCGCGGCCATCGTCCAGGCGTCTGATGTCGTCCAGCGAGCGCTCGACAAAGCGCACGCGGTACTGTGGAAGCACAGCGACGCGGTCGTAGGGCGTTTCGTCGGCAGGCTCGATGATCATCTCGTAGAGACCGGGCAGGAGCTGGTCAATGAACTCCAGTGTGCCGTAGATGGCCGAAGTCTCCCGGCGCGCGACGCGACCCGAGACGAAGATCCCCAGATGCCCGATGTCTTCGTGGAGGGTGTAGACGATCACCTGATCGTCACGGATGATCTCCTCGTCGCTCTCGTATACGTCGAGGATCCAGTTGAGGGCCTGCTGCGGCGGCGTAATATTGTCGCCGCGCGAAGCGAAGACCACGATCGGGGCCTTGATATTCTTCAGACTCACCGGGCGACCATCGGAGAGCTGAATCTGGTTCGTGCCCAGCTTGTTGCCAACGAAGAGATCATTCACGATGAACTCCATCTCTTCGGTTGTCAGCTTGAAGAAGCCGGTCCACCACTTTTCGAACTCGAGATAGCGCGCCGGCTCGGTATCAATATTAGCATACACCCGATACTGTTTACCCCAGAACGTGTTGGCCAGGTTGAGGTTCTCGAAGTTCTGCACCAGATAGGCGCCATCAAAGCGATCATTGCCGAGGGCAGAGAGGTAGGAAGTAATCCAGGCGCCGCCCCAGAGGCCGCCGGTGTAGCGGATGGGGTTCTTGCCGCGCGCGCCGGACCAGTAGGCTAGCGGCGCGCCTTTCATGATGATCGGTCCGGACAGATCGGGCGCGACGGCGGCGAGCATGGCCACGGCCCACCCCGCCTGGCAGTTGCCGGTCACACAGGGCCTGGGCGCATCGGGATGGAGGCGAATGACCTCGCGCAGAAAGGCTGCCTGGGCCACGCCGATGTCTTCGAGGGTCTGACCAGGCGCCGGCTCGGGGCGGAAGCTAATGAAGTAAACCGGGTGACCGGCGCGCAGGAGCACCCCGATCTGCGAGTCCTCTTTCGTGCCGCTGACGCCGGGCCCGTGGCCGGCGCGAGGGTCAACGATCACAAAGGGCCGTTTCCCGGGGTCGATCTGCTGACCGGCTTCGGGCACAATGCGGTAGAGGAGGTAGTTACAGGGCCGGGGCAGGTCCTTACCGTCAATCAGCAACTCGTAGTCGTAGATCAACACCGGCGGCGCGCCCGCAGCCTCGTGCTCGAAGAACTGGTTGCCGCGCTGCCGCAGCACATCGAGGAAGAGGATCGAGCGCTGGGTCGCGTCTTGCAGGTAGCTCAGATAGGCTGCCATCCAGCCGAAGGTAAGCGTGACCGGATTAAAGGCCTGCACGGGCGTGAACATCGCGGCGGCAAGTTGCTGCGGATCAGTTCGCTGAAGGCTCTGCATGGTCCTGTTCCTTTCACGTGAGACGCCGATGCGGCTGCGCCGCACAACGACC
>CAKZKA010000111.1 GCA_937120965.1 uncultured Chloroflexota bacterium
GGCGGGAAGCCCTCCAGCACGAGCTCGTCAATCCGCAGCCGCACGTTCGTCATCGTCATCTCGTTCCTCACGAAATCCGCAATCCGCAATCCACAATCCTCCTACCCCCAATCGCCCACCTCGCCCGCGGTCAGCGTCCGCTCCAGTTTGGCGTACTCGAGCTGCGCCGCGCGCAGCAGATGGGCCATGCGCACCGGCTCGCCGGCGTCGGCGGCCAGGAAGGCGGCGTTGAGCGCGATGTTGCGGATGTTGCCGCCCGCTACCTTGAGCCGCGCCAGCCGGCCGATGTCCAGCCCCTCGGTGGGCGTGGCCGGCGGGAACATGCGCCGCCAGATCTCGGCGCGCTGCCCCGAGTCGGGGAAGGGGAAGTGGACGACGAAGCGGATGCGGCGCAGGAAGGCCGTGTCCAGCGCGTCCTTCATGTTGGTGGTCAGGATGGCCAGCCCGCGGTAGGCCTCCATGCGCTGCAGCAGATAGCTGATCTCGATGTTGGCGTAGCGGTCGTGGCTGTCCTTCACCTCGCTGCGCTTGCCGAAGAGCGCGTCGGCCTCGTCGAACAGCAGGACGGCGCCGCCGTCCTCGGCCGCGTCGAACACCCGGCGCAGGTTCTTCTCGGTCTCGCCGATGTACTTGCTCACCACCTGGCTCAGGTCAATGCGATAGAGGTCCAGCCGCAGCTCGTTGGCGATCACCTCGGCGGCCAGGGTCTTGCCGGTGCCGCTCGCGCCCGTGAACAGCGCGCTGATGCCCAGGCCCCGGCTGCTCCGGGCGGCAAAGCCCCACTGCTCGTAGACCTTTGTCCGCTGCCGCACCTGGCCCGCCAGGTCGCGCAGGGTCTGGAGCTGCGCCGGGGGCAACACCAGATCGTCCCACGTTGCGGGTGAGTGGATGCGCTGGGCCAGCTCGTCCAGCCGTGGCCGTGACCGGGACCGGCAGGCCTGCCACAGTCGCTCGCCCTCCGATCCAGCGTGGCCCTCCGGCAGGGCGCCGGCGGCCTCCACGGCTGCGTCGCGGATGGCGGCCGCGCCCAGGCTGAACTGCGCCGCCAGGGCCTCGATCTGGCCGTCCATGCTGGCCGCGCGTCCACCCAGGGCCTGTTGCCACAGCAGCCTGCGCTCCTGGAAGGCCGGCCGGGCAACCTCCAGGCTGACCGAGGGCCGGCCAGCCAGGGGACGCGGCTCGCGGCCGGCGAGGATGAGCGGGCCGTCCAGCACCCGGGCAAGCCGGATGGCTGCCCGCTGCCGCGCCGGGTCGGCCGCGTCGAGCTCGTCGCAGTCGAGCAGCAGCGCAGCGCGGGCCAGGATCGCCTCGCGCTCCCACAGCCGCATCAGCGCCTCCAGCTCGCGCGGGTCGGCCGGCAGGTCGGCGGCGGCCAGGGCGAACAGCTCCCAGCCGAGGCTGCGGCAGGCGGCTGCGGCGATCTCGCGGCGGTCGGCGCTCTCCGGGCCGCGCAACTGCACCACGGGCAGCGGGCCGGCGGCCAGCGGCTGCGCCCACAACCCGGCCATGCGGCCGGCCAGCGCCTGATGAGACGGCGCCAGCGGCCCGGCGGCGCGCACCGGCTCCACGATCCCGGCCAGCCGATTGTCCAGGTAGTTTACGCCCAGCAGGTAGTGCAACACGCGCTCGTCGAGCCGCAGCGGGCTGGTGACCAGCGCCGGGCCGGCCGCGACCTCGACCAGCCGCCAGCGGCGCAGAGGCGCCTCGGGCGCCAGCGCGCTCCAGTGAGCGTCGGGCAGCGCGGCCAGCGCCAGGCTGAAGGTCGGCTGTGGCCGCGCCGGATCGCCCCCCGCTTCCGCCAGCAACGGGCCGAAGCTCGCGTCCAGCTCCGGCCCGGCGCACAGCAGCAGCAGGTCGCGCTCGAAGGGCGACAGCCCGAAGCCGGCGCACAGGGTGTCAAGCGCGGCCGCCGTGGGCAGCGCGACAGCGGCCAGTTGAAGCTGGCGCTGCGCCTGGTCAATGGCGCGCTCGCGGTCGGCGGCGTGGGCCGGCCGTGTCAGATACACGGCCACCAGGTCGAGCGCAGCCCGCAGATAACGCTGGTTGGCCGCGTGCCAGTCGGCCGCCCCGGCCTGCTCCGAGGGGACCGCAGGCGCCGTCGGTGATTCGTGAAGTGGATGGAGGGGTGTCATCGGCCTCGCTCTGCCTCCACTTGCGCTCGCTGCCGGGGAAGGGCGTTTCCTGACAGACTCGCTCCTCAAAAACCTTCGTTCGAGCCAGAGCGCGGGGAAACCAGGCTTTCCCGCTCCCGCCACCTGGATCCGATAGGTTTCAAATAAGGCGACCGGTCCTCCCAGGCCTGCTTCCGCCAGAGGGGAGAGACCGGCTCCTCCCCCAACGTGGGGAGGTTGAGAGGGGACCTGATGCCCCGCGTCCACGGATGGGAAACGTATTGCGCCTAGATCGTCACCAGCGGCCCGGTAAAGCGCCCGCTGCCGTCAACCGTGAGCGGGCTTGCGGCCCCGTCCACCTGCACACGCGCCAGGTAGGCGCCAGGGAAGACGCGCTCCACGCGGAAGGCTACGGTTGTTGTCTCGGACTGCGCCGGGCTAGTGATGCCGTTGTCCGGTGGCGCGTCAAAGACGTAGGCCCGCGCGGGACGGTCATCCGGCGCGTTGAACTCATAGATCAGCAACCTGACCCGCTGCGTTCGACCGACAGCCGGGTTAAAGGTGACGGTGAGCGTGGCTGAACGGAGCGTCACGCCATCCACAACCACCGACGTACTATTCGACACAGCAAAACCGACTGTCGGCTGCAAGACGAAGGCCGCCGCATTCGACTCAATACCGCTGTGCGGGGTGGGCGGCGTGCCCATCAGCCGCGGATGCACGACCTGCACGCTCTGCACACCAGCGCGCAATCCGGCCGGCAGCGCCACGTCAATCGCCGCATCGCCGACCTGGCTAGCCGGTGGGGTGACCAGCGTCTCGCCGAAGCGCACGCGCGTGCTGTCGCCACGCAGGTTACTCCCGACGATGCGGATGTCGGCGCCGGCCAGAATGGGTTGCCCAATACCGGCCGCCGCATCAATCCGCTCGATGACCGGCTGGCGGAAGGTGACCACATACACGTTGCGCTCGCGCACGGGCAGGGTCGCGCGCGGGGCGCCCTGGCCCTCGATCAGCACCACACCCGCCTGCAGGGCCACTGAGAGCACGTAGGGCGTCTGGAAGAAGACTGACCAGAGCTTCGACAGCTCTTCGAGCGAGAGCGGCGTTTGCGTAAACTTCACCGACTCAACCTCTGAGTCGAGGTTGGAAGCGGCGAGGACGGGGGTCGCGGCGATCACCTCGCGCAAGGCCCCCCGCGGAAGCACCGGGCGCTCGTGCAAGGCGCGCAGGGCGCTGCCCAGGACCCGTTGCGGTTCCAGGTCGCCGTCATTTCCGTAGAACGACAGCAGGTAGTGCAGATCGACGGCGGCGCGGGGGCGTTGCACCAGGCCCCCGTCGGCGGCGCGGGTCGGCACGTCGGCATTGCGCCAGGCGGCATTCGGTGTCACGTGGTAGAGATACAGATTGACCCCCGGATTGGGCAGTTGGTTGTTCGGGGCGTTGGGCCGCACCGCGGTAGCCGTGGCGCCCGGCACATCGCGGCTAATCGCATCTTCGAGCATCTGGCGCAGCGTGGCGGTGACGGTGGCAATGGCCAGGAAATTGCTCATCGTTTCCCCCCGTTCTGCCGGCGCAGATACTCTTCGAGCGACACCTGCGGCGCAGGCGGAGCCGCCGGTCTGGATCGGGCGGGCGCTGGCGGCTGCACGGCGCGCACCTCCACTCGACCAATGGTGATCTCAATCACCGGCGGCCCGGACGCGGCCGCGACGGGCTCACCGCGGCGCGACGGGCCGGCCTCAGCCGTCGGGGTCGTGAGGATGCTCGCGACGGCGCCGGTCGCGGCTACGGGCGGGTTGAGCGGCATCAGCAGCGCCGTATCTGGCGAATCCTCCCACGGTATAGCCGCCTCAGCCAGCGGCGCCGACGACGGGCGCCCTGGTGGCTGTGGCGGCGGCCCGGCTACGGGCGCCGCCGGGGCGCGGGGGACGGCGCGCGGCGGCCCCGGCTCGTGAGGCGGCAGGAGGAGCGCATCGTCGCTCCTGTGGCCCTCGGCCTTTCCGGCCTCGCGGGACGCAGTGGGCCGGAGTTGCGGCGCCGTGGTGGACCCGAAAGCATCCGCGACCCGACCCGTGCTGATCTCAATCACCGGCGGCTGTGAGGTGGCCGGCGCTGCAGATTGCCGATCCCCGGCGTGACGCGACACCCCGGCTTCAGCCGTTGGAGCTGTGAGCATGCTCGCGACGGCGCTGGTCGCGGCTACGGGCGCCCCGTCCTCAGCCGATGGCGCCTCCGGGCGCGGTGCAGGTTCGGCCTCAGACGCCGCAACGATCGCCGAAGGGGCATCCGGGGGCGCCGCAACGACCGGCGCCGTGGCGCCGGAGAGCGATGCGTCTGGCGCAAAGAGCGGGACGATCGATGGCGCAACTGTCGGTGCAAGCCCCAGTGTGCGCTGGACCAGCTTTGTCAGCAGATCGGCCATGGTTGTCTGTTATCTGCTACAGCCACGCTTGCCGGTTGAACGTGCCGTCCTGTCATTCTCCAGGAATGAAACCAGACTCGCGTAGGAAGGCGCAGCTCTCTCAAACCCTCTCCTCAGGCAGGGGAGTGGGGAAACCCGGTTTCCCATAGGTTCAGGTTAATGCCAGATAGGCCTGCCGGCGGGCCGGGCTGAGCGCCAGGATGTCGCTCTCACGCCAGCCATAGGCGCGGGCCAGCGTGTGAACTTCGTGCAACAGTCGTCGGGCCTGCGCCTCAAGCCTGGTCCACAGAAGCGTGACAATGTCGAGGACGGGCTCCCATTGGGAGCCGCAGACAGGACACGTCAGCTCCACTTCGATCACCGCCAGCGGGTCGCGGGCGGCCATCTGCTCGGCCACCAGGGCCACGATCTCCGCCGGCAGTTGCTCCGCCGCGATCTCCGCGCCGTCGCACGTCGCCTGCACGATGCAGCGCTCCAGCAGCCGCTGCCGGGCCTGGTCCACGTCGGCCAGCCGGGCGATCTCGGCCAGGTCGAAGCTGTCGGGAAGGCGATATGTCACCACATAGTCACCACTGGTCACGCTCATTGGCGCCAGCCGATCGTCATTGTCGGCGATGGCCAGCACTGCGCGCGCGTCCAGTTCAAACTCCGCCCTCTCGTCACAGGTCGGACAGCGCCCCTGGCCGGCGATCTGCGGTCCGTAGAGGCGCGCGTACAGGGCCAGCAGACGGGCATCACGGTGACCGACCGGTAAGCGGGCCAGTTCGGCGCGCGTCAGGCCCGGTTCGGCCACCATCAGAAAGGTCAGCGCCCGGTCGAGTGGATGCTGGGCCGCGCCAATCTCCCACAGACGCAAGATGGCGTTTGCCGACAAGCCCGCCAAACTAGAAGACAATTCATCAGCCATAGGATGCGCGATGGTTTTTGAGGTGAACACAGGCGCCTCTTCCGGGGAGGGGCGCGGGAAACCCCGCGTTCCCCACCCTCCAACCGCTTCCAGGGACGCTTGCCACCCTGGCGGACAGGGGTTGGGGAAACCCGGTTTCCCCATTTCGCAACCGCTGTCGGGGTCGCCCGGCGCCCCGATGAGCAGCAGCGTGGGGAGACCTGGTTTCCCCGGCGTTATATCAGAAACCCCCTTCACCAACCATACGTAGAGAACAACTTCGCTACGCAGGTTCGGTGAAACTCGGCTCGCCGGGCTCCGGCACCTCGTAGTCGCGCTCCCAGCCCTCGTTCTCTAGCTTGATCGTCTGGATGGCCACGGCATTGGCGTTAGCGTCGAGATCGGGCAGGGCCTGGTACTCTGAAACCCAGCAGCGGTAGACCTTGTAGGCGATCACCAGTTGGCCGGCCTCGTTGTACATCTCGATGATGATATCCTTACGGAAGTCCTTCAGCGAGGTTTCGGCGCCGAGGCCCGAGCCATAGTTCCAGACCTTATTGGCCCACTGCTCGAACTCCTTATCGTGGGTGACGCCGCGCTCCAGAGTGATCGCCTCGTACTTGGTGCGCCCTGGCGACTTGCGACTGGTGCTGGGATCGCCGCCCTCGCGATGCTCCACCACCTCGGTGCTACGCTTCAGAGCGCCGACCTTGCTGATCCCGGCCACGTAGCGTCCATCCCACTTGACGCGGAACTTGAAGTTCTTGTATGGATCGAAGCGCTGGGCGTTCACGCTAAACTGGGCCATAGCTCCTCCTCGGATATCCGTACGGCTGTGCAACATACCCTGATCTGAACATCAGGAAACCCGGTTTCCCCAATGTTCGTATCTACCATCCATGCGGCTGCGCCGCACAACGCCGGCAGGGGGGTGGGGAAACCCGGTTTCCCCATATGTTCACATCAGCCGTCCACGCGGCTGCGCCGCACACCGCCGGCAGGGGGACGGGGAAACCCGGGTTCCCCGATAGGGAGGGGCGTGGGGAAACCCGGTTTCCCCACGCCCCAACCGCCGTTGGGGGCGCCTGGCACCCCCACAGGCAGGGGGATGGGGAAACCCGGTTTCCCCGTATTTTCACCTCAGACCTGGATCTGCCCTGCCATCTGCTGGAGCTTAATAATCACAAACTCAGCCGGCTTGAGGGGCGCGAAGCCAACGAGGATATTGACGATGCCCAGGTTGATATCGTTCTGGGTCGTCGTCTCCTTATCGCACTTGACGAAGTAGGCCTCGCGCGGGGTACGGCCCTGGAACGCGCCCTGGCGAAACAGGTTGTGCATGAAGGCGCCGACGTTGAGGCGGATCTGCGCCCACAGCGGCTCGTCATTGGGCTCGAACACCACCCACTGCGTGCCGCGGTACAGGCTCTCCTCGATGAACAGCGCCAGCCGGCGCACGGGGATGTACTTGTACTCGTCCGCGGCCACATCGGCCCCGCGCAGGGTGCGCGCGCCCCACACCACGCGGCCAAACACGGGGAAGGTACGCAGGCAATTAATGCCCAGCGGGTTGAGCAGGCCGTTCTCGGCGTCGGTCATCTCCACCTGCAGACCGGCCACGCCATTGAGCGCGGCATCAATGCCTGCCGGCGCTTTCCAAACCCCGCGCTGCGCGTCGGTGCGCGCCATCACCCCGGCGATGGCCCCGCACGGCACGAAGGTCTCGATCTGGCCGTCGAGTTTGGGGTCGGCCTGCTTGATGCGCGGGAAGAAAATGGCAGCGTTGCGCGCAGCGTCGCCGGTGAGGTTCATCCCGCTCACGCCCGTCTGCGCGGCGCTCACCGAGTTCCAGCCGTCCTTGGGGTCCACAATGAGCATAGCACGGCGCTTGACGCAATAGCGCAGCGCTTCCTGATAGACGTCGTTGGGCACGTCGCCCCCGCGCGCATCGGGCAAAATGCAGAGCAGGTTGAACAGGTCGGCCTTTTCGAGCTGATACAGGCCCGTCTTGGCGGATTCGCTGCCCCGGTAGGTTGCCGAGTCCAGCGGAGCGCTATCCACCGCCTCGTCCGCAGGGGCCGTGGTCCTGGCAGGCGTGGACTTGGTGTCGTCGGTCCAGACATCGGCGTCGGTGAGCGCGCCGGCATGCGCCGATGGACTGGTGTTGGAGGGGAGGGGGAAGCTGGAGGCCACGCGCACCAGCCGCGATTCGGCCTTGAGCACGCGGTCGGCGCGACGCGCGCTCTCCCTGGTCGTGAGGTTGAGGAACGTCTCGATGGCGCCGGTGCCGCCGTCGCGCACGGTCAGGTCGAAGAGATCGTCCGGTTGCACACCGAGCCGTTGCGCCACGGCCCGCAGGTTGGGGTCATCGGATGGCGATGGCTTCTTGTCTACGCGCACGCGCACCTGCATGCCCCAGGCGCCCTCCGAGGCCGCCTCCAGCGTCAGGTTGGGCACCTCGTAGGTGGCTTTCGTGGCCTTTCCCTCCACCGCTTTGTAGAGCCGCACGATAATGGCCTGGCTGCCGCCGTTGAGGAAGAAATCACGCACGGCATAGCCGAGCGTGAAGTCGCGATGCAGCCCGCCGAAGATACGCTCGAAGTCGGCGAAGCTAGTGATGGTGACTGGCTGGTCGGTCGGGCCGCGCAGCGCTTTTCCAAGGAAGGCGGTGATTGATGTGGCTACCCCCGTAATCGTCCGTACCCCGCTGGGGATCTCCTCGATGTACACGCCCGGATACGTCGGTGTCACCGGCATGCCAGCCTCCTATGCTTGCAAGGAAGTATGCAACCCTGCCGCCGGGTTTCACCGCCCGAAGGCCCGCCAGCGGGTGTCGTGACGGCGTGCGGCAGCGCGTGAGCGTTAGTGAACCGTCCGACCCCTGCGCGAATCTTCCGCCAGAGGCGCGCTTCAACAAGCTCGCTACAGCTCGGGCCATCCGGCTTTCCTTTAGCCTCCTCCGCCCCTCGAGCGGGTTGCCTGGCCCGGGATCCAGGCAGAGCCAGGAGAGCATGCGGCAACGCCATACCCCGCATGGAGCGGCTATGAGACCTGCCAGTGCCCACTGTCAGATTAATTTATAGTAAAAAATGGAATTAAATATATTCTTATCGGTAATGATTATATGCTATGACCCCGACCGCTGTCAAGCCCTGAGCACGGATTGTCGGCGTCACAGAACATCCACTACGAAGAAGGCGCGCAAACGGAGGAGGGTTTGGGAGGGCTGCGCCCTCCCAGAAAACAACCCCATTGGCGGGAACAGTTTGGGAGGGCGCAGCCCTCCCGGGAAAATCGCTTTGCATTCCTGTGGTGCGCGGCGCAGCCGCGTGACCGTCTATTGAGTAAACGCCCCCAGGTCGTTTTTTAGCGCCAGGGTGGGACGGTGGACGGCCAGCGCATCCGCATCGGCGCCGATGCCGGCAATGAGGCGCGCGGCGCGCTCCCGCAGCGCTGGCGTGTCGCCCAGCGCCAGGGCGCGGTCGAGCACCTGCAGGGCCACCACCAGCCTCTGCCGCTGCGAGAGCAACTCCCGGGCTTCGGCAAAGAACTGCTCCAGCGGCACCTCGGCCAGGTAGCGCCCGGCGCGCCCGATCAGATCCGCGTCGTAGCTGAGACCGGGGGGCAGAAAAGTCGCCAGTCGTTCTCCCTCGTACACATCTGTCGCTCCCACCAGATGCCCCAGAGCGACTACCAGCGCCGTCGCCGGGGTGAGTTTCCCCGGCGGGTAGATTGCGTCCAGTTCTGTCCAGGAACCCATTGGTGACCTCCTGGTGATTCGGGGCGGAACGTCTTTCGCCCCAACCCTCTGCCCACGGGGGTGACAAACCCTCCCCACCGGGAGGGTTTGGGAGGGCTGCGCCCTCCCAGGAACAAATCATCTGGCGTTGCGCGGCGCAGCCGCGCGGGTGGCTAACAGCGCTCTTCGACCGCCGCAGCTTCTCCCTGACCCAGGTAGAGCATAGCCATACTGGCGAGCAACAGGCCCGCCCCGGCAATGCCGGACGGCGCCAGCCGTTCGCCAAGCAGCAGGATGGCAAGCACCGTCGAACCCAGTGGTTCGAGCAAGGTGGCGATGGCGGCCACTGTGGCCGGTACGGTACGCAGCCCTCGCAGGTAGAGCACATAGGCAAACGCCGTCGGCACCAACCCCAGGTAGAGCAACAGCGCCCAGCCCGCAGGTGGATACGCTACGACCAGGCCACTGGCCAGGGCCGGCGGGAGCAGCACCACCGCGCCGAGGGTGAATGCCATGCTTATCGGCTGCAACGGATGGTAATGTGGAGCCACCACCCGGCTGCCCAGCACGACCAGGCTGTAGCACAATCCGGCGCTGAGGGCCAGGGCCGCGCCCACCCAGAGCTCAGCGCCGCTGGCCGTCGGCGCGCCGCCCACGAGCAGCGCCGTGCCGCCAATCGCCCCCACCAGGGCCGCGCCGGTGATCCACTGGAGTCGCTCCCGCAGAAACAGCCCCGCCAGTACGGCGGTGAATACCGGCGCGCTACAGATATTGATCATCACTGCTGCGGCCACTCCCAGGCGAGGGATGGCCGCGAAGTAGCAGAGCTGGTAGGCGGCGAAGGCCACGCCGATCAATGTCATGATCCGCAGGTGGGGCCGTTGCACGCGCCAGAACGCCGGCCCCACCATGATGCGGCTCACCAGCAGCAGCGCTGGCGCGGCGATGAGCAGCCGCAGAAAGCCTATCGACAGGGGATTCGTGGCAGCCAGCCCGTACAACAGGCTCACTGCCACGCCAATCGTGCCCCAGATCAACGCCGCCAGACCAACAAAGACCAGCCCCGCCCGCATGCTCCCCGGCGCCTCGCCCATCAGGCTCCTTCGGGCTCACCTTCGGTTTCCCTGGTGTGCTCCTCAATAAACTGGCGGATAGCGGTAAACACCTCGATATCGATGATCACGCCGGTTGGATACCCTTTCTGGGTCACTACGATCGGCTGATGGTTGGCCTGCGATCGCTTGATCAGCGCTGCGAGCGACGAAGCGGCTTTCGAGATGGGCACGACGCCCCGCTCCAGATCAACGCTTCGTATGCACTTCGCGAGATCCAGTTGTGCCATTAGCGGCTTCCTCCATACTGTAGCCACCTTGTGTGAGTAGGACCGGGTTGTGTGGAGCGCGGCCCCGCCTCCACACAGCCAGCGTTACATGCCCGCGCCTCCGGCAGGTGAACGTGTAGAGGCGCCCTGACCTTCTGCTGATGAGAGATCTTCGAGAACTTCAGTGCAGGGCACCCGATTCTCGCCGTTAAGAGATTATCAAAAGGTCGATCACCGACCTTCATCAGGGTAGTCCGTGCGGCGATCTTTGTCAAGCTGCAAGGTGCTGGGTGCTACTGAAGCCTGGGAGGCGCTGAAAAAACCTGGCAGGCGCCATTCCCAGGGCGCACACTGCCGGGAATGAACATCATTGTTGTCATTGTTATTGTTACTGTTTTTGGGAGGGCGTAGAGGCGCGGCGCCGTGCCTCTACGCCCAAACCCTCCCCGCCCGCGGGCTGTTTCCCGGGAGGGCTACGTCCCTCTCATACCATTTTGGATTTTAGATTTTGGATTGTGGATTGCCACGCTGGGCAGCACAACGCCTGAAATCGCTTCAGGCAATGCGGCATCATCAACGGTAATTGGTATCAAACCCTCCCCGCTGGCGGGTTGTTTCCTGGGCAGTAATCAGACCCTGGCCTGCGCTGCCACATCTGACAGGTTTGTAGCGTGATGTGCCGGATGCGCCACGTACCTTTCACGCCGGGGCTTGCTGGCCTACGCCGCGACAGGCTCGCGTTCGGCGCCCTGGGCGGCGACCGCCCGCAGGCGCGCCACCAGTGGCGGCAGGGTCTCGAGCACGTAGGTGATGTCGGCCTCGGTGATGCTGTGACCCAGCGAGAAGCGCACCGAGCCATTCGCGGCTTCGGGAGCGAGGCCCAGGGCCAGCAGTACGTGGGAGGGTTCGAGCGACCCGCTGGTGCAGGCCGAGCCACTGCTGGCGCAGATCCCCGCCTGGTCGAGCAGCAGGAGCAGGCTTTCGCCCTCAAGACCGGCGAAGCCCAGGTTGGCGTTGCCGGGCAGGCGCCTGACGCGGTCGCCGTTGAGCCAGCTATCGGGCACAGCGGCGAGCACCCCGTCCACCAGACGCTCGCGCAGCGCGCGCACTTGCTCGGCGCTGGTGGGGCGGCGCTCCTCGGCAAGCGTCAGGGCCGCGGCCAGACCAACGATGCCGGCCACGTTCTCGGTGCCGGCGCGGCGGCGGCGCTCCTGGGCCCCGCCGTTGATCTGCGGCAGCAATGGCGCGCCCCGCCGCGCGTAGAGCAGACCGACGCCCTTGGGACCGTGGAACTTGTGGGCGGTGAGGCTCAGATAATCCACCTTGAGCGTCTCGACATCCAGCGGCAGCGCGCCCGCAGCCTGCACCGCATCGGTGTGCAGGGGCGCCCCCGCCTCGCGGCAGATTGCCCCGAGTTCGGCTATCGGCTGGATGGTGCCGATCTCGTTGTTGGCGTACATCACCGAGACCAGGGCCGTGTCGGGTCGCAGCGCCGCCCGCAGATCATCGGGGCGAACCAGGCCGCGCTCATCGACCGGGAGGAGCGTCACCTCGAAACCGTGGTGCTGCTGGAGGTACTCGGCGGCGTGCAAGACAGCGTGGTGCTCGATGGCGCTGACGATCAGGTGCCCGTGCGCGCCTGCCATACGCCGGGCCAGCGCCGCGCCTTTGAGGGCCAGGTTGATGCTCTCACTGCCGCCGCCGGTGAAGATGACCTCACGGCGCGAACAGCCCAGAATCAGCGCCACCTGCTCTCGAGCATCATCGAGAGCCTGGAGGGCCGCGCGCCCCAGGCGATGCATGCTCGACGGGTTGCCGTAGTGCTCCGTGAGGTAGGGCAGCATTGCCTCCAATACGCGCGGATCAAGCGGGGTCGTGGCCGCGTGATCCAGATAGACGGTGCGCTCACTCATCGACACCTCCTGAGGTGAACATACGGGGAAACCGGGTTTCCCCAATCCCCTCCCTGCGGGGAGGCGCCCGGTTCCCTCCCCCAGCGGGTTCAGGGGCGGACAGAACGTATGAGCGCCGACGGGCGGTATGGCGTTGGGATGCGCTGCTTGGTCCTCACCCCCTCCCCTCTCCAGCGAAGCTGGAGAGGGGAGACCAGAGCCGCGCGCCGGGGCATTCCAAAGCGGTATACACCACGTTAGCCCGGATGTTCTGTCCGCCCTTAAACCCCAGCGGGGGAGGGCCGGGGAGGGGGCGGCCCTCCCAGAGATACCCCATGGTCATCGCGGCGTTGTGCGCCCCGCGAATGAGCGTCTGAGGTGAACATAGCCTGCCAGCGGGGAGGGTTTGGGCATAGAGGCGCGCCGCCGCCGCGCCTCTATGCCCTCCCAGGAAAAACTCATTGTTCATCCTGTCATTGTGCGGCGCAGCCGCATAGGCGCCAGATCTGAAAAGGAGGGGAAACCCGGTCTCCCCGCGCCCCGGCCCGCAGGGCGCGTTTGCCAGGGCGTCGCCCTTGCCCACTCCGCTGTGTGTATTCCGGTAACGGGCAGCGAGGCCGCGTGCGCGTCCGGCCAGAAGCCCGACGTGATAGTATACCACACGGGTGTGAAAAAGGTGTTCTGGAGATGCACGGGTTCACCCTTCTTCCGGAGTGGCGCTTTACCCCGAAAGTGAACAGTCGCCTGGAGATGGCTACAGCTTGTTTCCCGGGAGGGCTTTGCCCTCCCACACCCTCCCGCGGGCGGGTCAGGTTCACCTCAGCGTCAGCCACGCCGCGCGCATTCGTTTATTCGTTTCCCCTTCGTTGACCCATTTCCCCTCTGCGTCAGCAGGTGAAACCCGTTGCAGGGCTTTGCCCTCCCACACCCTCCCGCGGGCGGGCCAGGTTCACCTCAGCGTCAGCCACGCCGCGCGCATTCGTTTATTCGTTTCCCCTTCGTTGACCCATTTCCCCTCTGCGTCAGCAGGTGAAACCCGTTGCAGGGCTTTGCCCTCCCACACCCTCCCGCGGGCGGGCCAGGTTCACCTCAGAGTCAGGCACACCTTGCGCATTCGTTTATTCGTTTCCCCTTCGTTGACCCATTTCCCCTCTGCGTCAGCAGGTGAAACCCGTTGCAGGGCTTTGCCCTCCCACACCCTCCCGCGGGCGGGCTATGTTCACCTCAGGAATACGCTTACTCTTCAACCCCTTCGAGGCGCACCCCGCCGGCTTCGACGCGTACCCGACCGCCGGCGCCGGGCGGTAGTTCGATGGAGAGGGGCAGGTCGGGGCGCAGGGTCAGGGGTGGGCTGCGAAAGACCGTGCGCCCGTCGAGGGCCACGGTGACGGTTGCGCCAGTGATGATGCGCGGGGTTGCCAGGGTCACCGTCAGGCCGCCGTCATCGCGGCGCGAGAGGCCCAGGGCGCCGTCGGCGGTAGCCGTAACGAGCCGGCCCAGGCCCCACAGCGGCAGCCAGGTGCCCTCGATGCTCCGCGTCGCGCCTGGCGCCAGGGGCGGGTCGTCCCAGAAGGTCGCCTGGGCCCCGCTCCACAGTTCTACATAGCCGCTGTCGTCGTCGGTGTACAGGCGCGGGTCGTTGCGCGGGCCGAAACCAAAGAGCTTGCCCCCGACTACTCCCGAGCCATGCGCCACCGCGGCGCCGCTGTCGGCATTCACGTCGTAGACGCCCAGGAACGGAGGGGGCGCCGGGGTGAAGACCCCCAGGTAGCCCGTCCAGGTGGTCGGGTCGCTCAGATCGCGCCCGTCGTGGCGCGGCCAGGCGATGCTCGCCCGTGGGCCGGGCAGCCCTTCGTCGCTGCTCGCGTGGACGATCATCTGCCCGGTGGGGGCCACAAAGTGCAGCCCCCTCCCTACCCGATTGTCGCCCGCCGGGCTGAGCATGGCGTTGGTCCACATCTGAAGCGGCTGCGCGGCGGTGGAAGTGTTGCGCGCTGCCAGGCGCGCCACGAAGCGCGCCTCGCCCGCGCGCAGGGTGAGGCTGCCGCTCACCGCAAAGCCGCGCTGCCGCTCGGTGGTGGTGGCTCGCACCGTTACCGCGTTGCGGTCGGAGCTTACTGCCACTTCCCAGGGCAGATGCTCCAGATACCCGTGCTCCTGGGTGGGTACGGCCCACTCCAGCCCGCCCACCCCCAGCCACCAGCCACGCTGACCAAAGGGCGCAGGCTTGATCACCGGATTCTGGTAGAAGATCGCCCGTCCACTCGTCCGATCCACGGCCTGGAGCAGCCGCCCGCCCAGCTCGGGCAGAACGGTCAGGCTGAGAAATCGGTTCTCGATTATCAGCGCCCGGTAGGGGCGAGGCTGCGGCGGGCCAACCCGGCCCGGCTCGAGGCGTTCGTAGGGAAAGATCGGATCATCCGGCGACGTGGGGCGCAGCGCCGGCGCCAGGTCGTAGGTTGGGATGACCAGCGTGGTTTCGCGCACGCTGAGGGCTTGCGCAGGAGCGGGGCGGGCGTAGCGTAAGTCGTGGCCGTGGCGCCAGCGCAGGTAGTGCTGGCCTACGTTGCCCATCTCGACCTGCCAGGGTTCGGGATTGGCAGGAGTGTAGGTGAGCAGACGGCGTTCGAAGGCCTGGATCAGCACCCGGGTGTCACGACCGCCCACGCGCACGCGCGCCCAGAAGGGCTCGGTGATCGGACGCCCGAAGACGAACAGCGGGTCGAGCCAGGCGCGCTGCTGCTCCATAAAGCGGTCGAACACCAGGGGAACGTTGCGCCCCGTTACCGCATCGTAGCGGACGATGGCAGTTTCAGGCCGCGCCAGGGTCGGGTCGTCGCCGCTGCCGGCAGGGCCGAAGGTGGCGCTGACCCGCGCGCCGGGGCGGGGCGGGGCGCGCCCGGCGCCATCGAGCGCGGCCAGGGGCGCAAGCATAGCGTATGTGGGCGCGTCGGGATTATCGGTCAGATCGCCGGCCACGGGGATGGCCGCCGGCGCGCGGATCACGAAGGTTGTCGCCCCAACCTGCATCTGCCCGCTGATCAGCTCAACCACCAGCAGGCCGGTGGTGACGAACCAGGGCGAGCGCCGGTTCCCCGCCGGGTCGCCGATCTCCATACGCGCCTTGTCGAAGTACTGCACCAGGCGCGCGCCGCCAGGCGCCTGATCGTAGCGCTCATAGCGCCGCTCACCGGGTAAGGCCCCCCAGGTCCACGACCGAGCGGCCCCCCCGGCCACCGCGAGATCGGCGCGAACCCACAGGTCGCGAAAGGCCGGGTCGGCGAAGCCGTCGGGCACGACGGGGCCGGCCAGCACCGCGGGCGGAAGAAGCGCCAGTGCGACCAGAAGAATCAGGGAGCGGCGCAGGACTCGATACATCACCTGGAGTATACCAGATGCTCCGGCGTTCCCAGGAAGAGGCAGGGCGAATACAACGTCGGCAAGCGAATGCATCCTGAGCGGTACATCCAGCAAGGTATGTGTTAATTACCGTTGATGATGCCGCATTGCCTGAAGCGGTTTCAGGCGTTGTGCTGCCCAGCGTGGCAATCCAAAATCCAAAATCCAAAATCTAAAATCTAAAATCTAAAATGGTATTACCCCACGTGTGCACACGCGCCGCGCAATCGCCCTTGACAGCCCATAGAAATCAGTTATATTAGACATATCCAATACGTATCAGTCCAGAAACACGCACCGCCGCTGCGCGGCCGTCCAGGCGTGGACACGCCGCGCCTGTCCGGGTTTTGCCCATCGGCGTGGCTCGCCCCGAAAGGAGGTATACCCACCAGGCCGTCCTTAAAACTGTTCGCCCCTCGTGCTCGAACCGCAGCATGTCTTCCTGCGGGCCATGCGAAGCGAGAGGGGCAGCCAGGAACCGGCACGAGCGCGCGCCAGGCACAATGCCCGCCCTCCTGCAAACCGGCAATGCCATAGCCGTCGATCTGGAGTGTCAGATTGGCCAATTGAGCCGATAACGCGTTCAGTGCTCCGCCCCCTTGCGCCCCACAGCGCATTAGCGATTCAAAGTTCACTGCTGAACGGAGAGAATGACCAATGGAGATCTCTCGCGAACGCCTGCTCTGGGCCTACGAACGGATGCGCCTCATCCGCGAGTTCGAAGATCGCCTTCACACCGATTTCGCCGCTGGAAAAATCCCCGGGTTCGTGCATCTCTACGCTGGTGAAGAGGCTGTCGCTGTGGGCGTCTGCGCCCACCTGGGCGACGATGACTTTATCACCAGCACTCATCGCGGCCACGGGCACTGCATCGCCAAAGGCGTGGATCTCCGGGCCATGATGGCCGAGATCTACGGCAAGGCAACCGGATCCTGCAAGGGCAAAGGTGGCTCAATGCACATCGCCGATGTGGACCGGGGGATGCTCGGCGCCAATGGCATCGTTGGCGGGGGGCCGCCCCTGGCCTGCGGAGCAGGGCTGACCGCTCGCCTCAAAGGCACCGATCAGGTGACGGCCTGCTTCTTTGGCGATGGCGCTTCCAACCAGGGCACTACCTTCGAGGGCCTCAATCTGGCCGGTATCTGGAAGTTGCCGGTCGTATTCGTTTGTGAAAACAACGGCTACGCCGAAACCACCTCGCCACGCTACTCGGTGTCGGGCCAGGATATTGCGGCGCGCGCGCGCGGCTTTGGCATGCCCAGTATCGCCATTGACGGCCTCGATTTCTTCGCTGTCTACGAGGCGGCTGGCGAGGCAATCGCCCGCGCGCGGCGCGGCGAAGGACCTACCTTCATCGAGGCCCAGACCTACCGCTACTACGGGCACTTTGAGGGCGACTCGCTCAAATACCGCGACCAGAGTGAGGACGCGCACTACCGCGCCCTCGATTGCCTCAACCGCTTCCGCACAACCGTGATCGAACAGGAACTGCTGAGCCAGGCCGAGCTTGACGCGATTGACGCGCAGGCGCGTGAGGCGATTGAAGCGGCCGCGCGCTTTGCGGCAGAGAGTCCGCTCCCCACCGCTGCCGATCTCCTCACCGATGTGTACGTCAGCTACCCCGCCGCCGGTCTCTGGCCCTTTCAGGAGGTGAATCGATGACCACGCTGATCGAAGCGGAAGTACGGACGCTCAGCTACCGTGAGGCGATTAACGAGGCGTTGCGTATCGAAATGCGCCGCGACCCTACGGTGATCCTGATGGGTGAGGACGTTACCGGCGCGCCGCACAGCGATGCTGAGGCGCATCTCGATGCCTGGGGTGGCGTGCTCGGCGTGACGAAGGGGCTGGTGCATGAGTTTGGCCGCGAGCGGGTGCGCGATACGCCGATCACCGAGTCGGGCTTTATGGGCGCCGGGGTCGGCGCTGCCGCCACCGGCCTGCGCCCCGTGGTGGAGTTGATGTTTATCGGCTTCGCTGGCGTCTGTCTTGATCAGATCGTCAATCAGGGCGCCAAGATGCGCTATATGTTTGGTGGAAAGGCGCGTATTCCCCTCACCATCCGAACCATGATCGGCGCCGGCTTCCGCGCCGCTGCCCAGCACTCCGATTCGATCTACTCGACCTTCGTTCACTTCCCCGGTATCAAGGTCGTCGCTCCGGCCACTCCCGCCGATGCCAAGGGCCTCCTGGCCGCCGCTATCCGCGATGATGATCCGGTCATTTTCTGCGAACACAAGGTGCTCTACGACTCCAGGGGTCCGGTGCCCGAAGGCGAGTATGTGATCCCCCTCGGCCAGGCCGATATCAAGCGCGAAGGCGATGATGTGACCATCGTTGCTATCTCGCGCATGGTGCTCCACGCCCTCCAGGCCGCCGAACACCTCGCCGCCAGCGGGATCAATGCCGAAGTGGTGGATCTCCGGAGCCTCTCGCCGCTGGATGAGGCAACGGTCCTGGCCTCCATCCGCAAGACCGGGCGTCTCGTGGTGGTGGACGAAGACAATCCCCGTTGCAGCGTCGCCGGCGACATCGCGACTCTCGCGGCTACCCAGGCCCTGGAGTACCTGAATGCTCCCGTCAAACTGGTGACTGCTCCGCACACGCCGGTGCCCTTTAGCCCGGCCCTGGAGGACCTCTACGTGCCCTCGCCAGAGCGGATCGTCGCCGCCGCGCGGTCAGCAGTGGGCGCGTAAGTAGTCTGTGAACGAAGTTTAACCGGCTCGACCCCTCTCCGGTCCTCCTTTAAGGGCGGACAGAACATCCGAGCCAACGTGGCTTGTACCGCATTGGAACGCCCCTGCGCGCGGCTCTGGTCTCCCCGCTTCGACAGGCTCAGCGCAGGCTCTCCAGCGAAGCTGGAGCGGCCCGCCCCTCCGGGCTGAGCCTCAGGGCGAAGCCCGAGCCTGTCGAAGGGGGACGGCGGCGGGAACCAACCAGCGCCTCCCAACGCCATCACGCCCGTCGGCGTCCATACGTTCTGTCCGCCCCTGAACACCGCCGGGAGGGGTCAAGTCACCCGGGCGCCACAGTGCAGCCCTGGCGTTTCTTGTTTGCCTCCTACGGAGATACCATGCCCACCGCCGTTACCATGCCCAAATGGGGCCTGAGCATGCAGGAAGGGAAGATCAACCTCTGGCTGAAGCAGGAGGGCGACCCGGTACAGAAGGGCGAGCCTGTGGCCGAGGTTGAAACTGAGAAACTCACCAATCTGGTTGAAGCGCCAGCCAGCGGTATTCTGGCGCGGCATTGCTACCCTGAGGGCAGCGTTGTTGCCGTGACCCGTGTGATTGCCTACATCGCCGCCCCTGGGGAGAGTCTCGATCTGCCGCCTGTTGATACCCCGCCGGACGAGGAGGCTGCCAGGCCCGTGGTCCCTCCTCTCGTCAGCCCCTCCGCTGTGCCCGTCCCGAGCGCCACCGTGCGGGCCATGCCCGCAGCGAGAAAACTGGCCCGTGACCACAATCTCGACCTGGCAACCGTCACCGGCACCGGCCCCGGCGGCGCGATCACCCGCGCCGATGTGGAACGCGCCCTGGCGGCCCGTTCCGCCCCCGCTGCCCAGCCCATTCAGCGAGTTACGTTTTTTAGCGACGGTCACCGTCTCGACGGCTTGCTCTACACTCCGCGCGATCTCCCCGCGGGCGCGCGTCGTCCCGGCGTCGTGCTGCTGGTCGGCTACACCTACCTCAAGACTATGGTCATGCCCGATCTGGCGAAAGCCCTCAACGCGGCTGGATACGTCGCCCTGGTGTTCGATTACCGCGGCTTCGGCGACAGCGCGGGCCCGCGGGGGCGCCTCATACCGCTTGAGCAGGTCGCCGACGCCCGTGCCGCGCTCACCTTCCTGAGCGAGCAACCGGCGGTCGATCCGGCCCGCCTGGCCGTGGTCGGGATCAGCCTGGGCGGCGCCCACGCCATCACCACCGCTGCCCTTGACCGGCGCGTGCGTGTCGCCGTGGCCCTCGAACCGCCCGGCGACGGCGCGCGCTGGCTGCGCAGCCTGCGTCGTCACTGGGAGTGGATGCAGTTCCTGGCACGCCTGGACGAAGATCGTCGCCAGCGTGTGCAGACCGGCGTTTCCACGCGCGTCGATCCGCTGGAGATCGTCGTCCCCGATCCCGACTCGCGCGCCTTTCTTGAACAGGTCAGCGCCGAGTTTCCCCAGATGCGCGTCGAACTGCCCCTCGAAAGCGCCGAGGCGCTGATCGAGTACGCCCCCGAGCGCTTCGCCGCAGACGTGGCGCCGCGCCCCTTGCTTGTTGTCCACGGCGACGCCGACCGCCTGGTGCCCGTGGAGGAGGCCCGCGCCATCGCGGCCCGGGCTGGCGCCCCCTGTCGCCTGCAGGTGATCCCCGGCATGGGCCACTTCGACTGGGTTACCCCCGGCAGCCCTGGCTTTCAACAGGTCGCCGATCTTACTGTCGCCTTCCTCCGCGAAACCCTGGACGGCTGAGGTGAACATATGGGGAAACCGGGTTTCCCCAACCCCCTGCCAGTGGGGGGCGTCAGCCGCTCCTACCAGCGGTTGGGACACGGGGAAACCAGGTTTCTCCAACCCCCTCCCTTTGTCGTTGTGCGGCGCAGCCGCATGGACGGCTGAGGTGAACATATGGGGAAACCGGGTTTCCCCATCCCCCGCCTGTGGGGGGTGCCAGCCGCTCCCAACCGCGGTTGGGAAACGGGGAAACCGGCGTTCCCCATCCCCCTGCCGCTGGGGGGCGCCAGCCGCTCCCACCAGCGGTTGGGAAACGGGGAAACCCGGTTTCCCCATTCCCTCTCCCTTTGTCGTTGTGCGGCGCAGCCGCATGGATGGCTGAGGTGAGAATCAGGGGAAACCCGGTTTTCCCGTCCCCTGTCCACGGTGGAGACACGTCCTCCCCACCGGGAGGAGTTGGGAGGGCGCGGCCCTCCCGGGCGCGCGCAGATAGCAGTAAACGATAGACCAGGCAAACCCATGATCACTGTTGGCATTATCGCTAACCCGGCTTCGGGCAAAGACATTCGCCGCCTTGTTGCGCATGGCTCGGTCTTCGACAACGACGAGAAGGTGAGCATCGTCCGGCGTGTGCTGCTAGGACTGGATGCCGTGGGCGTGCAACGGGTCTGGATCATGCCCGACCGTTTCGGTATCGGGCTGAAGGCCCTGGACAATCTCCCGTTGACGCTTGAAGCTGGCTTGCTGGAGATGCCAGCCTACTTCATGCCCGACGACACCCGGCGCGCGGCGGCGCTGCTGGCAGCGCAGGGAGCGCGCTGTATCGTCACCCTCGGCGGCGACGGTACCAACCGGCTGGTGGCAAAAGCGTGCGGCGATGTTCCCCTGATGCCACTGTCCACCGGCACCAACAATGTGTTCCCGATGATGATCGAGGCCACCACCGCCGGCCTGGCCGCCGGGCTTGTCGCCTGCGGTCAGGCCGGCGACGCGGTGGCCCGCGTTCCGCGCCTGGATGTCTACCGGTTCAGTGGCGAGGGAGAGGCCCGCGCGCTTGATGGCCCCCCCGACGACATTGCTCTCATTGATGTTGCGGCTTACGACGAACGCTTCGTGGCTGCGCGGGCGATCTGGGACAGCACGCGCATCCGCGACCTGGCCCTGACCCGGGCCGAGCCGGGCGCAATCGGCCTTTCGGCGATCGGCGCCCACTATCTGGCCGGTGACTATCCGGCGGGGCACGGCCTGTACCTGCGCCTTGGGCCGCGGGGCGTCTCCGTGCGCGCGCCGGTTGCCCCCGGCCTGCTGCAAACGGTGCGTGTGGAAACGCATCGTCTCCTTGTGCCGGGCGACCGGGTGGAGCTTACCTACGATCACCCGTGTGTGCTCGCCTTTGATGGCGAGCGCGAGCTTGAGCTGCGCACCGGCGCCACCGTTGTGCTGCGCTTCAATCCCCACGGCCCGCTGGTGGTCGATCCGCGGCGCGCAGTGCAGTCCGCGGCGCGCACCGGATTTTTTCGATAGAGTGCCCTTACAACGCCGAACGGCCCCTGAAGACCAGGCGTGAGAGGGCAATCAAGATAACCGCACCTATCAGCGCCGTCACGAATGTTGTGAGGTTAAAGCCGGTCGTCAGGTCTACTCCCAGGAAGATCGACGTCAGCCAGCCGCCCAGCCATGAGCCAACCACGCCCAGCAGCAGGTCAACGTACCAGGGGTAACTGCTACGCATCACGAAACCTGCCACGCCGCCGACAATCAGACCCATCACGATCCACAGAATGAAACCCATGATCGCACCCCTTTCAGCCGCCTGGCGGCCCTTGATAGCCCATCATCCGTCCCGTAAGTGTGGCACGCGCCCCTGACGCATCACGAAGCGGCGCATCCCAACGCGCCATCCAGCCGATGCCTCGATGTTCTGTCTGTCCTGAGTCCCTTGTGAGAAGAGAAGGGCTGAGGGGTGCGGGAAAGAGGACATGTGGACGCGGCAGAGGGCAAACTGGTTAGCAACAGCACAGCAATGCGCTGCGTATGGGTCGTTTCCCGGTAGAGCGCAGCCTTCCCAGGCCCTCCCCGCAGGGAGGGGCGTGGTGCAGCAGGCTCGCCGCAGGTGGGGAAACCCGGTTTCCCCATAGTCGTATCACTGGCTCGACTCGGCCAGCCGCTTTAGCTTCTGCAGGGTGTTCTTGACCCGCAGAGTATCGCCCGGATTGCCCGCGGCCACGAATTTGCCCAGCAAACCGGCGGCTACATCGTAGGCATAGGTGTAGCGCACCCGCGAGTCTCTAGCTCCAACCCGAATAAAGCCACCCTTCCGGTCAATATCGAAGGTGTGGCTGCGCTCGTCATTACCGAGGCGGGTCGCCAGTTTGAGAATCATGCGCTCCGCGTCTACCTGCAGCACCGCGCCGGCGCCAGTCTGGTTGCCGTGACGCCACTGGAACGACGCCCCGGGAGTCACAGCCTCCAGCCCTTCGACATGCTCCATCTGCTCGATCCACAGCGGCCACTTCGTTGCATCGGTGATCAGAGTCCAGACCGCCTCCGGGGTCGCGTTGATGTCCACGTGTTGTTCAAACGTGACCGACATCCCTGCCTCCTTGTGTTTACCACCCACCGTGTAATAGACGGCCAGGTGCGCGTGCTGGTCACTCGAGAATCCTCGGGACGGCCCTTTTCCTCCTGAGGTGAACATAGCCCGCCCGGGGGGAGGGTGTGGGAGGGCGCCGCCCTCCCGGGAACCAACCCGCCCGCGGGAGGGTGTGGGAGGGCGCCGCCCTCCCACACAAACAATCCATCACAACCCGGTTGACGGCCAGTAGACGCGGAGACGAAAAAACGTAGAGACGTTGCACTGCAACGTCTCTACGCCCCTTTGGTGGAGATGGGGGGAGTCGAACCCCCGTCCAGAAAGCTAAACCGCAGATATGCTACAGGCTTAGCTCGTTGTTTACTCTCGCCCGCGGCCACACAACGAGCAAGGCGGCTTCCGGGCAAACCTGCTGATCTTTTCCCCGGGCTAGCAGGTGCTTACCCAGGGAGCACTCGACTTGCTGACGCCTGGCCGCCGGTCATCGAGCGAACCGGTGGGGGCGCGCCGTGTGTTAGTTACGCGGCGAGGGCGTAGGCCGGAGCCTTAGCCCACTTGTTGGTGTTGGCAGTTGTTGCCTTGCCCCTTTAACGTGACTGGGCGGCACGGCCTGCAATCTACGGCCTTCACTCCCTGTCGATACCAGAGCATCCCCGTACGTACCCTTATTATAGCGCTTCGCCAGGCGGCGTCAATGCGACCTTTGATGGAATTGTGTTAGACTGATGAGAACAGATGGGGAAACCAGGTTTCCCCCACCCCCTGCTGGCGGTGTGCGGCCCAGCCGGATGGACGATTGAGGTGAAAATAGCCCGCCCGCGGGCGGGCTTGGGAGGGTGAAGCCCTCCCAGAAAACAACCCGCCAGCGGGGAGGGTTTGGGAGGGCTTCGCCCTCCCAAGAACACATATTTTCATTCCGGCGGTGTGCGGCCCAGCCGGACGGACGACTGAGGAGAACAGTTGGGCAACCCGGGTTTCCCCACCCCCTGCCTGGCAAGAGGGTTGGGGCGGGCGCAGCCCTTCCGGGTAACCCTCAGAAGGGTGGTGGGGCAACCAG
Organism: uncultured Chloroflexota bacterium; assembly: GCA_937120965.1. Classification (GTDB taxonomy): domain Bacteria; phylum Chloroflexota; class Chloroflexia; order Chloroflexales; family Chloroflexaceae; genus JACAEO01. The sequence continues at coordinate 23,862 of CAKZKA010000111.1, forward strand.
GTCACCCCGCGTCCCTCTTTGACCAGCGCATCTCCGGGGATCTATGGCAGACACGCACAGCCCTGACCCGCGCGCGCAGCTCGTGCGCCTCCGCAGTCGCCTGCTGGGCGTCACGAAGCGCTGCTACGTCTACCTACCGCCAGAGTACGCCGCGGAACGCCGGCGCCGCTTTCCGGTGCTCTATCTGCTGCGCGGCCACGAGCGCGAGTGGGTCAATCCGCACGAGGACCAGAGCCGCGGCGGGACCACGGTGATCGATGTCTACGAACGGCTGCGCGCCAGCGGCGCGATTGGCCCGCTGATCCTGGTGATGCCCGGCATGGCCAGCGATGACAACCGCTTCCCCGGCCTGCTCACCGACTTTCGCTGCCCCGGCTGCGCTCCGCCGCGCGCCGCGGGCCTGGGCGCCGGCCTGTTTCAGCGTTTCTTCTTTGAGGAATTGCTGCCGGCCATTGACCGGCGCCTGCGCACCATTCCCGCGGCGCGCGCCATTGCCGGCTTTTCCCTGGGCGGCTATATGGCGGTTAAAGCTGCCGCCCTCCGCCCTGAGTTGTTCGTCAGTGTCGGCGCCTTCGATGGCTCCTTTCCCTACGCCAGCGACGGCGGCGCCAGCGCCCGCCTCAGCGACACGCTCTTCGCCCAGCCCATGTTCGACCCGGCCCTCGGCCTCCCCCGCGACCCGGAGCACCTCAGCGCCAACAATCCGGTCTGCCTTCTGCTGCGCGCCGACCGCGACGCGCTCCGTCGCATCACCTGGCTCATCCAGTACGGGCCCGAGCAACTGGAACCCTGGGGCTCCAACTTTTACCGCGGCGAATACCTGCTGCGGGTGCTGCGCGGCCTGGGCATCGAAAACGCTGCCCCGGTCGCGGCTCTGCCCGATGGCGAGCACACCTGGCGCGCCGCCGACCGACACATCGAGCGGACCCTGCCGTTGCACTGGAAGGCGCTGGAGCGCGCGGCGCAGGCGTCGTAAGGCAAGGTTCAACAGCGAGCGTTGGAACGGTACAGTCGTTCCACAAACCCCAATGGAGGGAGGCCGGAGGAGGGCGGAACGCTGCGAACGGTGAATCGCCTGCGAACCTTGCCTGAAACGCCATCCCGGATACGCGGGCGTCCCGCCCGCAATGGTCTGGATGCGGGCAAGGCGCGCCCGGGAGAAGCGTGAACCCGCACCAGCAACCCTCCTCCCCCATCGAGTGTGAGCCAGCTTATCGGATGCGCCACGAGATAATGCCTATGCCGCTGGATAAACCCACTCATCCCGACATCGCCGCTGCGCTGCGGAGCGTGCGCTGGCCCCTGGCGGCGCTTATCGGCCTGATCTTCGCCCTCACGCGCCTGGTGGAGACAGCCCTCGTTGGTTTTCGTCCCACCACCCGGCTCATCAATGCCCTCGACCCGCTCTTCTGGGGCGTGCTGGCCGCTGTTGCCGTGTGGGGCGTGTTGAGCTGGGCTGCCGGTCAGGAGCAGCGCTACCGCACTGCCGAACGGCGTATGCTCGATGAACTCCAGCTTGCTCATCAGCGCCTCACCGTGCTCTATGAGCTGAACCAGCGCATCGCCAGCAGCGCCACCCTCGACGAGGTGCTGGATTACGCCGTCACCCTGCCGGGCGAACTGGTCGAGGCCCGCGCCGCAGCAGTGACGCTCTTCGATGAACAGGGAGGCGCCTTCATCGCTCGCAGCACCGGCTTGACGGAAGAGCACCTGGCGCTGGCCCGCTCCGCAGTTGGCCTGCGACCCGACCAGCCCCCGCCCCGGAAACCCGAGGTCCTGACGCCTCGTGGTCGGATGCCTGCGGATCTGCATGCGTGCCTGGTTGTGCCGCTCGTCGAAGGTGACGATGCGCCGGTCGGCTGGATCGAGTGCTACCTGACCGATACCCACAGCCTCGCGACCGACGCCTCCGGCGCTCTGGCGCCCGAGGTTACCTCGCTGCTGATCACCATAGGCGGGGAGATCGCCGAGGCGGTGCAGGGCAGCCGCCGCCGCGCCCGTGAGATTGCCAGCCTGGTGGCCCTCGAACAGGCCATTACCGCGGAGCGCACGCGTATCGCCCGCGATCTGCACGACGGCGTCGCCCAGAGCCTGGCCTTCTTGCGCATGCGGGTCGCCCTCTGGGAGGACTGGCTGGAGCAGGAGCCGGAACGCCTGCGCGAGGAGTTCGAGGCGCTCAAAGCCAACCTGCGACGCCAGATCGAAGAACTACGCCGCGCTATCTTCGCCCTGCGTCCAATCGAACTCAGCCAGCTCGGCTTCGCCGGGGCGCTGCGTCGCTTCGTGAGCGAGTTTGCCGAGCAGCAGGACTGGGATCTGGAGCTGGAGTTGAGCGACCTGCCGCCCGATCTGCCCTATGCCCTCGAACTGGCGGCGTTTCGCTTTGTGCAGGAGGCCCTGAACAACGCCGCCAAGCACGCCAACGCCCGCCATGTGGTGGTGGCCCTGCGCGTCGTGGACGGCGGGCTGCAGATCGTCGTGCGCGATGACGGAGTGGGGTTTGACCCCGGAGCGCAGGGCGAGTTGCCCGGCACGCGCCTGGGCCTGCGGCAGATGCGCGAACGGGCCGCCGCGCTCGACGGACGGCTGACCATTCTCTCACGCCCCGGCCAGGGCGCCGAGGTCAGGATCTGGCTGCCGCTGCGCTACGCGCGCGAGTCGACGGCTCCTGTTGGCAGGGTAATACCATTTTAGATTTTGGATTTTAGATTTTGGATTTTGGATTGCCACGATGGGCAGCGCAACGCCTGAAACCGCTTCAAGCAATGCGGCATCATCAACGGTAATAATAGGGTGAGGGAGTGAGAGAGGTAATACAACCCGACCCCTCCTCGAGCTGCAACCTCAACAAGCATCACGCCTCCACCTCGTTACGCGCATAGGCGAGGGCGGCGCCAAGGTCGGCCACGGTGATGATCTCGCCGAGGCCGGCATTGAGGCTAACCAGGGTCTGCGCGACGGTGGCGCGAATGCCACTGACCACCGTGCGGGCGCCGAGCAGCCGGATCGCTACCGCAGTGTCAATCAGCGCTCTGGCGACTTCGGTGTCAATCATGGCAATCCCGGTTACATCGAGGATCACCACCTGCGCCCGGTGCTCAGCGACCATCTCGAGGATGCGTCGGCGCAGCGCCCCTGCGCGCCAGCTATCGAGATTGCCCACCAGCGGCGCCAGCAGCACGTGATCGTCGACCGCCAGCACTGGCAGTTCGAGCGTCTTCACCAGTTCGAGCAGACGCTGCTGCTCCGCGGCGCGCCGCTCGCTCTCCTGCCGCGCCGTCTCCGAAGCCTGGCGCGCCGTTTCAGCCTCCGCGGCGCGCTGCTCTGCCATGCGCAGCGCCGTGAGCTGCGCTGCGCCAATGCGATCCGAGATTGCCCACACCACCACGATCAGCGTGGCGACAGTACTCGCGTGAAGGTACTTCAGCAGATGTGACGGGATCGTAGCAGGCGCATCCAGCGGGCCGCTGATGACGATCAAGACGGCCAGGAGCGTACAGAAGAGCATGGTGGCAATGGTGAAGAAACGCTGATTGCCCAGGCTCACAAGCAACACCACCACCACTAGAAACGGCGCCAGGGTCAGACGTAGCTCCGGCAGCCAGATGGCGACAATGACCTCGTTAACCACAATGCTCAAAATAATTGGCAGCATCATTTGCCAGAGCGGGCGCTCGCGTAACAGGAGGGTCAGGCCAGCGCCGACGATACAGGTAAAGGTAACCCCCAGCACCACGACCGCAAAAAAGCTCGGGCTGAACACATACAGCACCAGCACCAGTACAAATGACAGAAGTGAGGCTCCGCCGCACCAGAGGGCGACCGTTGTGATGATCCGCCGGTGTAGTTGTTCGGGGAAGGCGCGCGACGATGTCATAACCGCTCCCTGAATGGTAAGTGCGACCACGTGGGGGACCACGCAGCAACGGTAACAGGGACACGCTGTCACTATACGTCTATCCCTTACCGCAACCATACCAGGGAGGGTTGGCGGGGCGCTGCGGGTTTCCCGTTGTTGGGAGCGGCTGGCGCCTCCACAGACAGGGGGATGGGGAACCCCGGGTTCCCCATGTCCCTGCCGCGGTTGGGAGCGGCTGGCGCCTCCACAGGCAGGGGCGCGGTTCGACAAGCTCACCACAGGTGGGGAACCCCGGGTTCCCCGTATTTTCACCTCAGTATTGCGCGGCTACGCTTCAGAGGGTCAAAAGTTAAAAAATTGCAAAAATCTTCGCTTTCTGGCATACTACCGCGCGTCAAGCGCCCGGAGGTTTGCCGATACGTCACTCTAGCTCTCAGGAGAACGTATGCACACTCCAGCCTCCTTGCACAACAACTTGTCACCCCGCTGGCTCGAAGCAATCCGCGCTGAGATCATCCTACAATGGAAGTTCAATCGGTACGACATTTCGGCTACGCTTATCCCTGGTGTGTTGTTCGTGCTGGCCGCCTGGCACGGCAGTCCACCTGACTGGAGGGCGCTGCCATCCACGTTGTTCTGGGGTTCGCTCTACTTCTGGTTGTACTGCTCAGTCTTTTGTATCTCGAACCAGTTGGCTGGCGAGCACGAGGATCAAATCAATAAGCCAGACCGGCCGCTGCCTGCCGGATTGGTGACGCGGCAGGGCGCATGGGTGCGCTGGTTTGTCGTGATGGGACTCTATGCACTGGTGGGTTGGTACCTGGGCGTGCTGGTGTGGACCCTGCTGTGGCAGACGGCTCTGGTGTTACACAATCAGGGACTCTGGTCGCGGCATTACTGGACCAAGAACCTGGTGATGGTAACTGGCTCGGTGGCACAACTGGCCGCTGCATGGGAAATGGTACGCCCGCTTACGCCGGTGGTATGGGCCTGGATCCTGGTGCCGGCGTTGACTCTGCTTTCCCATGTCTCGCTGCAGGACATGCGTGATATTGAGGGAGACAGGGCTATTGGACGGCGCACCCTACCGATCGTGTTTGGCGAGCGGTGGAGCCGACTGTTTCTGGCGATAGCTTTTGGCCTGTTACCGCTGGCAACCCACTTCGTACTGATGGCGCCGGAGGGGTCAAGGCCCGATGTGCTGGTGCTGAACGTGCTCCTCGCATCCCTGAGTCTCACCATTGCCGGGCGAGTGCTCTGGCTGCGCAGCCCGTCCGCTGATCACGTCTCGTATATGCTGTACACCTACTGGTACTGCTTTGTTCTTGCGGCGGCGATAGTGGTGTTGCGGTAGCCTTTGAAGCTCGAACCTGACTCACCCTCCATCCGCACGAACAACCGGGTTGTTTCTGCTGCTCCCGCCCGGCCCTCGGGACAAGTTTGCGCAGAAACAACCCGGTTGGTCTTGCTGATCGGCCGCTGGTTCCTCTACCCCGACGCCTGCCTCAGCGTCTTCCAGCCTCGCTGCTATCCGGTGGTGTCTCGGGCATCGGCAAGAGTGGCGCAATCGGGTCCACCAGCCGGTTCACAATCGCTCCCAGGCGCTGGAACTGTGGCCCGAGTTCGGTTTCGGCCAGGGGAATGTTCACCGGCACGTCAAGTTGTACCGGGATCGAGGTGATCAGCTTGACGTCCATGTTGAGATCCACCGGCAACTCCAGGCCTGCCGGGAGCACGATATTTACCGTGGCGTTGAGGTTGCCGCCGCCGCCGGGGAAGGTGATCGCTGCCGGGGCCGTCAGCGGGACGGGCTCGGTCAGCCGCACCACGTTGCGCGGGGTCATGATTGTCGCCGCGTTGATCGGCACGTCGAGTTCGATCGGCAGACGTGTGTCGAGCGGCACAGTGTAGACGATGGTAGAACCTTGCAGATCGCTCACTACGTCCTGCAACTCGGAGAGATTACTGGCAGCGAAGACCTGCGCGTTGGCCGCCACCCCTGCAACCTGGTTGCGATGATTGATCACAATGCCGATCAGGACGCCGACAATGACGATCAAGACAGCGTTAATCAGGAACGAGGTCCAGATCAGCGCCTTGTAGAGGGGCGCGATGCGGGCATAGCGCCGGCGCGGGCGCTCGCTTACCGTGGTGTTGGCGGCAGTTTCAGCGGCCATAGCGAAAGTTCCTTTCGACGTACATTGACCGGGGCACGAAGACCAATCACGCAAGACGCTGGTATGATGCTGCATCATAGCATGCGGATGTTACGCAGGTGCAAAGTCCGCCCGGGAAACTCCTGTTTTTCTGCGCCTCTCCCCCGTGAGAGTGCGCCGCTGGTTGCGCCTCGCTGGTATGATGGTTCTGGACTGCGCGGTTGGGTGTGGGGAAACCGGGTTCCCCCCTGTGTTCAGTAGAGATTCTCCCGGGAGGGCTACGCCCTCCCACACCCTACCCTCAGGGAGGGAGATGGGGAAACCCGGTTTCTCCATATGTTCACCTCAGTCATCCATGCGGCTGCGCCGCACAACGCCGGAATGAAAATAGTATTGTTCTTGGGAAGGCGCAGCCCTCCCAAACCCTCCCGGCGGGGAGGGCTTGTCGCCCCCACGGGCAGGGGGATGGGGAAACCCGGTTTCCCCATATGTTCACCTCAGTGGTGGGGTAACCTGGTTGCGTATTCTGGTGAGATAGTACAGACACGGACAAGCGTATGCTTCCTGCGCTTATCGTTTTCCTGGCCGGACTGGCGCTCGGCACGCTGCTCAACGTGCTGATCATCCGCATTCCGCGCGAACGGCGCCTGCTCGGCTGGCCCCGTTGCACCCGCACAGGCGCGCCCCTGGCCCCCTGGCAGCTCATCCCCGTGGCTGGCTGGCTGCTGCAACGGGGCCGCGCCCCCGACGGGCGCCGCTTGCACTGGATCTACCCTTTTGTTGAGGTGACCGCCGCGCTAACCTTGCTGCGGCTGTATCAGCTCTACGGCTTCGGCCCGGCCTTCTTCTATCTGGCCTTCGTCTGTGCGGTGCTGATTGTTACCGGGGCGATTGACTGGCTGTACCGCTACATCTACACCTTCGTCATCCTCGGCGCGGCTCTGGTGGTTATTGTCGCCGGACCGCTTGCCGGGCTGAACTGGCTCAACGTTGTGCTTGGCGCGCTGACCGGCGGCTTCGTCTTTATGCTCTTCTACCTGGTCGCGCGGCTCCTCTTCCCCGGTTCCGGCGTGCCCTTTGGTCTTGGCGACGTGTACCTGGCGATCTTCATTGGCGCCGCCGTAGGTCTGCTCAACCTGGCTCCGGCGCTCTTCTACGGCATGCTCCTGGCCGGCGTGGTCTCGGCAGGCATTCTCATTGCCCGGCGCGCCGGCCGGTCCACGCCGACCTACATTGCCTATGGCAGCTACCTCTGTCTCGGCACGCTCCTCTTCATTGCGCTGGGCGGCATGGGGTGACAATCGAGCCGCGAGCCGGCGCGTCAGTCTGGCCATATCCTATTCGCCAGCTATGGATGAAAGAGTATGCAACGCGTTCCTCTCACTATCGAGCAGCAAAACGCCCTCAAAGCTATCGCCTGGCTGTTCGCGGCTGTTACCGGAGCTGTGACGATCGGACTGGGCACAATCTTTACCTGCCTGTTCATCGCCAGTGGCGGCGCGCCTGTCGTCAGATTCCTTGTCGCCGCTGGCGCACTTTCGCTCCTCTTCGGCTTCGGGTTGACGGCGTGGCGTATCTACACCATCGGGCTGGACCTGCGCGACGGGGTGGCGCAGGTGCGCCGGGCGCGCTTGAAGCGCACCTCCAGTTCGCGGCGCACGCCGAAAAACTACTACGCGGAATTCTTCGATATTCCCGGCACCCTGCAGTTCTCGCACGAGGTGTGGGAAACCTTGCAGCCCGAAGGGGAGTACCTGGTCACCTATAGTCCCCACTCCCGCCTGGGCTGGGCGGCCGAGCCTGTTTCCGGGGCGTTCGACCTTGACTGACGCGAGCGTAGGGGAACGGGCGGGCTATGTTCACCTCAGAGTCAGAAACGCCGCTCGCATTCGTTTATTCGTTTCCCATTCGTTGGCCTATTTCCCCCTCTCCGTCCCGGGAAGCCTATTCAAGACCAGGTGAAACCCTTTGAAGGGCTGCGCCCTCCCAAACCCTCCCGCCAGGGAGGGGGTTGGGGAAACCCGGTTTCCCTATTTCCCAACCGGTGGTGGGAGCGGCTGGCGCCCCTCCAGGCAGGGGCCTGGGGAAACCGGGTTTCCCCGTATGTTCACCTCCCACCGTCCCCCTCCTTGCTCCCTCACCCCGACAGCAGCGCCAGGAGCACTGCCAGGCTCACCAGGCTGAGCGCCGACGAAGCGACCACCACGGCAACGACAAGGCTCGGACGGGCCTGGAACTCGATGGCGGTGATCGTCGTGTGCACGGCGGCGGGCATCCCCGAGAGCATAACGCCCACGGCCAACCCCATCTCCTGAAGACCCAGCATTAGCCCGAGGCCGTAGGCCACCAGCGGCGAGACGACCAGCCGCAGCGCGCAGGCCAGGCCCACCAGCCAGGGATCCTCGCGAGTGATCCCGCCCGCAAGTTGTGTACCAAGCACGATCAGCATCATTGGCAGGGTGGCTTCGCCAAGCAGTGTCACGCCACGAAACAGGCCCAGGATGGCGCCGCCGCTTACCGTGGGGTCAAAGCCCGCCGCGCGCGCCAGGAGGGCCGCCGCTGTCGCATAGACCTGGGGCATACGCAGCACGCGCCGCGTGACCTCCAGGGGCAGCCCGTGACCGGAGCGGGCATTGCCCGCCGCTCCCACCGCCACACCCACCGTCTGCCCCATAATTGCCTGGACAATAAAGTAGAATAACGCCAGGCTCAAACCCTCCTGACCAAAGGCAAAGCGCGCTGCTGGCAACCCGTAGTTGCCCGAGTTCATAAACGCGCTTACCAGCACCAGGGCGCTCAGGCTACCGCCGCGCAGCCCCAGCAGCCTCCCGGTTGCCCAACTGATCAGCCCCATCGCCAGCAGCACCCCCAGCGCCAGGGCCAGCATGCGCAGCGCCCCGGCGCCCGACAGATCGGTAGTCACAAGCGAGGTGAAGATCAGCGCCGGGCTCAAACCGTAGATCACGACCCGGTTCAACGTAACCTGGTCGAGCGTCATACGCCGTCGCAGCGCCAGTCCCGCCCCTGCGACCAGGGCGACCGGCAGCAACACTTCGAGGAGGATACGGATCACAAACGCCTCCGATCGGTCCACAGAGAGGGATGGCGCGCGGGTGCGGCCCTCCCAAACCCTCCCGCGGGCGGGCTATGTTCACCTCAGGCACACCTTGCGCATTCGTTTATTCGTTTCCCATTCGCTGACCCATTTCCCCTCTGCGTCAGCAGGTGAAACCCGTTGCAGGGCATTGCCCTCCCACACCCTCCCGCGGGCGGGCCAGGTTCACCTCAGAGTCAGGCACACCTTGCGCATTCGTTTATTCGTTTCCCCTTCGTTGACCCATTTCCCCTCTGCGTCAGCAGGTGAAACCCGTTGCAGGGCATTGCCCTCCCACACCCTCCCGCGGGCGGGCCAGGTTCACCTCAGAGTCAGGCACACCTTGCGCATTCGTTTATTCGTTTCCCCTTCGTTGACCCATTTCCCCTCTGCGTCAGCAGGTGAAACCCGTTGCAGGGCATTGCCCTCCCACACCCTCCCGCGGGCGGGCTATGTTCACCTCAGATAACCCGGCGGATGTGCCATTCAGTGGTGTGGACATTCCATCAAAAAAGCGACTGACCCGATGGGGACAGCCGCTGAAGAGGATGGACAGGCCGGCGAGATTGTACGCCTCGGTGTACTGGCCACCGGCCTTGATCTATCTGGCACAAGTATACCCCGTCGAGTTACAACGCAGATCATTCGCCTGCCCCGGGGAGGGTCGGGGCGGTCGCAGCTTTTGTGGCAAGGCTCAACGTACCAGCCGCCATGCTTCTCACGGGTAAGAGCGCTGCGCTACAATGACCAGGGTAAGTACGCAGAGGATGCGGAGCAGGTTCAGCGCATACAATGAAGCCGCGCGAACGAACCGCGAACAATGTGCCGGAGTTAGCCATGACCACATACGCAGTGGCCCCCGAGCTGCGCGACCTGATGGCGGCGGCGCCCGAACCCTACCTCTCCGTTGTAGTGCCGATCTACAACGAAGAGGAGAGCATCCCGCATCTCTACGCGCAACTGACTGCCGTCCTCGACCATCTCGGCCATGCCTACGAGATCCTGGCAATTGACGACGGCTCGCGCGACCGGAGCTTTGAGCTGCTGCGCGCTCTGGCTGGCGCCGACCAGCGCCTGCGCGTCATTCGCTTCCGTCGCAACTTCGGGCAGACCGCCGCATTCGCCGCCGGGTTCGAGCGCGCCCGCGGCGAGTGGGTGATCACCATTGACGCCGATCTCCAGAACGACCCACGCGACATCCCGGCGCTGCTGGCAAAGGCCGAGAGCGGCTTCGATGTGGTCAGCGGCTGGCGCGCCCGACGCCAGGACCCGTTTCTCAGCCGGCGCTTTCCCTCGATCATTGCCAACTGGCTGATCTCCCGGGCCACCGGGGTGCATCTCCACGACTACGGCTGCTCGCTGAAGGTCTACCGGGCCGAGGTGGTAAAGAACATCGATCTCTACGGCGAGTTGCACCGTTTCATTCCGGCCATCGCCTCGTGGCAGGGGGTGGCCGTCGCTGAAGTGCCGGTCAACCACGCCGCGCGCAAATACGGCCGCTCCAAGTACGGCATCGGTCGCACCACCCGCGTCCTGCTCGACCTGATCACCGTCCGTTTCCTGCTCTCCTACTCGACCCGGCCCATGCAGGTCTTCGGCGGCATCGGTCTGCTGAGCGCGACAATCGGCAGCGCGCTGCTGCTGTATCTGGGCTACGTGCGCCTGGTGCTGAGTCAGCCCATCGCCGACCGACCCATCGTGCTCCTGGCAATCCTGCTGGTTGTTATCGGCGTGCAGTTTCTGGGCATGGGCTTGCTCGGCGAGTTGATAACACGGGTCTACTACGAAGGGCGCAACCGGTCGATCTATGTGGTGCGCGAGGAGTTGAACCGTACCGGTCCCTCGAAGCGACAGACGGAGTGAACGATGGCTGCGCCAAAGCGCGTGCTCATGGTGGCCCCGACCCCCTACTTCCTCGACCGCGGCTGTCACGTCCAGATCTACGAGGTTGCGCGTTCGCAGCAGTTGAACGGCAACGATGTCGCGATCGTTACCTACCACCTTGGCAGGGACGTCGGCGCTATCCCGACATACCGCATTCCACCGATTCCGTGGTACCGGAAACAGTCGGCCGGGCCATCGTGGCACAAGCTGTACCTCGATGTGCTCCTGATGGCGCGCACGCTTCAGGTAGCCCGTCGCTATCGGCCACATATCATTCACGCCCATTTACACGAGGGCGCTGCCATAGCCCTGCCCATCGCGCGCCTGCTCGGCGTGCCCCTGGTGCTCGATCTGCAGGGGAGCCTGGTCGGCGAACTGGTCAACCACGGCTTTGTGCAGCAGCAGGGGGCGCTGTTTCACGGATTTCGGGCCATCGAGCGCCAGATCATCGCCCGGGTTGACGGGATTCTCATGTGGAGCTACGTCAGCGAAGCCCTCCAGCGAATGTTCGACTTCGACCCGGCAAAGGTCTTTCCCGTAGACTACGGCGTTGATCTGGAACGCTTCCGGCCCTATCCCAGAGACCAGCTCGCGGACCTGTACACCCGCCTCGGCATCCCCCGCGAACGGCTCCTGGTGGTGTACCTTGGCGTCTTGAGCGACTACCAGGGTGTTGATCTGCTGCTCGAAGCTATCCCCGACATCGTGCGCGCCTGCCCCGACGCCCATTTTCTGCTCATGGGCTACCCCAACGAAGAGCATTACCGATCCCGCGCCAGGGCGCTGGGGATCGCCGATCACGTCACCTTGCCGGGACGGATTGACTATGCCCGGGCAGCGCGCTACCTTTCTCTGGGCGATGTGGCGGTTTCGGCCAAACTCACGCCGATGGAAGGCAACGGCAAGTTGCTCAACTACATGGCCTGTGGCCTGCCGACAGTCGCTTTTGACCTGCCGGGCAACCTGACGACCCTCGCCGATGCGGGGGTCTACGCTCCAACCGGCGACGGCGCAGCCCTGGCGACGCAGATCATCGCCCTGCTGCGCGACCCGGCGCGCCGCCGTGACCTGGGTCGCCGCGCCCATCTCCGGGCCGAACAACGCTTCTCCTGGCGCAGTATTGGCGTAACGATCAACCAGATGTACGATACGTTGCTCGCCCGCAAGGCCACGGGAGCACGGTCTGACACAGTGGCGCCACCCTCTGAAACGGTTCCAGTGAAAGACTAACGATGCGCAAACTCGTCATTCGTGGTACAGTGACCGCCGTTTTGCTTGGCTGGCTCTTCAGCCAGGTGGAGGTCGCCAGCATTGAGAAGGTGTTTGCGCAAACCAGGCCCCTGTGGCTGGCCCTCGCAGTCGCTCTGAACCTGGTCTCAGTTGTGCTGCTGATCTGGCGGTGGCGGGTCTTGCTCAGAGGCATGGGTATTACCCGGTCGTTTGCACATCTGACACGGGTAACGTTCATCAGTACCTTTTTTAGTATGTTTTTGCCCTCCTCGATTGGCGGCGACATCATGAAAATGGCGCTGCTGGTTCCCGATACCGATCAGCGTGAAGCTGCGATTTCATCGGTATTTATCGATCGGATGGTTGGAATGGCTGTGACGATCCTCACCGGCATCCTGGCGATCCTTTTTCTTCCGGTTGTCTGGGGGGATCAGGCGGTGATGGGAACGCTGGCCCTGGCGACACTGCTATTTGCGCTGGGCGTAGTTGCCCTCTTTAGCCGAACGCTGTTTCGGTGGGTCACCCATCTGGCGCCGGGCTTTCTCTGGCGGCGCTTCGGCGCCAGCATCCTCAAGGCGCACCGGAGCATCATCGAACTACGCGAGCGACCTCACTTTCTGCTTGCTGCCGGACTGATCTCGCTCTTGCGCCAGGTCGCTGTCTGTCTGTCGGTTTTTTACGCCGGCCGCGCCTTCGGGATTGCGGCCGGGCCGGTAGCCTATTTCGCGATGATCCCTATCGCCCTGGCCATTACGGTGTTGCCCGTTACCATCAATGGCCTGGGCTTGCAGGATCATGCTATGGTCCTGCTTCTGGCGACCGTCGGTATGACCTCTGCGGAAGCGCTCTCGTTGTCGATCTTTTTGCACGTGATGCGAAATCTTGTTGGTCTGGCCGGAGGATTGTGGTTTGCCGTCGGACGCCAGCGCGGGCCGGCGGTTGACCTCCATGTGGTCGCCGGTGGAGGAACGGCGCATGAGAACGATCACCTGCAACCTGTGCGGTAGTCTCGATCAGCGCCTGCTGTGTACCGGTTACGACCGTGACAATCCTCAGAACAGGCGCACCTACAGTTTGCAACAATGTCCGGGCTGTGGTCTGGTCTATTTGAGTCCGCGCCCTGATACACCCGAGGAACTGGCGGAGATCTACCCGCCGACCTACGACAGTTACATGGGTGAGCGCCAGCGCTTTCTGCTGTGGATGCGCCGGATTGCCTGGCGCCCGGAGTTGCGCGAAATTCTTGCCCGCACCACTCCCGACAGCGCCATCCTCGAGCTGGGTTCGGCAACCGGCGAGTTTCTGGCGGAACTCCGGCGGCGTGGGCGTTCACGCCTCCTCGGCCTTGAACTGAGCGCAGAGGCGGCGCGTATCGCCCGCGAACGCCACGGGCTTGATGTTCGCGCTGGCCAGCTTGACGACGTGACCCTGTCTGCCAACAGCTTCGACATGGTGTTGCTGCGCCATGTGCTCGAGCATCTGCCTGATCCCCGCGAGACTCTGACCAGCATTGCCCGCCTTTTGCGACCGGGGGGCTATTGTATTTTTACCATTCCCAATATCGATTCGCATACGGCGCGGATCTTCGGACGGGACTGGTATGGCTACCAGTTTCCCCGACACTTCTATTTGTTTCCGCGGCATACCCTGCATAGGCTGCTCGACGTGGCCGGGCTACGTGTTGAGCGCGTGGTGCATCAGGCAACGCCGAATGTGTGGATCGGCAGCGCTCGCTTCTGGCTCGCCGCCCGTGGGCATACCGCCCTGGCGCGCTTCGTTCGGTATCATAATCCCCTGGTCGTAGCGGCATTCGCGCCCCTGGGGTTCATCTCGGCACTCATGCGCTCAAGCGGCGTCATTCGGGTGATCACGCGCCGCCCCGTCTGTGGTGGTTCTCCACAATAGACGCCCATGCGGCTGCGCCGCACAACGCCGGAATGAAAATACTATTGTTCTTGGGAGGGCGAAGCCCTCCCAAACCCTCCCCGCTGGCGGGTTGTTTCCTGGGAGGGCTGCGCCCTCCCAAACCCTCCCGCGGGCGGGCTATTTTCACCTCAGGAGCATAGCTTCCAATGCAGCAACCGTCCCGCATCTCCAGCCTGCCCCGTGACCCGCTCCTCTGGATGGCAATGACCGCCTATGTCGTCGTCGTGGGGGGGTTGAGTCTACTGAGCTATGCCGGCTACAACACCGGTCTCCTCGACCTTGGCTCAATGTACCAGGCGATCGCGTCGGTGCTGCGTGGCGAGCCATTGATGCTGACCTCAGCCCGAGGCAACGTCTCGCGCCTGGCCGGTCACGTTGAACTCATCTACTATGCCTTCGCCCCTCTGCTGGCCCTCTGGCCCGACCCTCGCGGGTTGCTGCTTGGCCAGACGTTGCTGGCGGCGACGGGAGCCATTCCGGCCTATCGCCTGGCCCTGCGTCATCTGGACAGTGTGCTCGCCGCCCGCTGCGCGGCGCTGATCTACCTGCTCTACCCGGTGGCGCTGACCGCAGCGCTGTTCGACTTTCACGGCGACACGCTGGCCATGCCGCTTCTGCTCTGGGCAATCGATGCGTTCGACCGCCGCGACACCCGCGCCGCTGCGCTATGGGTGGGGCTGAGTCTGTTATGCAAAGTGTATGTGGCCGTGGCCGTGGCCGGATTGGGAGTATACCTGGCGCTCTGGGGCGGGCAACGCCGGGCTGGCCTGATCACGTTAGCTGTTGCCGGTATCTACGGTACGCTTATCTTCGTCGGTCTCCGTCCCCGCTTCGAGGCCGCCGGCGGTATGCACGTGGCCAATAACTATGTGAACCACTACTTCGGCGCCCTTGACACGCTGGGCGCAACGCTGGCGCCGCGTCTGCTCAACGGCCTGGTTGTTGTTGGCCCCGCGTTGTTCCTGGCCTGGCGCGGCTGGCGCTGGTTGCTTATGGCCGCGCCGCTCATCGGCGCCGTGTTGATCAGTACCGCGCCGGGCGAGGGCTATCAATACGTCTATCATCATTATGCCCTGGCGGTGCCCTTCATTGTCATGGCCGTCATCGAGGGCGCAGCCCGCCTCCGTAGCGCGGCGGTCTCGGCTCCTCCCGGCGCAACGCCGCGCCGCTGGCGCCCTGATCTGGTCTTTACCACAGTGATTGTGGGTCTGACCACCACCTTGCTGGTGGATCAGCCCCTCAACCCGACCTTCTGGATGGGAGTGCCGGGGCGAGGGCTTGACCCGTCGGCCTATGGATTGACCAGCCGCGACCGGCTTAAGGACCGCTTCCTGGCGGCGCACGCGCCGCCTCCCCAGGCCCCCATTGCCGCCTCGATGTTTCTAGCGCCGCGCCTGGCCGATCGCGACACGC
>CAKZKA010000112.1 GCA_937120965.1 uncultured Chloroflexota bacterium
GGGAGGCGCCCGGTTCCCTCCCCCAGCGGGGGAGGGCCAGGGAGGGGGCGGCCCTCCCGAAGACGCCCCATGGTCATTGCGGCGCTGTGCGCCATGCGCATGACTGTCTAACGTGAACATACGCGGAAACCGGGTTTTCCCAGGCCTGCTCACGGAGGACGCAGCCCTCCCCACCGTGAGGGTTTGGGAGACCTGGCCCTCCCTGAAACCACCCCCGATGCCGGCGCAGGCGCAACGCGCGAGTATTCAGGTCAGAAAGACGTGGTAGGCCGGGTTATCGCTCTGGTCCACGTAGTGGTAGCCCAGGCGATCGAGGGAAGCGTGAAAGCGGTCGAGATCGGCGGCCGGCACCTGAATGCCGGCCAGAACGCGACCGTGGGCGCTTCCGTGGTTGCGGTAGTGAAACAGACTGATGTTCCACGACTCATCGAGAGACTCGAGGAATTGCAGCAGGGCGCCGGGACGTTCGGGGAACTGGAAGCTGTAGAGGCGCTCGTTGACGGCCTCGGGAGCGCGCCCGCCGACCATGTGGCGCAGATGGACGATCGCCAGGTCGTTGCTGGTCAGGTCGAGCACCTCGTAGCCGCGGGCAGCCAGGCGCGCGATGGTCGTGGCGCGCTCCTCAGGGTGGGCCAGTTCGATACCCACGAAGACGTGGGCGTCGGGGCGGGGCGCGTAGCGGTAGTTGAACTCGGTGATGTTGTGATGCCCCAGGTCGCGGCAGAAGCGCTTGAACGAACCGGGGCGCTCGGGGATGGTGACGGCCAGCAGGGCCTCGCGCTGTTCGCCGATCTCGGCCCGCTCGACCACGTGGCGCAGACGCCCGAAGTTCATGTTCGCTCCGCAGGTCAGGGCCACCAGCGCTTCGTCGCGTAGTCCCCGTTCGGCGACGAAGCGCTTCAACCCGGCCACGGCCAGGGCGCCGGCCGGCTCCTGAATGCTGCGCGTATCATCGAACACATCTTTGATCGCCGCGCAGACCTCATCGGTGTTGACCCGCACGATCTCATCCACGTATTCGCGCACCAGGCAGAAGGTGTGCTCGCCGACCCGCCGCACCGCCACGCCGTCAACGAAGATGCCGACGTTGGCGAGCGTGACCCGCTCGCCAGCCTGAAGGCTCTGGTACATCGCGTCGGCATCGTCGGGTTCGACCCCGATCACCGCAATCTCAGGGTTGATGCTCTTGAGAAAGACCGCAATGCCCGCGGCCAGACCACCGCCGCCGATGGGCACGAAGACGCGGTAGCGTTCGGCGCGCATCTGCTGGGAGATTTCCAGGCCCACCGTGCCCTGGCCGGCGATGACCAGCGGATCATCGTAGGGGTGAATAAAGGTCAGCCCGAGCTGGCGTTGCAGCGCCCAGGCATGGGCTTCGGCGTCGCTGTAGCTGTCGCCGTGGAGCACCACCTCGGCGCCGCGGGCCCGGCAGGCATTGACCTTGATCTCCGGGGTGGTGACCGGCATAACGATAACGGCGCGGATGCCGAGGCGCTGGGCGGAAAAGGCCACCCCCTGGGCATGGTTGCCGGCAGAGGCCGTGATCACCCCCCGTTGCCGCTCTGCCGCCGGGAGGTGGGCGATGCGGTTGTAGGCCCCGCGGAGCTTGAACGAAAAGATGGGCTGCAGATCCTCGCGTTTGAAGAACACCTGGTTGTGCAGGCGCGCCGAGAGGCCCGGGGCGCGTTGCAGCGGCGTTTCAACGGCGACGTCGTAGACCCGGCTGGTGAGAATGCGTTGCAGGTACTCGATGTTCAAGGGCGACTCACTTTCTCGAACCTCGTCTCGTGGCGACAATCCGGAGCTATTATACCGGCACGGTCCATCCTCTCTTCTTCGGCGACGACGCGGGAAGATAACACTTTCTGCAACAAAGCAATAATTCCCGGATCATGGTTTTATCACACCACCAGACCCTCCAGAAGCCCTGCACCTGAAAGGCTTCCTCCGCTCCGCTGCGCCAGTCTGCGGCGCGACCCGCTCACCAGCCAGGGGCGCGACCTGCGTCCTGGCAGTCAGGCGCCAGTCTGGTTCGCGTGGCGAATTTTTTCCTGGTACGCAAGAAACCTCAACCATTTGCACGGGATGAAAGAATGTCAACGAAAATTTTACCCCTTTAGAATGCGCTAAATCGACACTTCAACCTTTTGTCCACCTTTTGCATATAGTGCGGTACTGTTGACTTTTATGTTATAATCCCGGTGCATGGTCGTAGTATACAGTTCGCACTACGTCTTTCCCCTCCACAGCGGATGCTGAGATTGAACGTGGATACCACCCAGCACAAAGCGCGTTTGCGCCAGTACTTCGACGGGGTAGGCTTCGAACGCTGGTCGGCCATCTACGGTGAGGCGCGGCTCTCGCCGATCCGCCGTTCGATCCGCGATGGGCACACGCTGATGCTGGCCCTGGCGGAGGAGTGGCTGGATGCCGAGGGGCGTGGCCGCGAAGGCGCGGCCCTGGACGCGGGGTGCGGCACCGGGCTGTTCAGTCTGGCCCTGGCCCGCCGGGGCATGCACGTGACCGCGGCGGACCTGGCTCCCCAGATGGTTGCGGCCACCCGGGCCGCGGCAGAGGCCGCCGGTCTGGCCGGGCGCGTCGAGGGTCTGGTCGCCGATCTGGAGGAACTTCAGGGGCGCTTCGCGGTGGTGGCGTGCTTCGATGTGCTCATCCACTATCCGCCCGGGCCGTTTGAGCAGATGCTGCGCCACCTTGCCGATCTCTGCACCGATACCCTGCTCATAACCTATGCGCCGTACAGTCCGCTGCTGGCGGCAATGCACCGCGTGGGTGCTTTTTTTCCACACAGCCAGCGCCGTACCGATATTCAGATGATCCCCGATGAGCTGGTACGCGCCACCCTCGCCGCCCGCGGAATGGCCATCCGCCGCACCCGGCGGATCAGCAGCGGGTTCTACCACGTCACGCTCGTCCAGGCGCTGCGCACCTGAACAGGGCCCGGTTCGTTGGCCATCAGGGGGTTTGTACGCTCGTCGCTCGAGCCACTCCTGCGGCGGCGGCGCGTAGCATACGATGGCAGGCAGAAGGCCCGCGCCCTTCCATACCCTCCCCGCCGGGAGGGGGAGGGGGAAACCAGCTTGTTCGCATCGGGGTAGTTCATAACCACTTGTCACAAGGAAAGGGGTCGCTATGCGAAAGCTCTTCGGCCTGGCGCTTGCGGCGGCGGCCGGCTACGCGCTCTGGCGCTGGTATGAGCGCGAGACGCTGCTCGAGGGTGAGGGCACGGTGCATCTGCAGAGCGAGCATGAGCACTTCCACCTGCACGTTGATCTGCCGCCGGGTATGGAGATCCAGCCGGGCGATACGCTCGAGATCGTCTCTCTGCCGCGTATCAATGGTCAGACCCACGGCGAGATCACCTATACCAGCCCCATCAAGCTCTACAAGGCGAGCTGGCTGCGGCGCAACCTGATCAAGAAGAGTAGCCTGGTTGAGGTGAATGAACTGGTGGAACACCCCTGATACCATGTTGGATTGTGGATTGCCACGCTGGGCAGCACAACGCCTGAAATCGCTTCAGGCAATGCGGCATCATCAACGGTAATTGGTATGATACGCGCGCCGGGCGATGGGTGATGCGTGATGAGCCGCGCGGTTCGCATCGCGCTGCGGAATGGGGCCTACTCGCTTTGCACCGCGTCATCATCTGGTGCGACAAGGAGGAGCTATGGAGCAGATGCCCGATCTGAGCGTCACGACACGGCATGCCCTTCAGGAGGCCATCCTTACCCCGCGCTTCTATACCACTGATTTTAAGGCGATTGATGCCCTCGATATCGATCGGAACGGTCTTCGCGATGAGTTTGAGTGGATTCGCGAGGAGTTTGAGCGCGATTACAACCGTAACCATTTCAAGCGGAACGAGGAGTTCCTGGCGAACTTCGATGATATGCCCGTCCGGCAGTTGTTCATCGAGTTCCTCGAGCGCTCCTGCACCGCCGAGTTCTCCGGCTGTATCCTCTATGCCGAGATGGTCAAGCATCTGAAGGACCCGACGATGCGGGCCATTTTCCGGTGCATGAGCCGCGATGAGGGCCGCCACGCCGGTTTCCTTAACAAGACGATGGCCGACCTGAACGTGGCGCTTGATCTGAGTGTGCTCCAGAAGCGGAAGAAGTATACGTACTTCCAGCCGAAGTTCATTTTCTATACCGTCTATCTCTCTGAGAAGATCGGCTACTCGCGTTACATCAATATCTACCGCCATCTGGAGAAGCATCCTGATCGTATTATCCACCCGATCTTCAAGTGGTTCGAGCAGTGGTGCAACGATGAGTACCGCCACGGGGAGTTCTTCTCGATGCTCATGCGGAGTCAGCCCGAGTTGCTCGATAAACCGGCTAACCGGCGCTGGATCCGCTTCTTCCTCCTGGCCGTCTACGCCACGATGTACCTCAATGATTGTCGCCGCGCCGATTTCTACCGCGCGCTCGGTCTCGATTGGCGCCAGTACGACCAGGATGTGATCCGCCTCTGCAATCGGATCGCCACCCAGGTCTACCCCGAGACTCTGCCGGTGGATGACCCGCGCTTCTTCCGCCACCTCGATAAGGCCGCCGAGTACGACGCGCGCGCCAATGAACTGGCCACCCGCGGCGGCGCGGTGAACCAGGCCCAGGCCGCGCGCCTGCGCGCCGGGATCGTGCTGCGGCTGCTGGCGACCTATCGCCTGCCGCCGCTGCCGACTCGCGAGGCGACGAAGTGGCGCGGTCTGGAGGGCTTCCCGAATTACCCGGGTCCGGGCTGGCAGGCCCGGCGCGTCGCTGCCGCGGATTAGGGGCATCAAGCGCTGCGAGGAACGTCAATGCGCATCGTCTTTCTTACGATTGATGGGAACCACGCCGCTGCGCTGCGCCAGGCCGCAGCCCGGCTGCGCGCTGAGCACGGGGTTGAATTGACTCCGGCTTGCTACGATGCCGCCTCGCTGCGCGATGAGGAGGGGTGGCAACGGCTGGAGCGCGACCTCAACGGGGCGGCGCTGGTCTTCGGCGCGCGCCTGTTTGGCGAGGAGTACGTGCGCCCGCTCGAGCGTCTGCTCGAACGGGTCACCTGCCCGGTGTTGATCATCACCTCGAACCCGGCGCTCATCCGCCAGACACGCATCGGCAAGTTCGTGCTGGCGGCCCGCGAGAGCGAGGAGGCTGGCGGCCCGTTGCGCCAGTGGATCAAGAAGCTGCGGCCCCAGGGCGGCGCGGGCGAGGCGCGCCGCCAGCTCGCCGTGCTGCGCAACCTCTCGCGGGTGCTGCGCCTGATCCCCGGTAAGGCCCGCGATCTCTATACCTATATTGTTGCCCATCAGTACTGGACCAACGCCTCGCCGGAGAACCTCTACCGGCTGATCTGTCTGCTGATCGAAGCCTATGTGCCCGGCTATAAGGGCAAACTGCCCGTTCTCGACCCGGTCAGTTACCCCGAGCAGGCGCTGATCCACCCCGACGCCCCGGCGCCCTTTGAGACGCTGGCGGCCTACGAGCAGTGGCGCGCGAGTCGCGCTCGCGAGTCCGGGAAGAAGGAGAAGGGCCGCCAGGCCGCGCCGCAGGGCGCGGTGGGTATTCTGGCGCTGCGGACGGTGGCCCTGAGCGGCAATACTGCCCATCTCGATGCGCTGGTGCGCGCGCTGGAGGCTCGTGGCCTGGAGGCGCGCATGGCCTATGCCTCGGGCCTGGATATGCGCCCGGCAATCGAGGCTTTCTTCAGCGCTGCGCCCGAGGCCCATGGCTGGCGCAAGAAGGCCTCCGCCGGCGAGGCGCGCCGCGCAACGGTGGACCTGCTGGTCAATGCTTCGGGCTTTGCCCTGGTCGGCGGCCCCGCCGAGAGTCGCCCCGCCGATGCCCGCGCGGCGCTCGAGGCCCTCGATGTTGGCTATTTCGCTCCAGTGCCGCTGGCTTTCCAGCGCGTGGAGGACTGGCGCGCCGATTGGGGCGGGCTGGCGCCGGTGCAGGCCGCCCTGAGTATCGCCGTGCCCGAACTGGAGGGCGCCGCCGAGCCGATTGTCTTCGGCGGTCCTACCGCCCGCGCCGAGGCCTTCGTGCCCGCGCAACCCGAAGTCGAGCTGATCGCCGACCGGATCGCCCGCCGGGTGGCCCTGCGACGCACGCCCAACCACGAGAAGCGCCTGGCCCTGGTGCTCTTCAGTTTTCCGCCAAACCTGGGCAATGTCGGCACCGCAGCGTACCTCGATGTCTTCCGCAGTGTCTTCGCGATTCTGCGGGCGCTCAAGGCGCAGGGCTACACGGTCGAACTGCCCGCCGATGCTGAGGAGCTGCGCCAGATGGTGATCGAGGGCCGCGGCGACCCCGCGGCCTCGCCGCTGCTCCACGGCACCGATGCCGCCGTGGCGGGGTTCCTGAGCGTGGACGAGTACCGGCGGCTCTTCCCGGCCTACACGGAGATCGAGCCGCACTGGGGCCGCGCGCCCGGCGAGTTGCTCAGCGATGGGAAGCGTCTGCGCATCCTGGGGCGGCGCTTCGGCAATGTGTTCGTCGGTGTGCAGCCGCCTTTCGGCTATGAGCGTGACCCGATGCGCATGCTCTTGGCCCGCGACGCTGCGCCGAACCACGCCTTCGCCGCCTTCTACACCTGGTTGCGCCACGAGTTCCGCGCCCACGCCGTCGTCCACGTCGGTACCCACGGTGCGCTGGAGTTTATGCCCGGGAAGCAGTCGGGCCTGAGCGCCGATTGCTGGCCTGCGCGCCTGATCGGCGATCTGCCCAACTTCTACCTCTACAGCGTCAACAATCCCAGTGAAGCGGCTATCGCCAAGCGCCGCAGCGGCGCGACGCTGATCAGCTACCTGGTGCCGCCGCTCCAGCAGGCTGGTCTCTACAAGGGGCTGCGCCAGCTCAAAGATGCGATTGATGCCTACCGGCAGCGCCCCGATGCGGGCATGCTGGCGACCATCCGCGAACTGGCCGGGAAACTGGGTCTCGGCGGCGATGCGGCGCCCGAGGCCGCCACCGATGCGGCCTACCTGGCCCACCTCAGCCACGAGTTGTTGCAGATCGAGCAGCGTATGATCCCCGCCGGTCTGCACGTGTTTGGTACGCCACCCACCACCGAGGAACTGGTGGACCTGCTGGCCCTCACCGCGACCTTCCACCGCTTCAAGCTGCGCGGCGAGGAGACGACCCTGCCGGCGCTGGTGGCCCGGAGCCTGGGGCTGGAGTACGCCGCGCTGCGCGATCGCGTGGCCAGCGACTTGCAGGCCCAGGAGTCCTGGCGCGCGGTCGAGGCCGGTTGCAAGGAGAGTATCCGGCGTTTTGTGGGCGGGGCGCCCCTGGAGGTCGCGGGCTATGCCCCGGGCGATCTGGCTCCGTTGGCCCACTTCCTGGGCGACCTGCTCGCCCGACTGACGAGTGATCAGGAACTGGCCGGCTTGCTGCACGGCCTCGAGGGCGGCTTTGTGCGCCCTTCGCCGAGCAACGACATCGTGCGCGACCCGAGTGTGGCGCCCACCGGGCGCAATGTGTACAGCCTCGACCCCGCCCGCGCGCCGTCGGCAGCGGCGGTGGAGCGGGCTGCGCGCCTGACCGAGGAACTGCTGGCCCGCACCGTCGCCGAGAGCGGCGCGCTGCCCGAGAGTGTCGCGGTGGTGCTCTGGGGCAGCGATAACTTGAAGAGCGATTGTGAGGGTGTGGCCCAGGTGCTGACGCTGATGGGCGTGCGTCCGGTGCCCGATGAACTCGGCAATGTCTCCGATGTGGCCCTGATCCCCCTGGCCGAGCTGGGCCGCCCGCGTATTGATGTGGTGGTGACGGTGAGCGGCATCTTCCGCGACCTGCTCGGCGGCCAGATGCGCCTGATTGACAAGGCTGCCCGGTTGGCGGCGCTGGCCGATGAGCCGCTCGAGGCGAACTTTGTGCGCCGCAATGCCCTGGCCCAGGCGGCTGCGCTCGGGGCGCCGCTGGAGGAGGCAGCCACCCGCGTCTTCGCCAACGCGCCCGGCAGTTACGGCAGCCACGTCAACCACCTGATCGAGAGCGGGTCGTGGGAGGACGATAGCCAGATCAGCGATGCGTTCCTCAGTCGCAAGGGCTTCACCCTGGGCAAGGGCGGCGAATGGAAAGACTCGCGTCGTCTGCTCGAACAGGCTCTCAGCAGGGTGAACCTGACCTTCCAGAACATCGACAGCTTCGAGGTTGGCATCTCCGACATCGACACCTACTACGAGAGCCTGGGCGGCGTGACGAAGAGCATCGAGCGCCTGAGCGGCAAACGCCCCGAGGTGCTGGTTTCGGACGCGGTAGCTACCGGTGGCAACCGCGTCAGCTCGTTGAGCCAGATGGTGCGCCTGGAGACGCGGGCCAAGCTGCTCAACCCCAAATGGTACGAGGCCATGCTGGCCCACGGCTACGAGGGCGCCCGCGAGATCGAAACGCGCCTGAACAATACCTACGGCTGGAGCGCCACCACCGGCGCAGTGGAGGGCTGGGTCTACCAGAGTGTTGCCGAGACCTACGCGCTCGATGATGAGATGCGCGAGCGCCTCACCCGGCTCAACCCCCACGCCGCTGCGGGGATGGTGCGCCGGTTGCTGGAGGCCAGCGGGCGTGGCTTCTGGGACGCCGATGAGGAGACCCTCGACCGCCTGCGGTCGATCTACGAAGACCTGGAGGACCGTCTGGAGGGGATCGTTACCGGTGGCGCGGCGTGAGCCGCTGCTCGGCTCCCCAACGTGGGGGTTGGGAGGTGGGTGGAACGCTGCGAACGGCGAGTCTCCGACGAACCTTGCCTTATGACGGAATTGCCACCCACTGCGGAGATTTCTTCACCGCAGGTCGGTGGAAGGCGCGGGTATAGTGCAGTGCGTGGTGGGCCAGCGCGGCAGACGCGCTGGCTCCAGGAGACAGGTCATGGACCCTGTGCACGTGACGCGAGAGCAGATCGATTACTACAACAAGCCCGGCCCTCGCTACACCAGTTATCCGACCGTGCCGGTGTGGAGCGCGCAGTTCAATGAGACCGACTATCGCGCGGCCCTTGCCGCTGTCGCTGCCCGCCCCGACGAGACCCTCTCGGTCTACGTCCACCTGCCCTTCTGTGCCGAGCGCTGCGCGTACTGCGGTTGCAACGCTACTTCAACCAGGCATGCCCACGTGGTAGATGCGTACCTCGACCGGGTTGAGCGAGAGTTGAGCATCGTGGCCCCGTTGCTGGGCGAGCGGCGTCGGGTGGTGCAGCTCCACTGGGGTGGCGGGACGCCCAACTTTCTGACCGAAGCCCAGGCCACCCGGCTGATGGCTATGCTCGATGCGGCCTTCGCCGTTGACCGCGAGGGCGAGATTGCCCTGGAGCTGGACCCGCGCCTTGGCGGTCCCGAGCAGGCGGCGTTCTACCGCGAGCTGGGCTTCAACCGCGTGAGCCTCGGTGTGCAGGACATTCACCCCCGTGTGCAGGCTGCAATCGGGCGCATCCAGCCCTTCGAGCAGACTGCCGCCCTCTTTGTCGCCTGCCGCGCGACGGGTTACACCAGCGTCAACCTCGACCTGGTCTACGGCCTGCCCTACCAGAGCGCCGAGAGTTTCGCCCGGACCCTCGATGCGGTGATTGACCTCGGCCCGGATCGGATAGCCTGTTTCAGCTACGCCCACCTGCCCCAGGCGCGCCCCAACCAGAAGCGGGTGGACGCGGCAGGGCTGCCTTCGCCCTACGCCAAATTCGGGCTGTTCCAGCAGGCTGTGCAGCGCTTCACCTCGGCGGGCTACGACTGGATCGGCATGGATCACTTCGCGCTGGCCGCCGATGAACTGGCGGTGGCTGCCCGCGAGAAACGGCTGCACCGCAACTTTATGGGCTACACCGTGCGCCCTGCGCCGCACCTGCTGGGCCTGGGGATGAGCGCCATCGGCGATCTCGGTGGCTGCTTCGTGCAGAACGATGCGCACCTGGGTCGCTACCAGAAGGCCCTGGACGAGGGCCGTCTGCCGGTGGTCCGCGGGCACTGGCTCAGCGCCGATGACCGTCGCCGACGCGCGGCGATCACGCACCTGATGTGCAACCTGGAATTGCCCCTCAGCACCGCGCTTGACGAGGGTGACGAGGCCATGGTTGAGGCGGTCGAGCGGGTGGCCGCGCGCGCCGAGGAGGGCCTGGTAGAGGTGGACGGAGAGCGGATCGTGGTCACCGATCTGGGGCGTTTCTTCCTGCGCAACCTGTGCATGGAACTGGACGCCTATCTGGCGCGCACGGCAGAGCGACCACTCTTCTCACGGACGATCTAGGGCGGCTCGCGCCGCGCGGCGAGTCGGCCTGCGGTGAGGAAAGGCAACGCCATGGAGACCTACGATGCCATCATTGTCGGCGGGGGGATCAGCGGCCTGAGTGCGGCCTACACGCTCTTCAAGCGCGGCCTCGACGTGCTGGTGATCGAGGCCGCCCCCGCGGTGGGTGGCGTGATGCGCAGCATCACGACCCCCGAAGGGTACGTACTCGACTGCGGCCCCAACACTGCTGCCACGAAGGACCCGCGCCTGTGGGCCGAGTTTGCCGACCTGGGGCTGACGGCGCGACTGCTGCCCGCCGATCGCAAAGGCAAGCGGCGCTACGTGCTGCTCAACGGCACGCCCGAGGAGATCCCCATGTCGCCGATGGGCCTGGCGCGCACGCCGCTGCTCTCGAGCGCGGCGAAGCTGCGGATCTTCCGCGAGCCGTTCATCCCCCGCGCCACCGGCGACGACGAGAGCGTGGCGAGCTTCTTTGCCCGGCGGCTGGGCCCCGAGCCGGCGGCGCGCCTGGTCGATCCTTTCGTCGCGGGGGTGTATGCCGGCAACCCGGCGCAGATCTCGGTGAAAGCGGCGTTCCCCACCCTCTGGGAGGCCGAGCAGCGCGCCGGCAGCATCATCAAGGGCATGCTCAGCGGCCGCGAGAAGCCGGCGCCCGGCACGCCCAGAGGACCGAAGATGCGCAGCCTGACCTTCAGCTTCCCCGGCGGCATCGCCGAGTGGCCACGGGCCATCGCCGCGGCCCTGGGGCCCCGGCGGGTCTGGTGCGCGACGCGGGCCACCGGGCTGCGCCGTGACGGCGCGCTCTGGCAGGTAACGGTCGAGCGCGACCGGCTGCCCGAGACGCTGGAGTCCCGCGCGGTGATCCTGGCCCTGCCGGCCTATGCTGCCGCCGACCTGGTTGACCGGCTGGACGCGCGGGCGGCATCGGCGCTGCGTGGCATTCCCTATGCCCCGGTCTCGGTGGTGCAACTGGGCTACCGCCGCGAACAGGTGCGCCATCCCCTCGACGGCTTTGGCGTGCTGGCGCCCTCCTCGGAGCGGCGGCGTTTCCTGGGCATCCTCTGGTCCTCGTCGCTGTTCGCCGGTCGCGCTCCGGCGGGGCGGGTGCTCACCACAACGCTGATGGGCGGCGCGCTGGCCCCCGAACTGGCCCTGCAACCCGATGAGGACCTGATCGCCACTGCCGTGGCCGAAAATGCCGCCGTGCTCGGCGCTACGGGCGCCCCGGAACTGGCCCACGCCACCCGCTGGGAGCGGGCCATCGCCCAGTACACCTTCGGCCACGACACGCGGATCGCCGAACTCGAACGCCTGGAGCGCGAGCAGCCTGGCCTGGCGTTCCTGGGCAGCTACCGGGGCGGGGTGGGTGTGCCCAAGTGCTGGCACAATGGAGTGGCTCTGGCCGACCGGATCGGCGATCGCCTGGCCGGGCGCGCCGAAACCGTGGCGGCGGATTAAGAACCCGCAGGAGTGCGCGATGACCCTGTTCAAGAACTTCCGACTCGGTCTGATCCACATGGCGGTGG
Organism: uncultured Chloroflexota bacterium; assembly: GCA_937120965.1. Taxonomy (GTDB): domain Bacteria; phylum Chloroflexota; class Chloroflexia; order Chloroflexales; family Chloroflexaceae; genus JACAEO01. The sequence goes on from CAKZKA010000112.1 coordinate 11,771, forward strand.
CGATCAGTCTGGTCCCGATCACCAGCGTCCTGAACCGGGTGATGATCCACGAACTCGGCATTCTGGCAACCATCGTGGCCGGGCTGATCATTCTCCCCCACCTGCTGTCGCCGATGCAGATGGTGATCGGGCAGTTCTCTGACACCCATCCGCTGTGGGGCTACCGGCGCACGCCCTACATTGCCGCCGGATTGCTGCTCTGCGTGGGCGGATCGGTGCTCACCCCGATTGCCGCGCTGGCGATGGATGCCAGCTTCTGGCCGGGGCTGGCCTTTGCCTTCGTCGCCTTTCTGATCTGGGGCGTCGGCTACAACCTGGCGGTGGTTTCTTACCTCTCCCTCGCCAGTGACATGTCGAACGAGGGACAGCGCTCGCGCACCATCGCGGTGATGTGGTTCATGATGATCACCGCGGTGATCGCCACGGCGATCATCGCCGGGCGGGCGATGGAGCACTACGATCCCGCATTGCTGGTGCGCGTCTTCTTCACTGCCGGCGGCATTGCCCTGACCCTGGGCTTCCTGGGGCTGATCGGGCTGGAGCCGCGCGGGCAGGTGAGCCGCGCGAGCGAGCGCCACGGCGCGCGCGAGGCCATCGGGGCAGTGGTCAGCAACCCTCAGGCGCGGGCCTTCTTCGTCTACCTGACCCTGCTCCTGGCGGCTATCCTCGGCCAGGATGTGTTGCTGGAGCCGTTTGGCGCCCGGGCCTTCGGGATGAGCGTGCGCCAGACCACCCAGTTGACTGCGGTGTGGGGCGGGGCGACCTTGCTGGCCCTGCTGCTCTACGGCTTTGTGTTGAGCCGCTTCATCAGCAAGAAGGCCGGCGCAGCCCTGGGGTCCTCGCTGGCAGCCCTGGGATTCTTTACCATCACGCTGAGCGGAATGCTGCACGTTGAGGCCCTCTTCGTGCCGGGGATCGCCATTCTGGGTTTCGGCACGGGTATTGCGACCACCACCAACCTGGCGCTCATGCTCGATATGACGACGCCCGCCAACGCCGGTCTGTTCATCGGCGCCTGGGGCATGGCCGATGCCGCGGCGCGGGGTATGGGTAACTTCCTCGCCAGTGTGGTGCGTGACATCGCCACCAGCATTCTCGCCAACCCCGTGGCCGGTTACGGGGTGGTCTTTATGCTCGAGGGGTTGATCCTCTGCGTCACCCTGGTGCTGCTGCGGCAGATTGACCCTGCCGCCTTCCGGGGCGAGCAGGAGGTGTCGCTGTCCGAACTGATCGCCGTGGCCGGCGATGCATGATGGGGCGCCCGGAGAGCCGGGCCGCGACCGGCGCGCCCGGGGGCCTGCCCGGCAGGACGGGCGCCTGACGACCGATGTTCTGGCGGGGGTAAAGCGATGCACACCACGACCGAACGCAGCGACCAGGCCGAGAAGCTGAATCTACCGCGAACCTTCAAGATCGGATCGTTCCACGTCGGCTCCGCGTTTTCCGACATGCTTACCTCGGCTGTCTGGAACCGGGTGCTGATCAGCGATCTGGGGGTGCTCGCCACCCCCGTCGCGCTGCTCTCGGCGCTGCGCTACCTGCTGGCGCCCTTGAGCATCTGGGCCGGCAATCGCTCCGACAGCCATCCCATCTTCGGGCGCCACCGAACACCCTATATCTGGACCGGGCGGGGCTTGATGGTGCTTGGCCTGCTGTTCACGCCGCTGTCTACCCTTCAGATTGCCGAAAACGCCGCCTCGCTCACCGGGTGGGTCCTGGCCACGCTGGCCTTTTTGATCTACGGCATCGGCACGCTGATCTCGGGCAGCCCGTTTATGGCGCTGATCCGCGATCGCACCCCGCCCAGCAAGCGTGGCCAGGCGTTGAGCATCGCCCAGATCATGCTGCTGGTGGCCTCGGTGATCGTGCCGGGGATCTACGCCGCCGTGATGAAGCACTACAGCCCCGAGGCCTTCTTCCGCACCGTCCTCATCGGCGTCGGGCTGGCGATCCCCTTCTGGTTCTTCTCGGTGCTGGGCGAGGACCGGCGCGGCGCTGCGGCGCCCGCGACGCCGGAGGCCGGGCCCGCGGTCGGCTTTCTACCTCTGCTCAGGATGATCTGGGCCGATCCACGGCCCCGCGCCTTCTTCTTGCTGCTGGCTCTCGGTTCGATCTGTGCTTTCGCCCAGGACGCCATTCTGGAGCCGTTCGGCGGTGATGTGTTTGGCCTCGATGTGGGCGCAACCACGCGCTTCAACGCCTTCTGGGGGCTGGGAGTGCTGATCAGCATGATCGCCACCACGGTGATCACCCGTCGGCGCGCCCCGCACGAACAAACGCCCACGGTGCGTCTCGGTCTGTTCCTCAGCGCCTTGCCGCTGGCGCTTATCGGCGTGGTGGGTTTTTTCAAGCTCCAGGTCCTGCTCATCCCGGCCATTTTCCTCTTCGGCATAGGTTTCGGCGTCTACACCGTCGGGGCGATCGGGCTGTTGATGGCCATGACCACCGATCGCCACGCCGGGGCCTATCTCGGCCTCTGGACGGTTGCACAGCTCGTCTTCCGCGGCGTTGGCATGGCCCTGGGTGGGGTGCTGCGCGACGTCGTGCTCTGGATGACCGGAACGCCCTCCATTGCCTACGGCAGCGTGTTTGTGCTGTCGGCCTTCGGTTTGCTCGTCTGTGTCGGTATTCTGGCTCGCGTAGATGCGCCCGGCTTCGCGGCAGGACGTGCGCCCGCCGCCGCCTCGGCGCTGGCTATGGCTGACGCTTAGCGCTATGGCCTCCGGGGCGCGCCCGCAGGTTGTTGACGGGCGCGCCCACGGTTGATCGCGGCTCGTGTGAACGTGATTTTCTTCACGAGCGCGTAACGCGACGCAGGTCGGATCTCGCCCGGGATGTGCGGGGCGAGGGTCCACACGCACAGGAACTCTGGTCTCAGGATTTGGGGGTCGAGCATGAAGCTCCTTCTCGCCGGCCTCGATCATACCACCGCACCGGTGGAGATCCGTGAGCGGCTGGCGTTTTCCACCACCGACATGACTGCCGCGCTGACCCGGCTCACCGGTAAGAGCGGTGACGCCCCGCCGCTCCTGGCTGAGGCGGCTATTCTCTCGACGTGTAACCGCGTGGAGATCTACGGCGTGAGCCACGCGGGCAGTACGGCCCAGAGCCTCGTGAGCTTTCTGGCTGAGTTTCACGGGCTTGAGGAGCGCGAATTCGTTCATACGCTGTACTTTTACAGTGGCGAGGAGGTGGCGCGCCATCTCTGCGCCACGGCCTCGGGGTTGCGTTCGCTGGTCCTCGGCGAGGCGCAGATCCAGGGGCAGGTGCGCACGTCCTACGAGCAGGCCCAGGCCGCTGGCACGGCTGGTCCGGTGCTGCACCGCCTGTTTCAGCATGCCCTGGTGGCTGGTAAGCGCGCCCGTTCCGAGACGGCCCTGGGGCAGGGTGCGGCGAGTATTTCGCAGGCCGGTGTGGAACTGGCCCGGCAGCGCCTCGGTGAGTTGAAGGGCCGCGCGGTGCTGCTGATCGGCGGCGGTGAGGTGAGCGAACTGGCTGCCCAGAATCTGCTCGCCAATGGCGCCGACCGGTTGATGATCGTCAATCGTACCACCGCTCGCGCTCGCGAACTGGCTGAACGCTACGGCGCGGCTGCCTATGGCCTGGAAGATCTGCCCGCGGTGCTGCCGCGCGCCGATATTGTGATCAGTTCCACCGCCGCCCCGGTGCCGATCATCTACCGTGAGCATATCTCTGAGGCTCTGGCGGTCAAGACCCTCACGTGCGCCGTGAACGGCGCAGCGCCGTGCCCCGAGATGCTGCTGATCGACCTGGCCGTGCCCCGTGACATCCATCCCGATGTCGCCAGTGTGCCCGGGGCCTATGTCTATACTGTTGACGACCTCCAGGACGTTGTCCGAGCCACCCTGGGCCAGCGCGCCCAGGCTGCCCAGCGGGCCGAGGAGATCATTCTCGAGGAGACGCGGGCCTTCCAGGCCTGGATCCGTACCCAGGAGGCCGTGCCGGCGCTCACCAGGCTCCGCGAGCATGCCGAGGCGCTGCGCAATGCCGAACTGGAGCGGGCCTTGCGTCGCCTGGCCGATCTCTCGCCCGAGCAACGCACGGTGATCGAGGCCCTCACCCGCAGCATCGTGAACAAGCTGCTGCACGTGCCGACGCGCCGCCTGCGTGATGCCGCGGCTGAAGGCGATGGGCTGCGCTACGCGGCGATGGTGCGCGATCTGTTCGATCTGGAGCCTTCGGCGGCGGAGCGTTGATGCGCGGTGGCGCGGGGCCGGGTTGCGGGGCGCTGACCCCCGCGCCGCCCCGGGTGACACGCGACGATCGGCGCCTCGCTCTGCCGGCCACGCGAACTACGGTGGAGAGTATATGCTCAAACGGATCCTCGGGACGCGGGGCTCACGCCTGGCCCTGGCCCAGTCAACCCTGATCGCCGATGCCCTGCGCGCCGCGCATCCCGGCCTTGAGGTCGAGTTGCGCGTGATTACCACCCGGGGCGACCGCATCCTCGATGTGGCCCTCTCCGCCGTCGGTGACAAGGGGCTATTCGTCAAGGAACTCGAGCAGGCGCTCCTGGCCGGCGAGGTGGATTTCTGCGTCCATAGTTGCAAGGATCTGCCCTCGATTGTTCCTGAGGGCCTCACCCTGGCCGCGTTCCCCGCGCGGGTCGATCCGCGCGATATGCTGGTGCTGCGGGCAGGAACGTCCGGTGACACTGGCGCCGCCGCCGCGACGGGCGCGGCTACCCTCGAGGCGCTGCCCCACGGGGCCGTGGTAGGCACCAGTTCCCTGCGTCGCGCCTGCCAGATCCGGGCCTTGCGGCCCGACCTGGAGCTGCGCGATGTGCGGGGGAATGTGGATACCCGGCTGCGCAAGCTGGCCGAGGGGCAGTACGATGCGCTGGTGCTCGCCAGCGCGGGCCTGGAGCGCCTGGGCCTGTTCGATGCCCACGGGCGCCTGCACAGCGACGGCGCGACCTTTGTGGCCGCCCCGGTTCCCCCCGAAACCATGCTGCCCGCTGTGGCGCAGGGCATCCTGGCAATCGAGTGCCGCGCCGATGATGCCGGCACCCTGGCCCTGCTCGCGCCCCTCGATCACGGGCCCAGTCGCGCCGCCGCTCTGGCCGAGCGGGCCTTCCTGCGGCGCCTGGAGGGCGGCTGCCAGGTGCCGATTGCCGCCTATGCCACCACCGACGCGCCCGATCGCCTGTGGCTGCGGGGACTCGTCGGCTCCCTCGATGGGGCGACGGTGGTCCGCGGCGAGCGTTCCGGCCCCATCGCTGCCGCCGAGAGCCTGGGGACGGCCCTGGCCGAAGCCTTGCTCGAGCAGGGCGCCGCCGAGGTGCTGACGGCGCTGACCGGTCGGGGCCGGGAGTAGTCGGGGGTTGGAGGTGTGGAGATGTGGAAGTGTGGAGTGACGAAAGACATCTCTACATCTCCGCACCTCCACCCCTCCACACCTCTACACCCCTGATACGGAGCCAGCTATGTCTCACAGCGAACGCGCCGGGTCCGACCACCTGCCCCTGCGTGGCCTGCGGGTGCTGGTGCCGCGCGCTGCCGGGCGCGCCGATGCGCTGGCGGCGCGCCTGGAGGCCCTGGGCGCAACACCCGTGCTGCGACCGACTATCGCCTACGCCCCACCTGAGGACCCGGCGCCCCTGGCCGAGGCTATGAACCGCCTGGAGGCGGGGATGTACGAATGGCTGCTGCTGACCAGCGTGACTGCGGTCGAAGTGGTGGCCCGGGCCCTGGGTGAGCGGGCGCCGCTGCTGGCCCATCGCCTGTCGCTGAAGATCGGCGCGGTTGGCCCCGCCACGGCGGCAGCCTGCCGCGAGTTGCTGGGCGCCGAACCCGCGGCGGTGCCCGAACGCTTCCTTGGCGCTGAGCTTGTCGCTGCGCTGGGCGATCCGGCAGGGCGGCGGGTGCTGTTGCCCAACGCCGATATCGCCCGCCCGGAACTCGAACAGCGCCTGCGCGCCGCTGGCGCGCTGGTGGATCGGGTGGTGGCCTATCGCACCGTGCCGGCGCCCGGCGGCGAGGAACTGGCAGACTGGCTCCGCGCAGGCGCGATTGATGTGCTGCTGTTCACCAGCGGCTCTACCGCGCGCTACTTTACGCTCCAGGTGGGCGCCGAAGGCACAGAGGCCGCGCGACGCTGCCTGGTGGCCTGCATTGGCCCCTCAACCGCCGAGACCTGCCGCGAACTGGGCCTGCCGCCCACCGTGGTCGCCACCGTTTCGACCGAAGAGGGTCTGATCGAGGCCCTGGTGGCCCATTATGCGGAGGGGAAGGTGTAGGAGTGTGGAGGTGTGGAGTTGAAGCAAGACACCTCCACACCTCCCCCGGGTCTTACGCAACAACACAAGGGAGGAACGCGCATGTCCGGTTTTCCTACCGTTCGGCCGCGGCGGTTGCGCCGCACAGCCACACTGCGGCGCATGGTGCGCGAGACGGCGCCGCGGATTGACCAGTTGATCGCGCCGCTGTTCGTCCGCCATGGCAGCGGGGTCGTGCGGCCCATCGCTTCCATGCCCGGCCATGCGCAACTCTCCGTAGATATGGCCGTGCGTGAGGCCGAGTCGCTGGCCGAGCTGGGCATCCCCGCCGTGCTGCTCTTCGGCATTCCCGCCCATAAAGACGCGCTGGGCAGCGAGAACTTCGACCCCGACGGCATCGTGCCCCGGGCTGCCGCGGCCATTAAACGCGCCGTTCCGGAGTTGATCGTTATCTCTGATATGTGTTGCTGTGAGTATACCGATCACGGCCACTGCGGAATCATCAACACGCCGCAGATCAAGTATTACGACGAACGTCTGGCCGAGGGCTACCTGCTCAACGACCCCACCCTGGAGATCCTCGGTCAGGCTGCGGTGGTGCATGCCCAGGCCGGAGCCGATATCATCGCGCCCTCGGGGATGATCGACGGCATGGTGGCCCGTATCCGCACCGCCCTGGACCTGGCCGGCCTGCACCAGACGGCAATTATGAGCTACGCGGCCAAGTTCGCCTCGAGCTTCTACGGCCCCTTCCGCGATGCCGCCGAGAGTCCTCCCGGCTTCGGCGACCGCAGCGAATACCAGATGGACCCGGCCAATCGTCGCGAGGCTATGCGCGAAGTGACCCTCGATGTCGAAGAGGGCGCCGATATCCTTATGGTCAAACCGGCGCTGGCCTATCTTGACATTATCCGCCAGGTGCGCGATCGCTTCGAGTTGCCCCTGGCCGCCTATCAGGTAAGCGGCGAGTACAGTATGGTCAAGGCTGCCGCCGAGAAGGGCTGGATCGATGAGCGGCGCGTCGCCCTCGAGTCACTGACCGCGATTGCTCGCGCTGGCGCCGATATGATCATCACCTACTGGGCCAGAGACGCAGCGCGCTGGCTCCGCGGATAACACGTAGACGAGGCGTCATATGACCAACCGTATCCTGGCCGCCTGCCGGCGCCAACCGACCGACCGCACGCCGATCTGGTTGATGCGCCAGGCGGGCCGCTACATGTCTGTGTATCGAGCCGTGCGTGAACGCTACGGGTTCCTCGAGATGGTCAAACGGCCCGATGTTGCCGCCGAGGTGACCCTCCAGCCGATCGAGGCGTTTCACCTCGACGCGGCGATTATCTTCGCCGATATTTTGCCGCCGCTGGAGGGCCTTGGGATTCAACTCACCTTCGAGAAGGGCGAGGGGCCGGTCATCCACAACCCGATTCGCAGCCGGGCCGACATCGAGAGCCTGCGGCCCTACGTCGCCGAGGAGTCCTCGGCGTACACCCTGGAGGCGCTGCGCCTGGTGAAGCGGGCCTTGCCGCCCGGCACGGCCCTCTACGGCTTCAGCGGGGCGCCGTTTACCCTCGCCAGCTATGCCATCGAGGGCGGAGGCAGCCGCGAGTACCGCCGCACCAAGGTGCTGATGTACAGCGATCCGGAGAGCTGGCGCCTGTTGCTGGAGAAACTCTCCGACCTGGTGGCCGATTACCTGCTCGCCCAGGTGCGCGCCGGCGCCGATGTGGTGCAGATCTTCGACTCGTGGGCGGGGGCCCTGGCGCCCGACGACTTCCGCGAGTACGTGCTGCCGTACCTCCAGGCGGCCATTAACCGCTTCCGCGCTGCCTTTGCTCCCGGCACGGCGCCGCCGGTGGTCTACTTCGGCACCGATCTGAACGGCATGCTGCCCCTGCTGCGCGAGACCGGCGCCGAGGTCATCGGCCTTGACTGGCGCATTCGCCTCGCCGATGGCTGGGCCCAGCTCGGCCCCGACGTGGCCGTGCAGGGGAACCTGGACCCGCTGGCGCTCCACGGCCCCTGGCCCGAGATCGAGCGCCGCGCGCGAGCCATCCTCGACCAGGCTGCCGGGCGTCCCGGCCACATCTTCAACCTCGGCCATGGTATCCTCACCGAAACACCCGAGGACAACGTGCGCCGCCTGGTGGAGTTTGTCCAGGGGTATCGGGTTAGCGCAGAGTCACGGAGTGCACTATGAGCGACCGGTATGCCCGCTCGAAAGAGCTGTACGCCGAGGCGGTCCGGCTGATCCCCGGCGGCGTCAATTCGCCAGTACGGGCCTTTCGGGGCGTTGGCGGCACGCCTCTGTTTATCGAACGCGGCCAGGGGGCCTGGATCTGGGACGCCGATGGCAATGCCTACATTGACTACGTGCTCTCCTGGGGGCCGTTGCTCCTCGGCCACGCGCACCCGGCGGTCGTTGAGGCCGTGCAGGCCCAGGTTACGCGGGGGTCGAGCTTCGGCGCGCCTACCGAGTTGGAGACAGCGCTGGCCCGTCGGGTGCTGGAGCTGATGCCCGGCCTTGATCAGGTGCGCTTCGTCAACTCGGGCACCGAGGCGACGATGAGCGCCCTGCGTCTGGCGCGAGCCTACACCCGTCGCGATAAGATCGTCAAGTTCACCGGTTGCTACCACGGCCACGCCGATATGCTGCTGGTGCAGGCCGGCTCGGGCGTTGCCACCCTGGGCCTGCCCGACAGCCCCGGGGTCACCGCCAGCACCGCCGCCGACACCCTCACCGCCGAGTACAACGACCTCGAGGCCGTCCGCAGCCTCTTTGCCACCCACGGCGCGCAGATCGCCGCGGTGATCGTCGAGCCGATCGCCGCGAATATGGGCTTCGTGCTCCCCGAGCCGGGCTTCCTCGAAGGGCTGCGGACGCTGACCCGCGACCACGGGGCCTTGCTGATCTTCGACGAGGTGATGACCGGCTTCCGCGTCGCCCCCGGCGGCGCCCAGGGCCTGTGGGGCATTGACCCCGACCTGACCTGCCTGGGCAAAGTCATTGGTGGCGGTCTGCCTGTGGGCGCCTACGCCGGTAAAGCGCCGATCATGCAACTGGTCGCCCCCGCCGGCCCGATGTACCAGGCTGGCACTCTCTCGGGCAACCCCCTGGCCATGGCCGCCGGCCTGGCGACACTCAACACCGCCTTCGACGCGGAGCAGGGCGTGACACCCTTTGACCGGGCCGCTGCCTGCGCCGCCGAACTGGCCGCCGGTTTGCGCACCCTGGCCGAAGAACGTGGCGTGCCGCTCCAGGTTGGCCAGGTGGGCACCATGTTCGGCTTCTACTTCTTGAAGGAGGCCAGCGCGCGCGTCACCAGTTGGCCCGAAGCAAAGCGCCTGGTTGACCCGCAGCGCTACGGGCGCTTCTTCTGGGCCATGTGCGAACGCGGGGTCTACCTGGCGCCGTCGCAGTTCGAAGCCGGCTTTCTGAGCGCCGCCCACGGCCCCGACGAGATCGAACGCACCCTGGCCGCCGCCCGGGACGCGCTCAGTCTGATGTGAACATACGGGGAAACCGGGTTTCCCCACCTGCGGTGAGCCTGTCGAACCGCACCCCTGCCTGTGGGGGCGGCAAGCCCTCCCCACCGGGAGGGTTTGGGCGTAGAGGCGCGGCGGCGCCGCGCCTGCACCCTCCCAGAAAACAACCCGCCAGCGGGGAGGGTTTGGGCGTAGAGGCGCGGCGGCGCCGCGCCTGCGCCCTCCCAGGAACAATACTATTTTCATTCTGGCGTTGCGCGGCGCAGCCGCATAGACGGCTAGAGCAGAGAGCAGAGCAACAGCGAGGCCAGCCAATGACCCTGACCGACACCCGTGAACTGGTCCACGAGATCATGCGCGAGGCCCAGGCCAACCTGATCGCCGCCTTTGAAGAGGTGGAGCGCGAGGGCGCCCCGCATGCCGGCCTGCCACCCCGCCACTTCGACGGCGCGACCTGGGAGCGCCCCGGGGGCGGTGGCGGCACCGCCTGCGTCCTCACCGAGGGCGCCGTCTTCGAGCGCGCCGGGGTGAACGTCTCCGCCGTTCACGGCGCCGAGGCGCCGCCGAGCATCTACCAGGAACAGCCGGGCGCGCGCGGGCACCCCTACTTCGCCACCGGTGTCTCCATGGTGCTGCACCCGCGCAACCCCTACGTGCCCGCCTTCCACGCCAACTTTCGCTACTTCGAGGCCGGGACCGAACGCTGGTTCGGTGGCGGGATGGATCTGACGCCTGCCTACGGCTTCGAGGAGGACGCGCGTCACTTTCATACCACCCTCAAGACCTACGTCGAGCGTCACGGCGTCGTGGATTACCCCACGGTGAAGGACTGGTGCGACCGCTACTTCTACCTGCCCCATCGCAAAGAGATGCGCGGCATCGGCGGGATCTTCTTCGACAACCTCGACCTCCCCGGCGAAGATGGCTTCGACCGGGCGCTGGCCTTCGTCCGCGAGGGCGCCGCGACGATCCTGGCCGCCTACCTGCCCCTGGTGCGCCGGCGTTTCGCGACCCCCTACGGCGAGCGCGAGCGCCGCTGGCAACTCTACCGGCGCGGTCGCTACGTCGAGTTCAACCTGGTGCTCGACCGCGGCACCCGTTTTGGCCTCCAAACCGACGGCAACATCGAGGCCATCCTGATGTCGCTGCCGCCGCTGGCCCGCTGGGAGTTCCAGTACGCGCCTGAGCCTGGCTCGCCCGAGGCCGGGCTGGCGCGCTTCCTCGTGCCCCGCGACTGGGCCGAATGAGCACTGCACACCCTATGCACAAAAAATGTTTATATAACAAGACCTTTCATAAAGTGCTATAATGCGGGAGACGCCGTAGCCCGGTATACGATACATCGGCCTTCCCCAAGGGAGAGAGCTATGCCCCCGAAGGCATCCTTTACGCGCGAAGACGGACTGTACCACTCGTTCTGCGGGTTGGTGAGCGTTGGCTGGCTCTACCAGAAGATCAAGGACAGTTTCTTCCTGATCCTTGGCACCCACACGTGCGCCCATCTGCTCCAGAACACCCTCGGCGTGATGATCTTTGCCCGACCCCGCTTCGCCGTCTCGTTACTCGAGGAGGGCGATCTGAGTTCGGCGCAGCCCCATATTGCCGACCAGATCGAGGAGATCAAACGCGAACATCGGCCCTCGGTGATCTTTTTGCTCTCATCCTGCACCCCCGAGGTGATGAAGGTGGAGTTCGAGGGTCTGGCCCATTCGGTGAGCACGCCGGAGGTGCCGGTGCTGTTCGTGCCAGCCTCGGGGCTGGATTACACCTTCGCCCAGAGCGAGGACTCGGTGCTCCAGGCGCTGCTACCCTTCTGCCCGGTGGCCCCGCCCGATGACCGGCGCGTGGTCTTCCTCGGCTCGGTCAACGACGCCATCGCCGACGATTTCACCCTCGAGGCCGCCCGGCTCGGCATTCCCGTGGCCGGCTTTCTGCCCGCCAATCATTTTCACGAGCTGCCGCCAATCGGTCGCGGCACGGTGATTGCCCCGTTGCAACCCTTCCTGCCCAGGGTCGCCAACCAGCTTGTCAACGAGCGCGAGTGTACCGTGCTCTCCTCGCTCTTCCCCTTTGGCCCCGATGGCTGCCGCGCCTTCTGGGAGGATCTGGCCGCCGAGTTTGGCCTCAAGGTGGACCTGTCGGAGCGCGAGGCGCGGGCCTGGGAACGCATCCGGCCGCATACCGACCTGCTGCGCGGCAAGAAGGTTTTCTTCGCCGCCGATACACTGCTGGAACTGCCCCTGGCGCGGTTTTTGCGCGCCGCCGGGGCCGAGGTGCTGGAGTGCTCCACCCCCTACATCAACCGGCGCTTCCATAACCGCGAGTTGCAGGCCCTGGAGGGCGTGCGCCTGGTTGAACAGGCCAATTTCGAGCGCCAGCTCCGCTCTATCGCCGAGGAGCGACCTGATCTGGTGATTTCGAATATTATCACTGCCAATCCGCTGATCGGGCGCGGCGTGGTCGCCAAGTGGGGAACCGAGTTTATCTTCTCGCCCATCCACGGGTGGGCCGGCGTCAATACGCTTGCCAATCTGTGTACGCGCGCCCTGCGCCGTCACGCTCAACTCGACCCGCTCGGCCTCGATCCGGTCTGGACTGCGGGGGTGATGCCCAGCCTCCCCGGCGAGGTGATTCCGCTCACGCGCAGCTAATCGCGCTGCGTGGCAGGCGCTCCGGCCATCGCCGGGCGGGCGAGGAAGCCGGGGCTACCGCTCCTGCCCACGACAAGCGCCGGTTGCAGCAACGACCTGGCAGGCCGCCCATCACGAGAGAAGGACGAGCGATGCGACTAGCCTACTGGATGTACGAGGGCACCGCCCACCACGGCGTTGGCCGGATCGCCAACTCGATGCGCGGCGTCCATGCGGTCTTCCACGCTCCCCAGGGCGATGATTACGTCACAACGATCTTCACCATGCTGGAGCGCACCCCGGGCTTCCCCGCCATGACCACCAGTGTGGTCAGCGGCACCGATCTGGCCCGTGGCACCATTCGCCTGCCCGAAACCCTGCGGCAGGTCGAGGCCAGTAAGAACCCTGACCTGATTGTGGTGGTGGCGTCGTGTTCCACCATTCTGCTCCAGGAGAACCTGGAGATTGCCGCGCGCTCCTCGGGCGTTGGCTGTGATGTGATCGTCTTCGACGCCAATCCCTACCGCATGGCCGAGACCCGCGCCGCTGATGGGTTGTTCACCGAACTGGTGCGGCGCTATGCCGCTCCCCAGGCCCTGACGCCCCGCCCCAGCGTCAATATTCTCGGCCCTTCGTCGCTCGGGTTCCACGCCCGCCACGACCTGATCGCCCTGCGGCGTATGCTGCGGGTGCTCGGTGTGGAGGTGAACGTCGTCGCTCCCTGGGGCGCTTCGATTGACGACCTGCGGCGCCTCCCCGCCGCCTGGGTCACGATTGCCCCCTATCGCGAGCTGGGGCGCCTGGCCGCCGAACATCTCCAGGCGCAGTTTGGGGTGCCCGCGCTGTGCGAGGCGCCGATTGGCGTGCAGCCCACCCTGCGCTGGCTTCATGCCCTGGTTGAGCATCTCAACCAGGTGGGGCCGCGCGCTGCGGGTTCCGGTTTTGCCCCGGTTACGCTTCCGCCCCTCACCGCCTTCTCCCTCGATGGGATGTCGGCGCCTTCCAATGTGCCCTGGTTCGCCCGCACCGCCGATATGGAGAGCTTCTCCGGGAAGACGGCCTTTGTGTTCGGTGATGCGACCCATACGGTGGGTGTGGTCAGGTTCCTGGCCGATGAACTGGGGATGCCCATTGTCGGCGCGGGCACGTATTTGCTCAAGGAAGCGGACTGGGTGCGCGAACAGCTCCAGGGCTACGTCAGCGATGAGCAGTTCCTCGCCACCGATGAGTTCCAGCAAGTCGCCGCCCGCCTGGCCGCGCTGCGCCCCGAGCTGGTCTGCGGTACGCAGATGGAGCGTCATACCGCCCGTCGCTATGACCTGAACTGTATGGTGATCGCGCCGCCTACCCATATCGAGAACCACCTGCTGGCCTATCGCCCCTTCCTCGGCTTCGATGGCGCCGATGTGATCGCCGATGAGGTCTACACCACCTGTACCCTGGGCATGGAGAAGCACTTGATCGATCTCTTCGGCGACGCGGGCCTGGAAGAGGAAGTAAAGGCGCCTGCGGGGAATGGCGCCCTCGCCCCGCCTGTTGAAGTGGCTGAACCCGTGACCCACCCCGCGCCGTCGCCCGCTGCCAATGGCGGCGCGGTGGCCGTCGCGCCCGCCCCGGCGCCGACCGTCGTGGCCCCGGTCTGGACCCACGAGGCCGAGGCGATGCTGAAGAAGGTGCCGTTCTTCGTGCGGGGCCGGGTGCGCGCCAATGTCGAGAAGTACGCCCGTGAGCGCGGCCACGCCGAGATTACCGCCGATGTGCTGCTCGCTGCCAAAGAGGCGCTGGGAGCGTAAGGTATGCCTCAGGGCAACAGGCAAACACTGAGCGCCCCGGGCGGGGGGAACCGCGAGTTCCGCATCCTGACAACCAGACCCTCCCTCAGGGATTCTGGAGCGGGGAACCGCGGGTTCCCCGCCATGCTAACCGCTGTTGGGGCCGCAAACTCCCCGGCAAGGGCGGCCTCGCCCGGTCGATAAGAGAGAGATGTATGGCTACGACATCCGCCCGACCGCTGCACGAAATCACCCTGCTCAGCCAGGCCGAGCGCTTCAAAGGTCGCCCGAAGCTCTGCTCTGACTGTGGCGTATGCGGTGGTGAGTTGCGCCCGGCAATGGCGCGCTCGTGTGTCTTCGTCAACAACCAGCACGAGGCGCTCGAATTGCGCCTCCACGGCCGGAACCGGCGCGATGGCGATGAGTTGCTCTTCGGTATCTACCGCGCGATCCACATCATCCGGCTGCGCCCGGTCAACCCCGACGCCCAGTGGAGCGGTGTCGTCACCGCCCTCGGCGCCCTGCTGCTCGAGCGGGGCCTGGTGGACGGGGTGATTACGACGCGGGCCGTGCCCGGCACGCGCTGGGCGCCCCTGCCCTTCCTCGCCCGCACCCCCGCCGAGGTGATCGCCTCCGCTGGCAACAAGCCCTGTCTCTCGCCCAACCTGGAAGTGCTCGACGAGGTGCGCGCCTCCGGTCTGCAACGCCTCGCCTTCATCGGCACCGGCTGCCAGGTCCACGCCCTGCGGGCGCTCGAACAGGAACTCGGCCTGGAACGGCTCTACGTGATCGGCATCCCCTGCACCGATAATACCGCCTACCCCGATCTCATGCGCTTCCTCGGCCTGGTCTCGAAGTCGCCCGCTACCGTCGTGCACCACGAGTTCATGCAGGATTTCCGCGTCCACCTGCGCCACGAGGACGGGCACATCGAGAAGGTCAACTTCGTTGATCTTGATGTACGTCAACTTGGCGGTGAGCGGGGTATCTTCCCCGCCGCCTGTCTGAGTTGCTTCGACTACCAGAACGGCCTGTCGGATCTGACCATCGGCTACATGGGCGCCCCCTTGCCGCCCGAAGAGCGCTGGCAATGGACCCTGGTGCGCACCGAGCGGGGCGAGGAACTCTTCAACCTGATCCGCCCCCACCTGGAACTCGGCCAGCCTACCCAGGGCGGCAATCGGCGCGTCGGTATGCGCGCCTACGTGCGTATGCTGCGCCGGCCCCCCAGACGGCCACCGGCGCCGGTGCGCAAGTTCGTCGCCTGGATGCAACGGACAAAGGGCGCCAGGGGCCTGGAGTTCGCCCGTGGGGTGATCGAGATGAAACTGATGCGTAACCTGGTCTACGTGCGTGACCAGCATGCCCGTCTGGAGCGCCGTATCGTTCCGGGCTACGTGTATCGCGCACTGGCTTACGTCGCCGATGTCTACGAGGAGGAGTTCGGACGGCCCCTGACCCCCGCCTAGGGCCGGCTGAGGGCCTGGCAGGGCGTGCTCCTCCCGGCAAACAACCCGCCAGCGGGGAGGGTTTGGGAGGGCGCAGCCCTCCCAGGAAATAACCCGCCAGCAGGGAGGGTTGGGGAGGGCGCAGCCCTCCCAGGAAGCAAGCCGCCAGCGGGGAGGGTGTGGGAGGGCGCAGCCCTCCCAGGAAATAACCCGCCAGCGGGGAGGGTTGGGGAGGGCGCAGCCCTCCCAGGAAGCAAGCCGCCAGCGGGGAGGGTGTGGGAGGGCGCAGCCCTCCCAGGAAGCAACTCGCCAGCGGGGAGGGTTGGGGAGGGCTGCGCCCTCCCAGGAAGCAAGCCGCCAGCGGGGAGGGT
>CAKZKA010000113.1 GCA_937120965.1 uncultured Chloroflexota bacterium
GCGCCTTTCAGGGGTGGAGAACCCGGGATGCTTACCGTCGCGGCGGCGTATTCGTCGGCGCGGGGGTGGGCGCCGGCCCCTGCTGGAGCAGGGCGCTGAGGCGGCGCACATCGGTCCAGTTAGTCTCGCTGGCAACGGCGGCGATTGGCGTGTAGAGCGTATCGAGGGCAAAGACCTGCACCGCAAAGCGCTGACCGCCGACACTGATCACCCGGCTCTCGTCCAGCGGGGCGCCGAGGGGCCGCCCGGCGTGGGCTTCGCTCAGCATGTAATTGTGGAAGGCCCAGGTCGGATGGAACTGCACGTCCGAGGCTAGAAAGGTCTCGGCAACCAGGGCCTGCTCAAGCGACCCATCATACGCCCGCAACGACGGCTCGCCAACGACCCGGCCCGACCAGGCCGCCACCTGTCGCCGGATCGCTCCGATGTAGGCCGACGGCACATTCCCATCCGATTGGGGCGCATAGACCGGCACGGCCTTCTCGACCGTATCCATCCCCCGGTTCACGTAGCCGAGGATCAGTTCGCACCAGTCGCGCACTCCGTCCTGCCAGGTGTGGTAGCGCGCAAAGCCCTGCACCACACCCGGGGAGCGCTCGGCGCGGATCGCCCGACGTTGCATACCCCAGTTCCGCAGATCGCCACGCGCGCAGGCCCCGGTGGTGCAGTACTGCGACTCGTGCTGGAAGAAGGCCAGCGCCACTGCTGGATCGATGCCATAGGCCACGATGATGCCGTAGAGTTCATCAGCGTGCGGCGCTGCGGGCGAGCCGGCAGCGGCAAGGATCTGACTGAAGGCCCCCTGGGAGATGCGCGGCGCGGATTTGAAGGTCAGCCCCCCCTGCGCCCGCGCCGCCGGGATGAACGCCAACCACGCGCCGGCCAGCACCCCCGCGAGAATCAGCCCCAGCGCCACCGGTCGCCAGCCCTCACGCTGCAACAGCGGCGCGAGACGCAACACCAGCAGCGCGCCCGCGGTCCAGCCCATCACAACGGCGACGCGGGCCGCCTGCCCGGGTGTCAGTACCTCCAGCACCAGCAGCGGCGCCAGACTCAAGCCCACCAGCGCCAGCGCGGTCAGCACCAGCGGCTCGACCCGCGCGCGCCATACGGCCTCCAGCCAGGTCCAGGAAACGTGTTGCATCGCGACCCTCCAGCTTTCGTCGTGTGCCGTTGAAGCGTAGTATACAGAGATCTCGCAACATGTGCTATCCCTGAGCGAAGGAACGCGCAACATTGTAAGGAAAATCGCCATCCATCTCTGGAATCCTGTCGGCAAACTGTCGCAGCTTCTCTGTGGAAACGCGAGTTGTAACCAGACATGCCCCAGCCTGTGATAGGATAAGGGGTGATGCTCTGCCCACACGGGTAACCCGAGTCGATGCCAGTCGTTACCGTAACCACGACCTATCTGGAACTTCCAACCCGGGAGCACTTTCGCCCGGCGTTCAGCGCCGATCCAGAGTTGCAACTCATTGAGGCGCGCGAGCCGCTGCCCGCCTTTTACCGCTTCCTCTACCGCAGCGTTGGCGAGCGCTACCACTGGGTCGACCGGCTCGCCTGGAGCGACGAGCGCCTTGGCAGCTATCTGGCGCGCCCGAGCGTCGCGGTGCTGGTGCTCTACCTGCGCGGCACACCGGCCGGCTATGTCGAACTCAACCGCGAGTCAGAAGAACCAGGCACCGAGGTGGCCTACTTCGGTCTCTTTCCACCCTTCTACGGGCGCGGGTATGGCCGCCACCTGCTCTCCGCCGGCGTGCAGCGCGCCTACGCCGATGGCGCCGGGCGCGTCTGGGTCCATACCTGCACCCTCGATGGCCCCTACGCCCTCGCCAACTACCAGGCCCGCGGGTTCGTTCCCTATCGGGTGGTTACCCATGAGCAGAACATCCTGTGACGCACGCCAGACGCCTGTGGTGAACATGTCCAACCACGCCGCTGCCCGGGCGGAGGGAG
>CAKZKA010000114.1 GCA_937120965.1 uncultured Chloroflexota bacterium
CGGCTATGCGCGCCGCTGCGCTGCTCGGCGCGCGCTGCGTGCTGGTGGGCGTGCAGCCCGACGTGGCCCAGGCCCTCGTTGCCACCGGCGTGACCCTGAGTGAGGTGCCTACTGCCGCCACCCTCGAGCAGGCGGTGGTCAGGCAGCTTGGCGCGCGGGTCGCGCAGGCCAGAGCGGGGTAATACCAATTAGCGTTGTGATGCCGCATTGCTTGAAGCGGTTTCAGGCGCTGTGCTACCCAGCGTGGCAATCCACAATCCAAAATCCAAAATCTAAAATGGTATAACACCACGAAGGCGCGAAGACCTCCCAATTGAGCAAGCCGCTCCTCGCCGGG
Source organism: uncultured Chloroflexota bacterium (assembly GCA_937120965.1). Classification (GTDB taxonomy): domain Bacteria; phylum Chloroflexota; class Chloroflexia; order Chloroflexales; family Chloroflexaceae; genus JACAEO01. The sequence goes on from CAKZKA010000114.1 coordinate 338, forward strand.
TTCGAAGCGCGCCTCAGGGGATGGCGGGCAGCGATGGGGATGGCGTGGGCGAAGGAGTGGGACTGGCAGCGGGCGAGGGAGGCAGCGGCGCAACCGTTGCTACGGGGAGGGCCAGAAGCGCGCCGCCGACCCCGAGCAGCACGAGCAGGGTCAGGGCAGCTAGAGCGAGGCCGAGGCGTGAGAGCGGGCGCTCGTGAGGCGCTGCACGGGAAGCGGGCGCGGCGATGGGCTGCTCGGCGGCGATGGTTGCGGACGCGGCGCCTGGAGGGCCATCAACCGCTCCGGGGGGCAGCGTGGCTGGCTCGGCCCGTAGACCGGCCGCGGTCGAGCGTCCGTCCAGTTCATCGATCTGGGCGATCACCACGGTGATGTTGTCGATCCCGCCCAGCTCGTTGGCCCGGTCCACTAACTGCTGCGCTGCCTGATCCGGCGGCTGCAAACTGGCGATGGCGGCGATCTCCTCATCACTCACCAGGCCGTGCATCCCATCCGTCGAGAGCAGTACCGTATCCCCCGCCTGGAGGGGTTGCACGAATACATCCACCTCCACCTCGGCGGCATGGCCAAGGGCGCGGGTGATGATATTGCGTACCACCGATGAGCGGGCCTCTTCCGGGGTCATCAGCCCGGCGGCGATCTGGTCGGAGACAAACGAGTGATCGTGCGTGATCTGGGTGATCTGCTCTTCGCGCACCAGGTAGGCCCGGCTATCGCCGACATTGGCCACAAACAACTGATTGGCGACAAGCAGAGCGGCCACGCCAGTGGTGCCCATGGCCCCACGGCCCTCGGCGTAGACGCGCGCGTTGGCGGCGATAAACGCCGCCTGCAACGCCTCAGCAGGGGGCGCGGCGAGGTCGAAGGCGTCGGTGATCGTCTCAACGGCCAGGGCGCTTGCCACTTCGCCTGCAGCATGGCCACCCATCCCGTCACAAACGACCAGCAGCACGGCCTCGCCGAACTGCCTGACGCCATAGGCATCCTGATTAACCTCGCGCCGCTTGCCAGGATGGGTGCGGGCGCTGTAGCGTACTCTCATCGGAACGCTCCTTCGCGGGCGCCGGCATGTGTGGCGAGAGTATACCACAGTGGCGCGGGCTGTGCCGTTAGCGCACAGAGCGAGCAAAGAGCAGAATGGCCCCCGCCACCACCAGCAGCAGCAGAAAGGCCAGGTTGCCCGTCGCGCTGGTGTAGAGCACGGCAAAGGCGACGAACAGCAGTGCCACAAAGGTGCAGCCGCGCCGCACACGGCGAACGCTTTCTTCGGCGTCGTTCGGATTTGTCATAATCGGGATGCTCGACTCGGCGCGCCGGCCCGCGCGTCATCCGTTCATAGTACTAACGGAGGATGGCAGCCCGGACGTAGATGCATTATTGTAATCCTGAGACAACTATTCTTATCCGTTCAGGCAGGAGGGGGCGTGCTATAATGCCTCACACCTGCCAGGTGACAGTATTGTCATCGGGTACCACCGGCCCAGTGTACCATACCACCGAGAAAGCCATGTTTGATCAGGACACCTGGCGCGCGCGCATCGCCGAACGGCTCAGCGGGTTCGCCCGCAATCCTCGTCAGGATATTCAGATCACCGGCACTGGTTCGCTGCTGGCCTACCTGGCCGTGGGAACGCTGGAGCCGTTTCTCGAGGCCTACCAGCACGAACCCATCGCCGCGGTGCTGACACTGGCCGAGATCACCCGTGGCCCGGGCGCAGATCTGATCGTGCGGCGCGCGGGGCAAATGCGCTACCAGGTCGCGCGCCTGATCGAGCGTGAGTTGCGCACCCGCCCCGAGATGCGCGCCGCCGTGGAGCAACTCTTCATCGGCCTCCAGGTCATCACCCTGGCCCGCCAGCGGCTCAATAGCTCCCGGGACGAGTGGTTCCGGACCACGCTGATGGCCGAACTCGATGGCTTCACCCCCGGCGAGTTTGTCCACTTGCGCCGCCAACTGGCCGATGCGGGCTGGCAGTCGCGGTACGAGACGATCCGCAGCCTGCGGAGCCGCAACGGTTATTACAGCACCAGCGACCTGGTGTTGTTGCACGACGGGTTGAGCGACAGCGCCTCGCACGTGCGCGCGGCTGCGGCGCGGATGCTCGGACACTTCGCCGGCACGCCCCCCGTGCCCCTGGTGAAGGCGCTTACCCGCGTGGCCCTCTATGACTGCGATCTGGAGACGCGCTTCGCCGCTGCCCGCACGCTCGGCGCCCTGCGCGACCGCATTGCCTCGCCCCAGTTGATCGATTACCTGGGTCAGTGCCTGGTTGACGAAGATAGCTTTGTGCGCTCCGCCGCTGCTCTGGCCCTCGGCCAGCTCGGTGAACTCGCCGGCGCCCCTGTGCTGATCGCTCGCCTTACCGACCTGCTCAGCGACAGCGATGTCTACGCCCGCGAGGCCGCCGCGCGCGCCCTCGGGCGCATTGGCGCCGCCGCTGCGACCACCAAGGTATTCAATGCCCTTACTCGCGCTATGGAGGACCCCGACGCCAGCGTTCACGAAGCGGCCGTGGAATCGCTGCGGCAGTTGCGTAAGGTGCGCTCCCCGCTACCGCTCAGTTCCTCCCGCCACCCGAGCGAACCGTTGGTGGTTTGAAGCCTCTCCGCGCAGGCTATCGGGATGAAAGGGAGGGCTGCGCCCTTCCAAACCCTCCCCTGGTGGCGAGTTGTTTCCTGGGAGGGCTGCGCCCTCCCAAACCCGCCCGCGCGCGGGCCATGTTCACATCCGCACGCCACCATAAAAATGTGGGCAAACAGGCCGTCCCTGAGTTCATACGAGCGGCATGGTATAATACGCCTGTTGTGTTCGTCCACGGGCGCTGTCTGAGGAGGGCTGGATATGGAGATCACCCACCGCCGGATGAACCGGGTTGATCTGCTGGAGGTCGCGGGCAGGGTGGACGCGGCTACCGCGCCGCAGCTCAAGCAGCAGATCGAGGCCCTCTTCAACGAGGGGCGCTACCGTATCGTGCTCGATCTGGCCAACCTGGAGTACATCAGCAGTCCCGGGTTGCGCGTGTTGATCGAGGCGCGCAAGCGCGCCCGCGAATGGAAGTTGACCGACCTGGAAGGCGGCGACATTCGCATCGCCAATCTCCCGCCACGCATTAAAGAGGTCTTCGACCTGACCGGCTTTACCTCGCTCTTCGAGCTTTACACTGACACGGTCGAAGCGGTTGGTTCCTTTTGAACCATCCCATGGAAAGCATTACGCTCACCGCTGATCTTGAGGCGCTGGCTCGCATCAGCGCCTTTATTACCGCCGCCGCCGAACAGGCCGGCCTCGACGAGCGGGCGACCTGGCAGGTGCAACTTGCCGTGGACGAGGCCGCAACCAATGTGATCCAGCACGCCTACGACCCCGACGCCCCTGGTGATATTACCCTTTCCTGGCGCTGTGAGGGCAATCAGTTCATCGTCACCCTGCGCGATTTCGGGCGCCAGTTCGATCCGGGCAGTATTCCTCCTCCCGACCTCTCCTCGCCGCTCGAGGAACGCCAGGCCGGCGGCCTGGGCATCTATTTGATCACCCGGCTCATGGACGAAGTGCGCTTCGACTTCAACCCCCAGGGCGGCAATATGCTGACTATGGTCAAGTACATAACCCCTCCTGCCGCCGATGATACGCTGACCCTCCCCGTTACCGGGCGGGTGGATGCGGCCACCGCGCCGCAACTCAGCCGCGCCGTGCATCAGGAGATCGCCCGCGGCGCCCGCCGGGTCGTGCTCGATCTCAGCGGGGTGTCCTTTCTCTCCAGCAGCGGCTTGCGGGCCTTGCTACTCATTCGCAAAGAGTTGATGACCCTTGGCGGCGAATTGCGCCTCGCCGCGCTGCAACCCCAGGTGCGTGAGGTCTTCGACCTCACCGGCTTCTCCCAGGTCTTCGCCATTCATCCGGACGTTGTGGAGGCGCGGGCCGCCTTCGGGCAGGGACGTGCGTGAGCCGGGAACGGCTGTTGATCCTCTACTCCCTGGCGTTTGGCAGCGTCGGCTGGGTCTGGCTCCTCGTTGCTCCCCGAACCGCAACGCCGCTGGCCGCGCTGGCGCTGTTCGGCGCCCTGGCCTTCGCTGTTGACCTCCTTAGCTTCCGCGCGCCCCCCGCCGACACCCACAGCCTCAGCGGCATTGTGCTGATCGCCGCCGCGCTGAGCCTCGGTCCTACCGCCGGAGCCTTGCTCGCCGCCATCGAAGGCGCGCTCTCAGGGGTGGCGCTCACCTTCCTCTACCACCGTCCGCCCAGTTTCTACCTCCTGGGGGCCCGGCCCTTCCTGCGCGGTGGCGCCCGCGCCCTGGCCATTCTCGCCGGTGCGGCCCTGGCCACCGCCGCTACCGGGCGCCCCCAGTACGACCCGCAGACCCTCGACCCCCTGGCGCTGGCGCTGGCAGTCGTTCCCTGCTATCTGGTCAGCCTGCAACTCGGACGGATCGGACGCGAGTACCTGCAAGGCGGTCGCTCCGGGATCAGCACCTGGTGGCGCAGTAGTTGGCGCCTGGCCCTCGGCGCCGAGTTCGCGCCACTCCCCCTCGCCCTGCTCGGCGCGGCAATCTACACGCGCCTGGGTAGCGGTTACTTCCTGCTCGCCGGTCTGGGCCTGGTGGCCGCCGCCGCCGCCGTACGCCGCGCTGCCCTCAATCTCGCCAGCCAGCGCCGCAGCGTGCGCGAACTGGCCCTGCTCAACGAGATCAGCCGCGCCATCATCCGCAGCGAACTCGATGTCGAGGCTCTGTGCGACCTGGTCTACCGTGAGGCCAGCAAAGTGGTGGACACCGCCTCGTTCCACCTCGGGCTGTTCGACAACGACCGCTACACGCTGGTGGTGCGCGTACAAGACCGCGTGCGCCTCCCGCCGCTGACGGTGACCCTGGCCCCCGGCGAGGGCCTGGTGGGCTGGATGCGCCAGACCGGCAAGGCCGTGCTGGTGGAGGATTTTACCCGCGAGATGGACCTTCTGCCGGCCCGCCCGCGCTACCAGAGCGATCGCCCGCCACGCTCTGGCATCTACGTGCCCCTGATCACTGGCGAGAGGGTCATCGGCTCGATCTCGGTGCAGAGCTACGCGCCCCGCGCCTTCAACGCCAACGACCTGCGCCTGCTCTCGCTGATCGCCGACCAGGCCGCCGCGGCCCTCGAGAGCGCCAATGCCTACCGGGCACAGCAAGAGGAAGCCTGGACCCTGAACGCGCTGTTGCAGGTGGCGGCAAACCTCGGCGGCTGTGACCAGGTAGATAGCTTGCTCGCCACGGCTGCGCGTCTGCCCCCTCTGCTGATCGGCGCCCCTCGCTGCTATGTGCTGCTGTGGAACGAGGCAGATGCGAGCTTTCGTGTGGGCGCGACTTACGGCCTGGGCCGCGAACGGGCGCAGCAACTCGGCGCCGAGCCGTTCGCCCTGCGTGACGCGCCACTCCTGGCGGCCCTGCGCGCCGCCGCCACCGTCGCCGACGGCCCCCGGCTGATCAGCCTGCCTGAGGCGAGCAGGCACGCCTCCCTCTGGCCGCGGTTGATCGGTATGGCCCGCAGCGGTAGCCTGGTGGCCCTGCCGCTGGCGGCCCGCAGTGGCCTGCTGGGCGCGCTGGTGCTCGACTATGATGCCAGTGACCCCGACCTCGATGACCGCCGGCGCAACCTCTGCACCGGGACGGCAGGGCAACTGGCGGCGGCCCTTGAGAGCCTGCTGCTGGCCCGCGAGGCTGAACAGGCCGCTCATCTAGAGCAGGAACTGAAAGTGGCCCGCGAAATCCAGCACGCCTTGCTCCCCGCCCGCAGCCCGGTGCTGCCCGGCTGGCAGATCGCCGCGGGCTATCGCTCGGCCCGGCTGGTAGGCGGCGACTTCTACGACTTCTGGTGGCTGCCTGGTGACAAACACCGTGTCCCCACGGCGGGCGAAACTGCCCCCGACCGGCATCAAGCCGCGCGCCTGGCCGCCGGCGCAGCTCCGCCCGACACCGCCGGGGCCACCATCGCGCGCCCCCTGCCCCCGGCAGGCGTGGCTCCAGCGCACCTCGGCTTCGTCATTGCCGACGTGAGCGACAAAGGCGTACCCGCGGCGATGTTCATGGCCCTGGCCCGCTCGCTCGTGCGCGCCGCATCCCTCGACGGCTCACCCCCCGCCCTGGCGCTGGAACGGGCCAACCGCTGGATCACTCGCGACTCGGAGGCGGGCATGTTTGTTACCATCTTCTATGGCATTCTGGACCCCGCGAGCGGCCACTTGCGCTACTCCTGCGCAGGCCACAACCCGCCCCTGCTCTACCGGGCCGCCGATGAGACCTTCGTTGAACTGCGCACACCCGGCATCGCCCTCGGCGTCCTGGAGGCGATCAGTCTCGCCGAAGCCGAGGTGTGGCTCGCGCCGGGGGATGTGCTGGTATGCTACACCGATGGCGTGACTGAGGCCATTGATGAGCGCCTGGAAGCCTTTGGCACCGAACGACTCCGGGAGTTGATCGCCTCCCGTCATACCGACCCGGCCCCGGCCATCGTCGAGGCCATCAGCGCCGCGGTGGACCAGCACGGGCACGGCCAGCCGCCCTTCGACGACGTGACCCTGGTGGTGCTGACGCGCGAGGCCCGAACGGGGTAGGCTTTTCAGCCAGGCGAACCACCTCTCCGCGCCCCTGAGCTGAACATATGGGGAAACCGGGTTTCCCCACGCCCCTTCCTGGGGGGAGGGTCCGGGGCGGGGCATCCGCCAGCGTCTGCCGCAAAAAGTCGCCTGGCGGCGCGCTATGGGGCCACCTCGCGCACAGGGATACCCCGTTCACCGAGGTACCGCTTGACATCGGCAATCGTGTACTCACCGAAGTGGAAGATCGAGGCGGCCAGCACCGCGTCGGCGTGCCCCTCGGCGATGCCCTGGTACATATGCTCCGGCGTGCCCGCGCCGCCCGAGGCGATCACCGGCACCGGCACTGCCGCGCTGACCGCCCGCAGCAACTCCAGATCGTAGCCCGTCTTCTGGCCATCGGCGTCCATACTGTTAATGCAGATCTCCCCTGCGCCCAGCTCGACGCCGCGGCGGATCCACTCGATTGCGTCGAGGCCCGTGGGCCGGGGATTGGCGCCGGTATGGGTAAACACCGCCCAGCGCGGCGGCTCGCCGGGGGCGTTGACGCGCCGCGCATCCACCGAGAGTACAATGCACTGACTGCCAAAGCGTTTCGCGCCGTCCTCGATCAGTTGCGGGTTCAGCACCGCCGCCGTGTTGATCGACACCTTATCGGCCCCGGCGCGGAGCATCCGGTACATATCCTCGACCGTGCGCAGCCCGCCGCCGACCGTCAGGGGAATGAATACCTGGGCCGCGGCGCGCTCGACTACCTCAACCATAATCGCCCGCTCGTCGCTCGAGGCGGTAATGTCGTAGAAAACCAGTTCATCGGCCCCTGCGGCGTCGTAGGCCGCGGCCAGGGCCACCGGGTCGCCCGCGTCACGGTGGTTGACGAAGGAAACGCCCTTCACAACCCGTCCAGCCTTGACATCGAGACAGGGGATGATTCGTCGAGTGAGCATCGTATCACTCCTGGGAGGCGTGGCAGTTGATAGATTGGCCCCGGTCGCCCTCTACTTCGGTCGCACCTGCCCTTTACGACCGCGTTCCTCGGTGGGGGCAGAGGAGACGGCAGCGCTCGCCTCCTCACGCCGACGGCGGGCATCGGCGATCAGCGCGCGGGTGGCACAGGTGGCCCAGACGGCCAGGAACGCGGGGGTGATCAGCGCCATGGGCACAACCAGAATCAGGCTGATCACCAGCAGGACTCCCATAAGGACAAGGGTTACCAGGGTGTAGATCGGGCGGCCAATCGACAGCAGCAGGGCATTGCGCCCGATCAAGCGCAACGTGGGGTGTTCCTGGAGCATGATCAACGGGTAGGTGTAGAGCATCAGACCGAACCAGAACCACACCAGGTAGAGCCACAGGCCGAGGAGCAGACCGCCCAGGATCGAGTTCATGCCCAGGTAGAAGCCAAGATTGAAGAGAATCAGCAGCACCCCGCTCGCGGCAATGAGGGTGATCAACAGCGCGGGACGGAGATACTGGCGCATGCCGGTAAAGAAATCGCTGATCTTCGTGGCGCGGCCATCGGTCACACGGTACGCAACATAGAACAACCCCGCGTTAGCCAGACCCGCCGGCAGCGCTCCCAGTACCCCGCCAGGCAATGCCACCAGCAGATCGCCCTGAGCCAGCGCGCTCAGGGCGAACAACCACAGCGGCAGACTTAGCGCCGCCCAGATCAGATTGCAGACGAGGAGCAGGAGAACGTCGTCGAAGAGGTCACGCAGGGCCTTACCAAGCGCCTGAAACGGATTAAGCATGTCATCGTACCACGCGGGTAATTATCACTTTTTTCATTATACCAGAAGCGCCCGCGCCAGCCGGTTGCGTCGCGCCAGCGCCCATGCTACAATCCGAAGGTATTATAGATATGTACGGGTCTGGCCGCGCGAACGCTCGCAATCGCTCTGTGGAGTGTTCACGTTTCAACGGCAGGCCCTTCACCCCCATCCTGCCCATCTATGGAAGAGCAGACCGTATCCAGAGATCGCCATTCACCCATCCCCGGGCTTGACCCGGAGGCGACGCCGCTGCTGGGCCTGGGGCTTGGTCTCACCGGCCTGGCGCTCGGGCTGCGTCCGCGACTGGCCCCGGTTCCCCTGGCGCTTACGGCTCTCGCCGCGGCCCTCTACCGCGACCCGGAGCGGACCACGCCCAACGAGCCAGGGGTCCTGTTTGCCCACGCCGACGGGGTGCTCTTGCGGCTGGAGGAGGTGTACGAGCATCGTTTCATTCATTCGGACTGTCTACGCCTGGCCGTGTCAATTCCGCCCTTCGACGTGCCGGTCTGTCGCAGCCCGATTGCCGGCACGGTGCGCGTCGTCGAGCAAGTCAGTGGCGAGTATCGGCCCGCGAGTGACCCCGAGGCGGGTGACCGCAACACCCGGCTGTACATTGGCCTCGATACCGAGTGGGGGCCGATCCTGGTCGCGCTGGTGGCTGGCCCCCTGGGGCGGCGCATTCTCTGCCGGGTGCAACCGGGCGAGCGCGTCGAGGCCGGCGCGCGCCTGGGTACGGTGCGCTTCGGCGCGCGCGCCGATCTCTATGTGCAGCGCGATGCGGTTCAACTGCGCCTGACACCCGGGCAACACCTGGCCGCCGGGGTTACGCGCATCGGCGAGGTGGCGCCGCTCTGATCCGTCGCCGACAGTGAAGGCGCGGTGGAGGGGTCATTCACCACCCCGGAGGCGCAGACGGGCATCCCCCCTCCGTGCAGGGCTTTAAGGGCAGACAGAACATCCGAGCCAACGTGGCCTGTACCGCAATGGTTGAACTGCGCGGCCCTGGCGCACCGTACACCCTGCTCTTCGATGACGATGACGCCTCCGGCCCTGGTCTGCCGGAGGCGTTTCGCGCCGTCTATGGCGGCGACTGGCGCCTGCTCGAACCCTCCGATCAGCGCCCCTACATCTACACCAACTTCGTCGTTTCCCACGATGGGCGGATCTCCTTCGATGAACCTGGGCAGTCCAGCGGCGCCCCGGTCAGCCTCCATGCGCCCCACGATACCTGGCTCATGGCCCTGCTCCGCTCCCGGGCCGACGCCATCCTCACCGGCGCCGGCACGCTGCGCGTGGCCCCGCGCCACCGCTGGACGCACTGGGCGACCTTTCCCGCCGATCGTCCGGCGTTCGATACCCTGCGCGTCACCGAAGGTCGCGCTCCGCTGCCGATCTTCGTGGTGATCAGCGGCAGCGGCGACCTGCCCGCCGGGGCGGCGGCGCTGCGCGTGCCGGATCAGCAGGTGCTCATCGCCACCACTTTCGCTGGCGCCGAACGCGCCCGCGCTGCCCTGGCCGAGCTGCCCGGGGTCAGCTACCACCTCAGCCCTGGCACACGGGTGGATCTGGCGGATCTGGCGCGTCACCTGCGCCAGCAGTGGGGCGTGCGCACCCTGCTCAGCGAGGGGGGCGGCCACGTCTACGGCGGGCTGCTCGCCGCCGGCCTGATTGACGAGGTCTTCACCACCAGCAGCCCGGTGATCATCGGCAACCGCCCGGCCCCCGCCGCCGCGCGCCCCTCACTGGTCGAGGGGGTTGCCTTTCTCCCCGGCGCCGCGCCGCGCCTGCGCCTGGTGAGCCTGCGCCGCTACGGCGACTATCTCTTCCAGCGGGCGCGGGTACGCGCCCTTCCCACTGCACCGTGAGACCCGGAGGGCCGGAAGCCGGTGGATAAGCGTTCACCCCCGGGGTCATCCACCGCCCGAGGAGCGCGAGCGGGTTCCCACTCCTCCAACCGGTGCTGGAGGCGCTTGCTGCTCCGGCGGGCAGGAGCGTCGTGGGCAACTCGCGTTTCTCCTGGTATACCGTTTCGGATTGCAGCACGCCACTGCGGCATTGCGCTATGCGCTGGCCGGAGCGTGTAGGCGGCTTGTTCCCGCGCGATTGGTATTATAATAAAGTCCGGCAGGGAACACAGCGGGAGCATCACCGCGCTATGGCCAGTGAAGAATTGCGCCTCATCGAAGCCGGGCAGCGAGGTGACGTCGAGGCGTTCAATCAACTCGTGCGGCTGTACGAAGCGCGGGTCTACAACCTCTGCTACCGCATGCTCGGCGATGCCGACACCGCCGCCGATGTAACCCAGGAAACCTTCATCTCAGCCTACCAGAACCTCCGGCGCTTCCGCGGAGGCGTGTTTCGTGCATGGCTGCTGCGCATCGCCACCAATGCGTGCCATGACACCCTGCGCGCCCAGAAGCGTCGCCCTGCCGTCTCGCTCGACGCCCCCCAGGAGAGCGAGAGCGGCGCCCCGTTCGATGTCGTTGACACCGCCGAAACGCCCGACGAGACCGCGCTGCGCCACGAACTGGCCCGCGCCATTGAGCAGGGGTTGGCCCAGTTGCCCGAGGACCAGCGCATCGTCGTTATCCTCAGCGATGTGCAGGGTCTGGCCTACGAAGAGATCGCCGAAATCACCGGCGCGAACCTCGGCACGATCAAGTCGCGCTTGAGCCGGGGCCGGGCCCGGTTGCGCGATATTCTGCGGGCCGGGGAACTCCTGCCATCAAAATTTCGTCATGATGACGGATAGCTGATACGACGCTGGCGGGCGCGCCTGTGATGGCCCCCGCACCGGTTGGTTGATATGAAACCGCCTCTCGCCAACAACCTGCCCGAAAGCGACCTGGAGTTGCTCTCGGCCTATATTGATAACGCGCTGAGCGCCGCCGAGCGCGTCAACCTGGAGCGCCGGCTCGCAGCCGATCCACGCCTGCGGGTCGAACTGGAGGAGCTGCGGGCCACAACGCAGCTCTTGCGGCAACTGGAGCCTGCGCGCCCACCCCGCTCCTTTACCCTCGACCCGGCAACGGCGCCGCGACCTGCCCCGGTGTTCAGGCTCAACTGGCTCGTCCAGCTCAGCAGCGGCCTGGCCGGTCTGGCGCTGGTGCTGCTTGCCACCGTCCAGCTCCTTGCCATAACCCCGGCGGCCGGGGTTGTGCCGGCAGGGTCGGCGCCCACGACGCTCGACGCCTCGCCAATGGCGGCAAAAACACCCCCTGAGGCCGAGATGAATGCGCCTGCCGCCACCCCCGCAGCGGGGGTCGGTGTGGCCTCCGCGCCGATTGATACCACCCCACAGCCCGAGGCAACTGTGCCAGCCGGCGCTGATGCGTCGCAGACCGGCGCGGCCAGCGCGAGCACGCGAGAATCTGCTCCTGAACCGCTGGTCACCACCAGCGCTGCCCAGGCTCCACCGACCGCCACGAGCCCTCCCGCCGCAGCCCGCTCTGGCTTCCCGGCAGGGCTGATCCTGGCTCTGGGCATCGCGCTGATTGCCCTGGCCATCGGCTGGCGCCTCCTGGCGCGGTAACGCCGATTGGCACTGAACAGACCCCATCTATTCTTGAGAGGGCTCGCCGCCCCCACAGGCAGGGGGATGGGGAAACCCGGGCCCCATATTTTGTTAGCGCGAATAAGTCGTGGGGCAAGTTCTGGCGCGGTGTGGTAGAATCATGGCAGTCTATCGGCCAGTCAGGAGG
>CAKZKA010000115.1 GCA_937120965.1 uncultured Chloroflexota bacterium
GGCGGCTTCGAGCTGGGCGATCTCCTCGGGGGAGAGGCCGAGTTCTTCGAGGGAGAAGGGGGTCAGCTCGGGTTCGGCAGGCGCCTGTTCAGCAGCGGGTTCGGCAGGCGCCTGCTCCCCGGCGCGCCCTGCCGCCGCTGCTGCCGCAGCGATGCCAGCGATCGCCGCTTCTTCTCTGGGAAGGCGGAACCCGCCCGCGAAGCGGTTCTGCGCGTCGGCATCCTCCTCGCGCAGTGAAACATCGTCGTGCGAGAAATAGTCACTCTGCTCGAGCTCCTCGTCGGCAATCGGACGAAGTGGTTCGGGTTCCTGAGGCGGCAGGGCGGACGCCCGTGCCTTCAGCCGATCGAAGATGCTCCCCTGACCCGGCGCCTCCTCTTCCTGTTGGCTGGCAAAGCCCGGCTGCGCTTTAGCCGAGGGTTGCTGCCAGCTATAGGCCCCTTCTGGCTCCACTTCCTCAGCCGGGGCGGGCGGCGTTGCCGCGGAGGGTTCGTCAATGGAAAAGGCCCGCAGCGAAGGCGGCAATTCGTCCGCAGCCGCTTCGAAGCTCGGGGCATTCAGATCAAACTCGTCCAGCGAGAAGGGCGTGACATCAGCCAGTTCAAGCTCTTCCGGCGCCTGAGCCTCGGTGGCGCCGCTGGATCTGCCGATCCCCCCGGACACAAACCCCGCTTCCCTGGAGGAGAAGGGCGCCGACTCAGGCTCGGCGGGAGTGGCGGCGGCTTCGCTGGCGGCGGCTTCGAGCCGGGCGATCTCCTCGGGGGAGAGGCCGAGTTCTTCGAGGGAGAAGGGCTCCAGCTCCGGCTCGGCGGGGGTGGCGGCGGCTTCGCTGGCGGCGGCTTCGAGCTGGGCGATCTCCTCGGGGGAGAGGCCGAGTTCTTCGAGGGAGAAGGGCTCCAGCTCCGGCCCGGCAGTTTCGGAGGCGACCGGCGGCTGGGTGGGAGTCTCCAGATCTTCGACCGGCTCCTCGGCGAGAGTTGCGGGCAGGGCCACCGCCGGCGGCGACGAGAGCGGCTCGGGTTCGGCGCGCAGTTGAGCGATCTCCTCCTCGCTCAAGCCGAGATCGGCAAGCGAGAACGGCTCCAGTTCGGGTTCTTCAGACGCTGCGGAACCTTGCGGAGCGGCGCTGTCAAGATCTTCCAGCGAAAACGGAACGATGCCGCTCGAAGTATCGAGATCCACCCCCCGTTCCGTCGGTACCGGCGGTTCCATCGCCAGCAGGCTGGCGAGCAGATCATCATCATCGAAGGCAGCGTGCCCGGCGGCGGAGGCTTCGGCAGCCCCCCAGGCGGGCACCAGCCGCTCCGCTTCTTGCTCGGGGGCCGCCACCGCGGCAGCGGCGACCGCAGCCTGAGCAGCGCGGCGCTCGGCCTCTTCTCGAGCGCGGCGCTCGGCCTCTTCTCGGGCGCGACGCTCGGCCCAGGCCGCCTCGTCCCAGGCGGGGATCTGCACATCGGGGGCGGGCAGCTCGGGAAGCGTTTCGAACAGGCTCCGCGCAGTCTGCTGATAGGGGTCGAGTTGTTGCGCCTGGCGCCAGAAGACTTCACCCTCCGGGTCGCCAGAGGCCAGCTTGATGTAGCCGAGCAGCAGATTGGCTTTCAGCACTTCGGGGCGCAGGGCGAGGATCTCGCTGCACACCTCAGCAGCTTGCTGCTCCTGCTGGTTGCGCCAGAGGGCCTCGGCAAGGCCGACACGGGCATCGAAGCGCTCGGGCATTTCCTCGATCACCCCGCGGTACTCCTGGATGGCCTGCGGCAACATATGCCCCTTGGCGTAGAGGCGCGCCAATCCCGGCCGGCTCAGGCGCAGGGTTGCCCCCTCACTGCCCCAGATATCCGTGTAGAGGCGCAGGAGCTGGCTGCGCAGCTCGGGCATATCCGGGCGCACTTCGAGCGCCTGTTCAAACTCGGCGACCGCGTTATCCAGTTTGCCCTGGCGCTCATAGGTAATGCCCAGGCCAACATGGGCGGGGATATCCTCCGGGTCAGCCCGCAGCACGCGCGCAAACGCGGCTTCGGCCTGCTCGAACTGTCGCCCGGCAAGATACGCCTCGCCGAGAATGCGGTGAGCCTCGAGACTCTCCGGGAAATGCTCCAGGATATGTTGAGCCACACCGATCGCCTGCTCAACCTTATTGGCCTCAAGGTAGCTGCGGGCCTGATCGTATGCGGCTTGCAGGCTCATCGTCGCCATGCTAACGCCTCCTGTTGTCCCTTAGGCATTGGTTTTGCTGCGCGGCCATTTCGCTATCTGTTCGGGGAAGGGGTGGAGGGCCATACGCTCCGCGGTCCTTTTGTTTCGCCCGTCCTGGCGCAGGGGCAGGCCGAACAACCGGGTACGGGGAGGTTGTCCTCCCGCGCCTCTCCAAACGCAGGGGTGTGTTATCGCAGGTGTTCGCGAGTACACCAGCATAATGTGTCAAGTATACGGCCACTCTGGAACCGGTGTCAAGGCGAAGAGCGGGTCTTTTCTGCGCGCAGGCGCTTAAAAACAATGCAAAATCATTTACTCGCGCGCTATTGTAGCACGCCAGCATTACTTGTCGCAACCACTGACGAAGCGCCCCCGCGCTTTCCGGTACGTTTGTCAGTGGGAGGGCGAAGTCCTTGTTTAGTCCTTGTTTCCCCATGCCCTGGTCCGGCGGGAGGGTTCGGGGTGTTCCGCTCCCCTCCCAGCCTCCCCCCGCCGGGGGGAGGCGCCCGGTTCTCTCCGATATCTCCCACTGGAGGCGGTGAGGAAACCCGGCTTCCCCGCACCCTCCCGGCGGGGCGGGTGCACGAAGGTGTGGCCTTCCTGGATAAACACTCTAACAAGAATAACTGGCCGGCATGACGAGAACATTACCGGCGCCGCACACAAAGCGCGGCACATTAGTGTGCCGCGCTTGATGGATGGTGCTGGTCGGGGCGACTGGATTTGAACCAGCGACCTCCTGAACCCCATTCAGGTGCGCTACCGGTCTGCGCTACGCCCCGTATCGTGTTGGATTATAGCGCTTCGTAGCGCTTGCGTCAACTCAACTGTCGCGCCAGATCATCGAGGCGAAGGTGCCCAGCACCGCCCCGAAGAACAGCCCGCCGCCGCCCCAGGCCAGCGCGGAGCGCAGGAGGAACCAGGCCCAGAAGGCCACTCCGGCCTCCGCCGGAATCTCTCCGAGGGCATAGCCTACCACAATGTTGAACAGCGTGCCGATCAGGATGGCAAAGCTGGCCAGAGCCAGGGCGCCGCGGAAGGCCCAGCGCAGGCGCCGGCGCAGCGTTGGATCGAGGCGCGACTCGGAAGCCATACGCATCCTCAGCCAGGGTTATACCATTTTAGATTTTGGATTTTGGATTGCCACGCTGGGCAGCATAACGCCTAAAACCGCTTCAAGCAATGCGGTATCATCAACGGTAATTGGTATTACGCACCGTGTTTCCCCACGCCCCTCTCTGAGGGGAGGATTTGGGAGGGTGCAGCCCTCCCGGGAGAATCGCTTTCTTGTAGTGTGCGGCGCAGTCGCATGGACGGCTGTGGCCCTAATGACGCTGCTCGATGGGCGCGTAGGGCACGTCCAGCGGGCCGATGTACTCCGCTTCCGGGCGAATGAGACGGTTGTCGGAGTACTGCTCGTAGACATGGGCCGTCCAGCCGGCCACGCGACTGATGGCAAAGATCGGCGTGAACAGGTCGATGGGCACGCCCAGGGTGTAGTAGACCGAGGCAGAATAGAAATCAACATTGACCGGGAGGGCCTTTTCGGCCTGCACAATGGCGCGAATGCGCTCGCTCATCTCGAACCAGCGCCGATTGCCAGTAGCGTCGGCCAGGCGAGCGGCCAGGCGTTGCAGCCAGAGCGCCCGGGGGTCGTCAGCCTTGTACACGCGATGCCCGAAGCCCATGATCTTCTTTCGGGCGGCCAGGGCCCCGCGCATGTACTGATCGACGCGCTCAGGGTTGCCGATTTCGAGCAACATACGCATCACCTGCTCGTTGGCCCCGCCGTGGAGTGGCCCCTTGAGCGTGCCGATGGCCGATACGATGGCGCTGTGCAGGTTCGAGAGCGTCGAGGCGGTAATGCGCGCAGCGAAGGTGCTGGCGTTCAGGCCATGATCGGCGTGCAGAATGAGGCACTGGTCGAGCACGCGCGCCGTCTCCAGGTCGGGTTCGACGCCGGTGAGCATGTACAGGAAGTTGGCGGCGTGGCTGAGATGCTCGCTGGGAGTGACCGGCCACAGCCCGTTGCGAATGCGCTCCCAGGCGGCGACAATGGTTGGCAGCGCAGCGGTAAGCCGGATGGACTTGTGAACATTGGCTTCCAGCGAGTTGTCGCCGGTTTCCGGGTCAAACGGCGCCAGCGCCGAGACCGCAGTCCGCAGCACGCCCATGGGCGAGGTTTTCCTGGGCAACAGCAGCAAGAGGGCGATGATCTCGTTGGGGACGAGGCGGTTCTCGGCCATCTTGCGCTTGAAGCTGTCAAGTTGTCTGGCAGTGGGCAGATCTCCGTACCAGAGGAGGGCGGTCGTCTCTTCAAAGGTCGAATGCTCGACCAGTTCGTTGATGTCAATGCCGCGGTAAAACAGGCGCCCGTTGATCCCATCGATGAAGCTGATCCCGGTCTGCGCGGCGATGACTCCTTCCAACCCTCGACTCGACGACGTCATAGCGCTCTCTCCTGCTGCTCGTAGCTGTCGGGAAGCCGCGTGTGGGGCGTGGTGCGGCATAGTTGGGCTACGCGGCCCTGAGGTAACTGTTCACGGGGAGCGTGGCGGGCGCGGCGCTCCTCCGCGTGGTGGCGCGGGCAACCGGGCCTGGTCGAGCCACTGCGCTCGCCGGCACTGGTTGAACGGAGAGCCGGGCAGAGCCGCGCCTATCCGATCACAATACAGGTAACCGTGCGTTTAATACCCTCGACGCCCTGGATCTGGTTCATCACCAGACGGCCAATGTTGCGTGGATCGGGCGTCTGCACCGTGGCGATGATATCGTAGGGGCCGGTTACCGCATCGGCAACGCTCACCCCCTCGATTGCGCGCAAAGCGGTCAGCACCTCGGCAACGCGCCCGGATTCGGCTTCGATCAACACATACGCCTTCGCTTCCATAGCATGGTTCCTCCTCGTTGCGGAGTGGCGCCTGACTGCTTGCAGGCTGCGCTTGCGACAGCGCTGGCGGCCCGTCACGCAGGAGCGTCCCTATGCGCCATCATCGCCGTCAGCTACCCGGGCGGCGTGAGCAAATCACGTACAAACGCTGCTGCTCCGCTGACCAGTTGGCCGGGCGGCAGGCGCTCCAGGTGGGCCAGCAACGCGCTGCCGACGATTGCGCCATCAGCCAGACGAGCCACTTCGGCCACGTGGCTGGCATTGCTGATGCCGAAGCCGACGACCAGCGGCAGGTCGCTATGACGGCGCACCCGGGCGATAACCTCACCGAGGTTAGCGGCAAGACTCTGGCGCGCGCCAGTCACCCCGGTGAGGGAGACCACGTAGATGAAGCCGCTGGCCCGGGCGCCAATCGTTGCGATACGCTCTTCCGGCGTCGTCGGGGCCACGAACATGATGGTATCAAGCCCGTAGGAGCGGGCGGCGGCGCGTAGTTCGGCCGACTCTTCGGGGGGCGCATCGGGCACGATCCAGCCATCGCCGCCTGCGGCGGCCAGGTCGCGGGAGGCGCGTTCGATCCCGTAGCGCAGCAGGGGATTGTAGTAGCCCATCAACAGCAGCGGCGCCTGTGTGCCCCGTTCGCGGAGCGCGGCCACAGTCTGCAGGCAATCTGCCAGGGTGATACCGTTCGCCAGAGCGCGCTGCGTGGCGCGTTGTATCGTGGCCCCGTCGGCGAGCGGATCGGAGAATGGGACGCCCAGCTCAAAGATGCTCGCCCCGGCGGCCTCCATCGCGGGCACCAGGTCGAGGGCGCTGTCCCGTTCCGGGAAACCGACGGTGAGGAAGGGCATCAGCGCGATGCGGCCCTCGGCTCGCAGGCGGGCGAAGGTTGTAGCAATACGGTTCATAGTGACTGTGTGGAGATGGCGCGCCAGAGCTTAGTAAAGGCTATCATACCACACCTGGCCGGGGCGCGCTGAGGTTCCTGCCCCCAGCGGGGAGGGTCTGGGAGGGCGCAGCCCTCCCAGGAAAAAACCTGTTTTTACCTTGCCCCTGCCCACACCCCACTGCTGAAGGCGCATATGCATCAGCCCTGCGCACATCGATGCTTCTTATATCGCTTTTTTGCGCTGCGTGCTATAATATGACAAAGCATCTACCGGATGGCGGCAGCAGGGTGGGCGTGACCCGCCTGGACTCCACCAGAATCGCGTGGGGAACACAGGGTGGCCCTTTGCCCTGCCGGCGAAAGCGGCGTCGCAGCGGGGAGGGGACGCGCAGCGCAGGAGTGTGTGGCGAGGAGTGTGACGATGGCAGCAGGCAGAATGCTGATGCGCCCGGTGGAGAGCGCGCGGCGCTGGCTCGATCGGAACCCGGCTGTGGCGCGCTGGCTCGGCGTCCTCAGGCTCGGTCTGTTTCAGTTCGGTATGGGCGTTTCGCTGGCGCCCCTCACCGGCACGCTCAACCGTGTGCTGATTGACGAGTTGCGCATCCCCGCTGTGGCGGTGGGCTTCCTGCTGGCCATTCACTACTTCGTGTCGCCGGCGCGCGCGATGATCGGCTTTCGCTCCGATGTTGACCGGGCCGCAGGTAACTGGCGCACCCCCTACCTGGTCTTTGGCGCCATGCTTACCTACGGTGGCCTGGCAACCGCGCCCTTCTCGCTCATCCTCCTGAGCGGCGATGGGGCCTTGACCTTCCCCGTCGCCATGATCGTCTGCACGCTGATCTTTCTGGCCTACGGCATCGGCGTGAATGCGGTCGAGACGATCTATCTGGCGACGGTGAGCGATATTACCCCTTCCCGCGAGCGTGGTCAGGTCCTCGGGGTGTTGTGGATCATGCTGGTGCTGGGCACGATCTTCAGTTCGATCGTGATGGGCCAGTTGCTGGTTCGCTATGACCACATCCGTTTAATTCAGGTGATGCAGGGCTCGGCGGTGGTGTTTGTCGCCCTGACATTTGTGGCGATGTACAATCAGGAGCGCCTCAAGCCCAATGGGAAGCTGGAAGATGTCGGCGAGCCGATCCGGGTGCGCCAGACGTTGCTCGAGTCGGTGCGTTTGCTGGCGGCCCAGCGCCCGCTGCGTAACCTGTTTTTCGTCCTCTTTCTGGCGACCCTGGGCTTTGCGACCCACGATGTGCTGCTGGAGCCGTACGGCGGTCAGGTGCTCAGGATGAGCGTGGCGCAGACTACCCAGCTCACCGCGTTGTGGGGTGGGGGTATGCTGCTGGGTATCATGCTCGCGGCGGTGCTGCTCTGGCGCGGGCGCTCGCCGGTGCCACTTATTGCCGGTGGCTGCCTGGTAGGTTTGATGGGCTTTCTGGTGGTGACGCTCTCCAGCAGTGAGGCGCTGGTGAACCCCTTCCGCACCGGCGCCACGTTGATCGGCGCGGGGCGAGGCGTGTTCATCGTGGGCGCCCTGGCCCTGGTGATGAGCCTGGTGGATAAGAACCACGCCGGTCTCTTCATCGGGCTCTGGGGTATCACACAGGCCCTGGCTCAGGGCTTCGGCACCATCGGCGGCGGCCTGATGCGCGACCTGGTGCAACGGGCCACCGGGGATGTGGCCCTGGGCTACACGGCGGTCTACGCCACCTCGATGAGCCTGCTGGCGCTGTCGGTGCTGCTGCTCGCCGTCTTGCGTCTCGGGCGCCAGATCCGCAGCGGGGTGGTGCGCTCCCCCTGGTCCAGCCTCGACCAGGCGAATGTTGACCAGATCATTTTCTAGCGCCCCGACAGGCCGGCTGTGACGGATGTTGCGGGAAGGGCTGTGTCCTTCCACGCTCTCTTTTGCTGCCTGCAAGGCGCTCCCCGCTACGCCCGCCGATGATGATGCTTGCGTGTTCACCTGTCGGAGCCGTAGCAAGGGGCTGCCGGGCAGCGGCGTAGCACCACCCGCTTGTCAGGGTGGAACGGGAGCAGGCCGTTCTCCACCCATGCCTGGCTGTGGGCGCGGAGCGGAACCCTCGGAGACGATCACTTCCCCAGAGTGGCGAGGAACTCGGCATTGTTCCTGGTCTTGGCCATACGCGCGAGCATCAGTTCGGTGCCCTCGTTGTCGCCGACCATGCTTACCATGCGCCGCAGCGCATAGGTCTGGCGCAGCGTGGTTGGATCGAGGAGCAACTCCTCGCGGCGCGTGCTGGAGCGCTGGATGTCAATAGCGGGGAAGATGCGCTTCTCGGCCAGTTTGCGGTCGAGGTTGAGCTCCATGTTACCGGTGCCCTTGAACTCCTCGAAAATAACATCGTCCATTTTGCTGCCGGTATCAATGAGACAGGTGGCGATGATCGTCAACGAGCCACCCTCTTCGATGGCCCGCGCCGAGCCGAAGAAGCGCTTGGGCGGATAGAGCGCAGCGGGGTCAATCCCGCCGGAGAGCGTGCGTCCCGAGGAGGGCATAGCAATATTGTAGGCGCGAGCGAGGCGGGTGATCGAGTCCATCAGGATCGCCACATGGCGACCGTGCTCCACCTGGCGGCGGGCGCGTTCGAGGGTCAGTTCCGCCACCTTAATGTGATCCTCAACCGGCTCATCGAAGGTTGCGGCAATTACCTCACCCTTGACCGAGCGGCGCATATCGGTGACTTCCTCAGGACGTTCACCAATCAGCAAGACGATCAACTGCACATCGGGGTTGTTCGTGGTGATGCCATTGGCAATCGCCTTGAGCAGCATCGTCTTACCGGCCTTGGGCGGCGCGACGATCAGCCCGCGCTGCCCGCGCCCGATGGGGGCGATCAGATCAACCAGGCGCGTGGAGAGGATGTTTGGCTCGGTAGCCAGCACCAGTTGTTGAAAGGGATGGACCGGGGTCAGCCGTTCGAAGACGGGGCGTTTCTGGGCCTCTTCCGTGGGAACGTCGTTGACCTTCTCGACCCAGAGGAGCGAGGGGTAGCGTTCGCCTTCGCGTGGCGGGCGCACGCGCCCGGTGATGTAGTCGCCAGTGCGGAGGCCGAAGCGGCGGATCTGCGATTGGGCCACATAGACATCGTCGGGACCGGGCAGCAGGCGTGGCCCGCGCAGGAACCCGAAGCCTTCTGAGCCTATCTCAAGAATGCCGCTGCCAATTGCCGTGGCGGCGCTTTCCGGGGGTTGGACAGTTTCAACCGCGGCGCCATTCTGGGTTGGGGCGCCATTCTGGGTTGCGGCGCCTTCGGTGGTGGCGCTCTTCTTTGATGTACGTGCCATAGATTTGTTATACTCCCAGGAGATACAGTGAACTGGATACTACAATAAGACGTCAAATGCGGCTGCGCCGCACAACGACGAGGTGAAGCGAGGTGGTTTCGGGAGGGCGCGGCCCTCCCAGACCCTCCCGGTGCAGAGGGCGCGCCACCCCGGCGGCTAAGGGCGATTCTAGCCGACTACGGCGCGCCGGGAGCGACGCGCAGCAGTCAACCGTATGCGCCCTCGTGACCCTGAGGGAACGGCAGCGCGGTACGTGCCAGGGTGTGTTCGGGGCGCAAGGCGGCACAGGGGCCGCCTGCGCCAGTGCGAAACAGGGAAACGTTCAGAGGTGAACGTTAGAGGAGTGCGAGGCCAGACTCAGGCCATCGCAGACTCGGTGCTGTCGGGCAGCAGCTCGTCGGTGGCGGAGTCATCACCCTCGGGCAGGGCGGGCTGTTCGGCGCCCTCAAGGTAGCCGGCCCTGGCGAGGTGCGTGCGGATCTCCTCTACCCCCTTGGGGCCAAGGTTGCGAATGCCCTGCAACGCGCGCTCGTCGAGTTCGAGCAACCGCCCGATGGTCGTAATATCAGCGCGGCGCAGGCTATTGTACGTTCGCGTGCTGAGGCCCAGTTCGTCAATCGTGCGGTTGTAGACATCGGGAGGGATGGCGCGACCGGTGGGTGTGGGCGCTTCGGCAATCGGCTCGGGCTGATCAAAGGCAGCGATGCGCCCGAAGTGCTGGTTCAACACCTGGGCAGCATGACCCAGCGCATCGCCGGGTTTAATCGTCCCATCGGTCCAGATCTCGATCACCAGGCGTTCCAGGGCCTGGTGCTCCTCACCTCCGATACGTTCGACGAGAAAGTTCACCTGAGGCACAGGATTGAAGAGCGCGTCTACAGCGATCTCCCCGATGTTCAAGCCGCTATTGTTATCAGCCAGACTTGTGCCGCGCCCCCGCTCCGCCGTGAGCTGCATTTCCAGCACCGAGTCGTCGTCAATCGTGCAGAGATAGTGGTCGAGATTGACGATCTCGACCGTACTGGGGGCATCAATATCCCGGGCATACACCGGACCGGGGCCGCGCTTGATCAACTGCATCGTCACAGCGCGCTCGGAGTAGGAGCGCAAGCGAATCCCCTTAATGTTCAACACCAGTTGCGTGCCGTCTTCAAGCACCCCGGGGATGGTGGAGAACTCGTGAATCACCCCGCCGATCTTGATGCGGGTAATGGCCGCGCCGGGAATGGATGACAACAACACGCGACGCAGGGCGTTTCCGAGAGGACCGGCGTGCCCGACCTGCAGCGGCTCGATGGCAAACCGTCCGTAGTTCGTGCCCGCCGCGACCAGGTGGACCCGTGGCTGGGCGACCAGTAAATCCGTTTTTGGCATGGCTCTCTCGTGGTGTTCCCGCCGCGCAAGGGGGGGATAAATGCCAATGCGGGCGCACGCGTCAGCGTCGCCCAGAATACCTCTGGTGACTCCTCATAATCACACTTACACCATTGTACCGCATATTGGCAAAGATGCAAAGGGTGTGATGGGGTGTGACGTTATGTTTTGCACGCAACCCGCGCGACCGCGACCCTGCCGGCAACGGTCGGGCGCCACCCGGGCGCCCGTAACGACGTTCGCGTCGTGGGGTGTCCCGGGCGGGCGCGGCCACGGTGGGCCAGCGGGCATGCGGGGACGCCGCGGGGGATGCGGTTCATATCGGTTGACCGGGCATATTCCTCAGGCGGAGGAGCCGCGCCGAGTTGGCCAGAATGCCCAGATCGGGCAGCGATTGGGCGGCAGCGGCCAGCACCGGCGGCAGGAGGCCCGCGGCGGCCAGGCTCAACCCGATCAGGTTGTAGGCCACGGTAAACCCCAGGTTGAAGCGCACCACCCGCATCGTGCGCTGCGCCAGGCGCAGCACCTCGGGCAGGAGCATCCAGTCGTCGCGCATGAGCGCCACGTGGGCGGCCTCGAGCGCAATGTCGCTGCCGGCCACTCCCATAGCCACGCCCACATCGGCCTGCGCCAGCGCCGGGGCATCGTTGACCCCATCGCCAACCATGACCACCCGGTGGCCCCGGGCCTGGTAATCGCGCACAATGGCAATCTTGTCCTCCGGCAGCAGCTCGGCCCGGTAAGCGACGCCGAGGCGTTCGGCCAGCGCCGCGGCGGCAGGTGCGCTATCGCCGGTCAGAATGACGATCTCGCCGATGCGCGCCTGCCGAACCGCGGCCAGGGCGCGGGCAACTTCGGGTCGCTCGCCGTCGGCGGCGCCCAGCACCGCCGCTGGCGCGCCGTCAAGCGTCACAAAGAACAGCGTCCGCCCGGCGGCCACCAGTTCCTCCGCCGCAGGCGGCACGCTGAAACCGGGTGGCAGCAGCCGGGCATTGCCAACGGCCACCTCCAGGCCGTTGACGTTGGCGCGCACGCCCTGGCCGGGGAGGGCGGTGAACTGCTGCGGCGCCGGGAAGGTCAGGCCGCGCTCAACGGCCGCCAGGCGCACCGCTTCGGCCAGGGGGTGTTCGGAGTAACGCTCGGCGGCGGCGGCCAGCGCCAGCACCCTGGCCTCGTTGTGTTCGCCCAGGGCGATTACCTCGGTAATGCGTGGCCGGCCCAGGGTCAGGGTGCCGGTCTTGTCCACCAGCAGCACATCGGCGCGGGCCAGCGCCTCAAGGTAGCGCCCGCCTTTGATCAACAGGCCCCGGCGAGCAGCGCCGCCGATGGCCGCCAGCACCGCCACCGGCGTAGCCAGGGCGAATGAACACGAACAGGCCACCACCAGCACGGCCGCTGTCGCCAGCGGGTCGCGTCGCAGAAGCAGGGTCAGCACGGCCAGGGTCACCACCACCGGCAGCAGCCAGGCAGCAAAGCGGTCGGCCAGACGCTGCACGCCGGCCCGTTGAGCCTCGGCCTGCTCGACCAGGCGCACGACTCTGCCGAAGGTGCTCGCCTCGCCCACCCGTGTCGCGCGCACCCGCAGGCTCCCGAACTGAGCGATTGTGGCGGCAAACACGTTCACCCCCGGCCCGGCTTCTACCGGCATCGGCTCGCCGGTGATCGCCGCCTGGTTGATCGTCGCCTGGCCGGCGATGACCTCTCCATCCACGGGGATCTGTTCGCCGGGACGCACCACCACCACATCGCCGGGGCGCACGGCAGCAATCGGCACTTCGACCTCGACGCCCTCGCGCTCGACACGCGCCATCCGTGGAGCCAGGGCGTCGAGCCGGCGCACTGCCTGCCGCGCTTGCTCGGCGGTGAACCGTTCGACCCAATCGCCGACGCGCATGAAGAACACCACCACTGCTGCCGTCGCCCATTCGCCGACAGCCAGTGCTGCCAGCACCCCCAGGCCCATGAGCGTGTGCGCGGTCACCTGCCGGCGCAGGGCCGCGCGGATCACGCCAGCGAAGACCGGCCAGCCGGCCAGGAACACCAGCCCGCCTCCGATCCAGAACGGCGCCCTGTCTGTGATCGTCGCGAGCAGGCCCAACCATTCGCCCACAACTACGACAAACAGGACCGCTCCGAAGATCAGGCCGAAGAGGGTCAGCGCGCGCCGCGCCAGGGCGGCGCCCGCTTCACCGTGGCCCGCTGGCGCGGGAGCGGTGGCCGGCACCTGGTACCCCGCCGCCTCAACCGCCGCTCGTACCACCTCGGGCGTGAGCCGGGACGGGTCGCCGCGGATGATGGCCTTCTCCGCCGCCAGCAGCACCGTCACCGCCTCGACCCCGGGCAGGCTGGCGATAGCCCGCTCCACGTGCGCCGCGCACTCGGCGCAGTCCATGCCGCATACGGGAACTTCGATGATCTCAGGCATACCGGTGTTCACGAGTACTGGACGCACTGCAGATGAACAATGCGTTCGTTCCCGGAAGGGCGCAGCCCTCCCAAACTCTCCACAGGCAGGGGCGTGGAGAAACCCCGTTTCCCCATATATTCAGTCTGCCGCGGCGCGCCGGGATTCGGCGCGCAGGATCTCGCGCAGGAAGCGGCCGGTGTGGGAGGCCTCAACCAGGGCTACCGCCTCGGGCGTGCCCGCCGCCACGATGTAGCCGCCCCCATCACCGCCCTCCGGCCCCAGATCGATCACCCAGTCGGCAGTCTTGATCACGTCCAGGTTATGCTCGATCACAATGACAGTGTTGCCGGCATCAACCAGGCGATGGAGCACCCGCAGCAGGTTCTGCACATCGGCGAAGTGCAGGCCGGTGGTCGGCTCGTCAAGGATATAGATCGTGCGCCCCGTGGCAACCCGCGCCAGTTCTCTGGCCAGTTTCACCCGCTGCGCCTCGCCCCCGGAGAGCGTCGTGGCCGGCTGGCCAAGCTTGATGTAGTCCAGGCCCACATCGTGCAGCGTCTGCAAGATACGCCGCACCCGCGGCACGTTGTCGAAGAACTCCAGGGCTGTCTGCACGTCCATATCGAGCACGTCGGCGATGGACTTGCCCTTGTATTTGACCTGCAACGTCTCGCGGTTGTAGCGTTTGCCCTTGCACTCGTCGCAGCGCACCCAAACATCAGCCAGGAACTGCATATCAATCTTGATCTCGCCATTGCCCTCGCAGGTCTCGCAGCGACCGCCTCTGACGTTGAAGGAGAAGCGACCCGGCGAGTAGCCGCGCAGGCGCGCCTCGGGCGTGGTGGCGAACAGGTCCCGCAGCAGGTCGAACAGCTTGACATAGGTGGCAGGATTGGAGCGCGGCGTGCGCCCGATCGGTTGCTGATCGATATCGATCACTTTATCGAGGTGCTCGATACCGCGCAGGGCGCGGTAGGGGCCAGGCTTGAGTTGGGCCTTGTTGAGGCGATTGGCCAGGGCCGGGTAGAGCGTTTCGGTGATCAGCGACGATTTACCCGACCCCGACACGCCGGTGACGGCCACGAAGCAGCCCAGGGGGAAGCGCGCGCTGACATCGCGCAGGTTATTGAGTGTCGCGCCTTCGATCTCCAGCCAGGCTTCTTGATCGGACGCAGCCGGCGCGCCCGCGGGTGGGGCGCCCCGGCTACGTCGCAGCAGGGGTGCAGCGGCCCGTTCGGCGATGGCCGAAACGGTCAGCGGCCGGCGTCGCCGCGCAGGCACGGCAATCTCCAGGCGTCCGCTCAGGTACTGGCCAGTCAGCGAGGTCGGGTGGGCCGCGATAGCCTCCGGCGGCCCGGCCGCCACCACCTCGCCGCCCTTCACCCCCGCGCCGGGGCCAAAATCCACGATCCAGTCAGCGGCCTGCATCGTCTCCAGGTCGTGTTCGACCACCACCAGCGTATTGCCCAGGTCGCGCAGGCGCAGCAGCGAGTCGAGCAACTTGCGATTGTCGCGCTGGTGCAGGCCGATGCTCGGCTCATCAAGAATGTACATGACCCCTACCAGGCCCGAGCCGATCTGCGAGGCCAGGCGAATACGCTGGGCCTCGCCGCCAGAGAGCGTTGGCGCCGGGCGGGCCAGGGTGAGGTAGTGCAGGCCCACGTTGTTGAGGAAGCCCAGGCGCTCGCGGATCTCTTTGAGCACATCGGCCACGATCTGCAACCGGGTTGCGCTGAGCGGCCCTGTGCTCAGGCTGAGCACCCAGGCGAGGATCTCACTGATGTTTCGCTCGCAGACCTCGTGGATGTTAGCCCCCGCCACACGCACTGCGAGGCTTTCGGAGCGCAGGCGCGCGCCCCGGCATGCCGGGCAGGGCTGCTCGCTCATAAACTGCAGGTAGTACTCGCGGGCGCTTTCGCTGCCCGTCTGCATAAAGCGGCGGCGGATCTCCGCGGCCAGGCCCTCCCAGGGTCGGTAGAATTCGCCGAAGCCACCGTGCTCGTTCGACCAGAGGAAGCGGATACGCTCGCCTCCGCTGCCGTAGATGATGGCCTGGCGTTGCTCCGGTGTCAACTGGTTCCAGGGCGTATCCAGGCTGAAGCCGTAGTGCCCGGCGATGGCGACGAGGGCCCTGTACCCCCAGGAGTCGCTCTTCTTGCGCATCTCGCCCCAGTAGGTAACCGCGCCCTCGTGGATCGACAGGTCGCCGTTGGGCACGAGCAGCTCCGGGTCTACTTCCAGGCGCGTGCCCAGGCCAGTACACTGGGGGCAGGCGCCCTGGGGCGAGTTGAACGAGAACATCTGCGGGGTCAGCTCGGGGAAGGAGATACCGCAACTCAGGCAGGTGTTGCTCTCGCTCATCAGCCACTCCTCGGGGGCGGGCGCGGCGCTCCCCTCTCCGGGCGGCGTCGCGCCCGGCTGCGGCTGGATGCTGATGATAACGCTGCCCTCGCCCACGCGCAGAGCCTGCTCGATGCTGTCGGTGAGCCGGGTCACGAAGCCGTCGTAGGCGCTGCCCGCCCCTGCCGCTGCGACGCCCTGGCCGGCCACGGGCGCAGCCCCTTCCGGGGCCGCGTCGCGCGCCGGCATCACCAGGCGATCAACGACCACCTCAATGGTGTGCTTAACCTTCTTGTTGAGCTTGATCTCCTCGTCAAGCCCGCGGATCTCACCGTCCACCCGCACGCGCACAAAGCCCTCCGCCTTCGCTTCGGCGAAGATGTCGCGGTACTCGCCCTTCCGCTGCGAGACCAGGGGCGCGAGGATCATGAAGCGCGTCCCCGGCGGCAGGGTCAGGATGCGCTGGACCATCTGCTCGGCTGTCTGCGAGGCCACCGGGCGCCCGCACTGGTGGCAGTGCTGGGTGCCGGTACGGGCAAAGAGCAGGCGCAGGTAGTCGTAGATCTCGGTAACCGTGCCCACGGTCGAGCGGGGGTTCTTGCTGGCGCTCTTCTGCTCAATGGCGATGGCCGGGGACAACCCCTCAATCATATCAACGCGGGGCTTCTCCATCTGGCCAAGGAACTGCCGCGCATAGGCCGAGAGGCTCTCGACGTAGCGCCGTTGCCCTTCGGCGTAGAGCGTGTCGAAGGCCAGTGAACTCTTGCCTGAACCGCTGACACCGGTGAGCACCACCAACCGGTCGCGGGGGATCTCGACATCAATCCCCTTCAGGTTGTGCTCACGCGCGCCCTTGATGACGATCCTGTCCTTCGCCATAGGCTGTTCCACCCCTGCTGCGCAGACGAAAGCGCCGCCTGGCATCGCGGCGGCGCTGTAGTTGAACGACCGTGCGATCAGTATACCACCGATCGCCAGGGCAAACAACGCGACCCACCGTGCCACCGCAGGGCCGAAGCATTCGCGCCCCCGCCGCCACGGGCAGATTGGCCGCACCCGCGAACGCTTCGGCCTGACCCTTGCCGGCGCGATCGCGCCCCGCGGCGATGCCGTGCGTCCCGAAGACCGTACCGACGCCATCACACCCGCGTGGGCGCTGGCGCCCGCTGGAACTCCGGGGTCGCTTCCAGGCGCTCGATGAAGGCGCGCATCGAAGGTAAGCGACGCCGACGTTGCTCGAGGCAGCGCGCGGTCGCGTCGCGCACCAGGTGGTCCAGTTCGGCAGAGATACGCGGACGCTCCACCCGCGCCGTGGCGACCCTGCCGGGCGCATTGCCCGCGGCGGCGCTCTCATCCTCGTCTAGAGACCCGATGAGCATTTCCTCCAGTGTGCGCCCCAGCCCGTACACGTCAATCTGCGGGGTAACCGTTTGCGGGCTGCTGCCGGTCAGCCGTTCGGGCGGCAGGTAGCGCCACGTGCCGTAGATGCTGCGCTGCCGTGGCGCGCGCAACGACTCCGCCGCTCCCAGATCGATCAGGGCCACGTCGACGATACCCCGCGTCGGGCGCAGGATGATGTTCCCGGGCTTAACATCGTGGTGCACCAGCTCGTGGTCGTGCAGGTGGCGCAGGGCTTGCGCCGTCTGATGGACGATGTGCACCGCCAGCGTCGGGTCGAGCGGTCGGGCGCGTCGCCAGCGGAGCAGGCGCGCCAGGGTTGGCCCCGGCTCAAAGGCCAGCGCCAGGTAGACAATGGAACGCCCTTCGCTGCGCCCCTCGCCGGGCAACCGCGCCAGACCCAGGTCGCGGGGGAGCTGCCCCTTTGCGCGCTGGCAGCGGCGGCTGTAGAGCTCAACCAGGTGCGGGTGACGGAGATCGGCGCGAGACAGGTAGCCGTGTTCGTCGTGCAGATTGGCCTGGTAGTCGGGGTAGGCAATCTTAAGCGCGGCCAACCGGTCGAAGCGACCACGCCAGACACCCAGGCGCGCCAGCAGCACGCTGGCCTGCTCGCGCAGGCGCCCGTGGTCCGCCGGTTGCGCCAGGTACAGCGCGCTCGCACCGCTGCTGGCGAGGGGCGCGAGCAGCACAAACTCGTTCAGGCGTTGACCGGCGCGGAGGGGTGGAAGAGAAGGCGACATCGGCGTCCTCGAGGCAGGTACATCTCCTCTGTTGTACCGCCGCAACCGGCTGCGCGATGCTGCCAATTTCATCTGAACGCATGGTTAAGGACAACCTCGCCAAACCCACGAGACGAATTCGTCTGCCAGCCCGGGAGGGTTGGCACGGGCTGTCTGATCGGCGATCGCATCGTAGTACTCAAGCTCGTGAACGATAATTGGCACGGGGCGACCGAACACCGCGACGATGGTCCCGGTCTCGTGGAGTTTCGCCGCGACATCGCATACGAGAGCAACAAAGCTCTCATCGATCTTCCCCGCCGGCTCCAGGTCACGATCAAAGTCTGTGTCTTCCTCCTCGGCTGTGTGCCACAGCCCGAGAGTGCGCAGCCATGCTTCGATACGATCCGCCCACTCCCCCTGACCCGTCGCCCAGAGCTCATTCTGAAGCCAGAAGGCGTAGTTCCACTTTGCTTCGTCTGAACTGGAAGCGTCGGCGATCGAGTCGCGCCATTGCTGGTTGGTGTTGTAACCAACGATGAGCGAGGGGACTTGAGAGTCAATGCGGTAATAAGAGATGTAGAAAGACAGCGCATAAACGTCTCGTCGCTGGTCAAATGGAATGCTATCGAGCGCGCGCGAGATGGCGGCACACATCTCGGATGCCAATGTGGATTGCATAGTCCCTCCAGCTCGTCCGGCGCCCAGCATTGGCGGCCCGAGCGCAACGTCGTTCGTTATGCCAGTACGGAGACTGCATTACCCCACCTGCGCTTCGATAGGCTCGCCGCGAGCGGTGAGCCTGTCTCGAACTGCGCCACTCCCCGGCAGGGAGGGTTGGGGAGGGCGCAGCCCTCCCAGGAAGGGCCTCTCCTGCGAACCATGTCTAATACCATTTTTAGATTTTGGATTGTGGATTGCCACGCTGGGCAGCACAACGCCTGAAATCGCTTCAGGCAATGCGGCATCATCAACGGTAATTGGTATAAGTGAACAGGTCGCCTGCATCCCTCCCATAATCACTTTGCCTCAGCCCCGATGACGCTCCGGTGTTCCCCGGGCACAAAAAAAGGAACCGACGGAGAAATCCGGTCTCTCCATCAGTCCCCTGGCACTACTGCGCGGACGCTACCCTCCGGCCTGACCTGTGGCGATCCGCTCGGCCTCGACCGAAGCGCCCTGCTCCACCGGCACGCTCCGGCCCAGTTCCGGCCGCAGGGCCAGCGCTAGCACGCCGACCGCGCCCGTCACCACGAACAGCCCCGACAGGTACGGCGCCGTTGCTCCAAAGGCGTCGAACATCACGCCAGCGAAGAGTGGGCCGATCACCATCATCAGGCTGTTAAGCGACTGCACACCGCCAAGCGCTGACCCCTGGGCCTGCGGCGAGACCCGCCGCGAAATCAGACTGGTCAGGCTGGGTGTGGCCATACCAGTACCGATGGCCAGGATGGCGGTGACCGGGTAGAGCATCCATCCTGCGGGGATGAAGGCGATCAACGCGAACGACAGGGCCATGAGCGTCAAACCGCTGACGGCCAGGCGTGGCTCGCCGAAGCGCGGAACCAGTTTTCGGATCAGAAAGCCCTGCATCACAACCGATACCAGACCAATAAAGGCGAAGATGAAAGCGATATCGGTCGGACCGAAGCCAAAGCGCGTATTGGCGAACACGGCGAAATTGCTCTGCAAACCGGCGAAGGCGAAGTTGAGCATCACCGTACCCAGCAGCAGCGGGCGGATCGCCTCCAGACCGATCACTGCTTGCAGGCGCTTGAAAGGATTGATGCTGTTCAACCGCTGCGCGCGTCGCTCAGCGGGCAGCGATTCGGGCAGTCGGAAGTAGCCGAAGACAACACTGGCGAAGACCAGACCCGCCGCGACGAAAGCCGGGGCGCTCAGGCTGACCAGGCTGAGCAGACCGCCCATAGCCGGGCCGAGCATGAAGCCCAGGCCGAAAGCTGCGCCGATCAGGCCCATACCGCGGGCGCGCTCCTCCGGGGGCGTAATATCGGCAATGTAGGCCTGCGCGGCGCTGATGCTCCCGCCGGTGATCCCGGCAATGATCCGCGAGACGAACAGCACCACCAGCACCGCCTCGGCGCCAAAGCCGCGCAGACTATCGGCCAGGCCGAACAGCACATACGAGAAGGCCGCGCCGAGCAGACTCAGCAAGAGCACCGGCCGGCGCCCGAAGCGATCCGACAGGCCGCCGAGAACCGGGGCGAACAGGAATTGAAACAACGAGTAGGAGGCCGTAAGCGCGCCAACGATCAGCGCGTGATTGGCCGCCAGCCAGGGTGTGCCCGTCTCCTCAATCAATTTGACATAAAACGGGAGCAGGGGCAGCACAATGCCAACACCCAGCAGATCGATGAAGACGGTAAGAAAAATAAACAGCAGCGATGCGCGATGAGCTTTCAAGGTCATCTCCCGGTACTTTGCCCTCAGGAATGTTTCCCTGTGAAGGATACCACGATGAACGTCCCTTGTCAACCCTTTGCACAAGTTTTGCAGAGCAACGTCGTTACTCAAGGGGAAACCGGGTTTCCCCAACCCCCTCCCTGCGGGGAGGGTTTGGGAGGGCGTAGCCCTCCCAGGAAACAACCCGCCAGCGGGGAGGGTTTGGGAGGGCTACGCCCTCCCAGGAATAGTTATTTTCATCCTCTCGTTGTGCGGCGCAGCCCTGTGGGCGGCTGACAAGTGTTGCCGACAGGCTGCTTTTGGCCCGGGGATGTGGTAACATAGCGAGCAGGATTCGACCGGCGCGCAGGAGGCCCGTGGTGTTTACCGGCTTCTCAACCGATACCCTTGTGGGCCTGCCACCGGAGCTGTTCAGCGAGGTTATTCCGGCCATCACCCTCCCCAGCGAGTTAAAGGTGACCCTGCACATCTTCTACCGCCTGAGCCGGCAGCGGGCTACGCCACGCCGCTTGAGCTGGGAGGAGTTGCTGGCCGACCACACGCTACGCCGCTCGCTGCGCTCCGTCTCGAAGCTGCGCCCGTTTGAAGATCTGCTGGCCGAAGGGTTGGAGGCGGCGGTCCGGCGGGGCACGCTGCTGCACCTGGCTCTGCCGGCCGACGGGCGTGTAGCCAACTGGTACCTGGTGCACACCGCCGCCAACCGGGCCTGGGTCGAGCGCCTGGCCCGGGCGCAGGTCGCCCTCACCCCGGCTGCCGAGGCGCCGCCGCAGCGGCCATCGCTCCTCGGCCTCTACGAGCAGAACATCGGCCTGATCACCCCGATGCTGGTTGATGAACTGCGCGAGGCCGAAGAACGCTACCCTCGCGAATGGATCGAAGAGGCCATGCGCGAGGCCGTGCGCGCCAATGCCCGTTCCTGGCGCTATATTCGCAAGGTCCTTGAGAGGTGGGCGGTCCATGGACGACAGGATGCGACGCATCACGCTGAACGACCTATCGATGTGGAAAAATACACCGGCGGAGCCTTCGGAGATCTCTTCCGACGCGGCAGCGACGACACCGATCTCTGATGCGCCCTGCCCGCGCTGTAAGGGCGCCGGGTATCTGGTCGCCGATGTGCCCTACGGCCACCCCGATTTTGGCCGGCTCTGGCCCTGTAGCTGCCGCACAGCCGAGCGCCTGCGGCGGCGCGGCGAAATGCTGCGGGCTATGAGCAACCTCGGGCCGTTCCTCAATAAGACCTTCGAGAATTTCGACGCCGGGGTGCGCGGTGTGGCGCGGGCCTATGCCCGGGCGATCAAGTTCGCCGAGCATCCTGTGGGGTGGCTCATTCTCTTTGGGGGCTATGGCTGCGGCAAGACGCACCTGGCTGCGGCTATCGCCAACCGCCTCCTCGCCAATCACAACGAGGTGCTCTTCACCGTCGTGCCTGACCTGCTCGATCACCTGCGCTCTACCTTCGGCCCCCACAGCGAGGTGGGCTACGATGAGCGCTTCGAACAGGTGCGCAGCGCCGGGGTGCTCATCCTCGATGATCTGGGCACCGAGAACGCCACGCCCTGGGCCCGCGAGAAGCTGTTCCAGATCTTTAATCACCGCTATAACTATCGCCTGCCTACGGTGATTACCAGTAACCGCGAGCCTAAGGATATTGAGCCGCGCATCCTCTCGCGTATGACCGATCGCGACCTGTGCGATGAGATTATTATTATTGACGCCGATGACTACCGCCGCACCCCCGCCGCGCAGCGCTTTGAGCAGAAAAAGCAACACCACTTGCAGCGCATGGGCCGCCGCGATGGTAATGGCTGAGGTGAAAATAGTTCGCCCGCGGGAGGGTTTGGGAGGGCTGCGCCCTCCCAAGAACAATAATATTTTCATTCGGGCGTTGTACGCCCCGCGCATGGGGCCTAACGCGAACATACGGGGAAACCCGGTTTCCCCATGCCCCTGCCTGTGGGGAGGGTTTGGGAGGGCGCAGCCCTCCCAAATTGCCAGGGTTTCCGTAATGCTCCTCTGGTATGATACATGCTTGCATAGACGGTGCGCCCTGAGCACCCCTGTGACGGAGAGCGAGAGTGATGTTGCAGCATTATCTGTCGGCGGGCGACCTGGGCCGGTCCGAGGTTGAGGCCCTGCTGGATCGAGCCGCCAGCCTCAAGGCCGAGTTTCGCGCCAATGGCGGAGGGGCCCACGCCGGGTTGCCCCTCCAGGGGAAGACCCTTGCCCTGGTGTTCGAAAAGCCGTCGCTGCGTACCCGCGTGGCCTTTGAGGCCGGCATGACCCAGCTCGGCGGCCACGGCTCGTACCTCTCGGCTAACGACATTGATATGGGCGGACGCGAGAGTGTGCCTGATGTGGCGCGCAACCTGAGCCGCTGGGTGCAGGCCATCGCCGCGCGCGTTTTCAAGCATACGACGGTCGAGACTCTGGCGCGCTACGCCTCCGTGCCGGTGATTAACGCTCTCTCGGACCGCGAGCATCCCTGCCAGGCCCTCGCTGATATGCTCACTCTGCGCGAACGCTTCGGTGCGTTGCAGGGCCTGCGCCTGGCCTACGTGGGTGATGGCAACAATGTGTGCCACTCTCTCATGATCACCGCCGCGAATTTAGGGGTGGAGATGCGAGTGGCTTCGCCCAAAGGATACGAGCCTGTGTCCGCCATCGTTGCTGAAGCAACCCGACGCAACGCCATGACTGGTGGGAAACTCCTTGTAACGAACGACCCGCGCGAAGCTGTAGAGGGTGCTACCGCCGTGTACACGGATGTGTGGGCAAGCATGGGTGAGGAACACGAAGCGGAAGAGCGCAAACAAGTCTTCCAGGCCTATCAGGTCAACGCCCAGTTGATGACCTTCGCTGCGTCGGGGGCATTTATAATGCATGACCTGCCGGCCCACCGCGGCGAGGAAGTCACCGACGATCCGCGCTACTACAACGTCGCGCTGGCGCGCGAGGACTCGATCGAGCGCCACTTCATGGACACGCTCGAGGGCGGGAAGTGGCTGAACGACCAGGACCTGGCCTGGACCCTCGTCACCGTCGCGCAGCGCCGCATCCGCGAACTCGAGAACCGCTGGGGCTGCTTCTTCGACCGCAACCCGGACGGCACGATCCACCAGAAGGCCTTCGCCGGCCAGACCTTCGACCGCACCGTCCACAAGGGCGACCTGACGGGCATCGAGATCATCAACCGCCTCGCCGAGCAGGCCTGGGCGCGCGGCATCGAACGGCTGGAGGAGCACCGAGCGGTCGCGCTGATCCGCAGCGCCGACGGCTCCCGCCTCTCGGGCGTGCTGCTGATCGACATCCGCTCGGGCGGGCTGGTCTTCGTGCAGGCGCGCGCGGTGCTGCTCGGCACCGGCGGCGTGACGGCCAGCTCGTAGCGCTCCGTGTACGGGTTGAAGTACGGGTAGCGCACCGCGGGCACCTCCACCCGGCCCTCGCGCCAGGCGGGCAGCGCCTGGAAGCCCTTCGTCTACATCGCCGCGCTGGAGGCGGGCCGCACCCCCGACACCATCGTGGCCGACGCCCTGGCGAGGTTCCCCGGAGCCCTCGACATCTTCGTGCGGCACGGCTTCACGCAGCTACAGAGCCCCATCGGCCGCCGCACCCTGGCGAGAGCGGTCACCGTCGAGGAGGCCACCCGGATCA